>JAIRRJ010000052.1 GCA_031256035.1 Treponema sp. | reverse complement strand
TCAACTCCATACGTGCTCCGGTAATTGGTTTTACCGGTATTATTCTCTTTCCGTATGGTTCGATTTTTATCTTGAGGCATCACTCTTCTAGGGTTCGATTTATCGTGAGGCATTGCGTTATATTGACCAAAACACCCTGTTCTGCTAAATTTAAGTTTCAAGCTGGTCAAACGGCGCCGGCTCGTGTTGAATTCTGTGGCTGAACAGCCCTTGACGGGCTGACTTTTTTGGAGCGGTGTCCGAGTGGTTGAAGGAGGCGGTCTTGAAAACCGTTGTGCCGCAAGGTACCGGGGGTTCGAATCCCCCCTGCTCCGATAACTATATTGTGAAGCCGTTATAAATTGTCCCTTAAACGACCTAACGGTCGCCTTACTGGAAGGGCGCGTACGGCTGACTAAAGTCAGCCTACATTATGGGAAGTGATAATCTGTCCTGCGCCCGCTCGTGTTACTTAGTTGAAAAGACGACCTAACGGTCGCCTTATTTGGAGCGGTGCGAGAGCGGCCGAATCGGGCTCCCTGCTAAGGAGTTGTGCCCCGAAAGGGTACCGGGGGTTCGAATCCCCCCTGCTCCGTTTTTTCTCATGAGGTTGTAGCTCAGCTGGATAGAGCAGCAGATTGCGGATCTGCAGGTCGCACGTTCAAATCGTGTCAGCCTCAATAGACATCGTGAAACATTGACAAAATTTGGCTTTATTTATACCATATTGTTAGGAGTATATGTGGCGAAAGAAGAAGCGATAGAGGTGGAGGGTGTTGTCAAGGAAGCTCTTCCCAATACCATGTTCCGGGTTGCGTTGGATAATCAGAGCGGACACCTCATTCTGGCGCATTTGTCCGGCAAGATGCGCAAGCACTACATCCGCATTGTTCCCGGCGACCGGGTCAGAATCGCCCTTTCCCCGTATGATCTGAGCAGGGGCAGGATCATATATCGTGAGCGTTAAGGGAGGCTTTCATAATGGGTGATGTAATCTACATCAATTTTGAAGAAGGCGCAAAAAGGGTGATGAACAACACCAAGCTCTACGTCAAACTGCTTACCAAGTTCAAAAACGACACCAACCTGAATGATCTTGACGCCGCTCTGACTGCAAACGATATGGAGAAAGCCCAGGTTGCGGCTCATACCATGAAAGGCCTTGCCGCCAATTTATCACTGACAGAACTCTATAAGCAAAGCATGGAATTAGAGTCGCAGATAAAAGCCAAATCAGTAAATCCCGAACAGACAACTGCTTTGAAAAATACCTTCGCCCAAACTCTGACGGAAATAGAAAAGGTCATAGCGCAAAATGATTGATAAAATACCGACAGTTTTAGTTGTAGATGACGTTGAAATGAACGTCATGATTCTCGAAGAAATTCTGAAAGATGATTACCATATCATAACCGCAAGCAACGGCAGGGAAGCGCTGGAAAAACTCCGTGCCGCGCACACTCTGCCAAAAATCATTCTTTTGGATCTTATGATGCCCGAAATGACCGGGCTTGAATTGTTTGAGATTTTACAGAAAGACAAATCATTTAAAAGAATACCGGTAATATTCATCACTGCCGCCAATGATTCGGAAAGCGAATTGCTTGCCGCCGGAGCGGTTGACTTTATTGAAAAGCCGTTCCTGCCCGAAATTGTAAAGCTGCGGGTCAAAAACCAGATTGAACTGAAAAACTACAGTGACAGCCTGGAAGAAATGGTTGCGATAAAAACAGCAGAAGCTACGAAAACCCTGGACAGCGCCCTTCAAGGGCTTGCAAACGCCATTGAACATCGCGACTTGGAATCCGGAGAACATGTAAAGCGCACACAGCTTTTTGTAAGGGCGCTTACCGATTACCTTATTGAATGTGACTCGATCTATGCCGAAGACCTATCGAAACTGAATCCCGATATAATCATGAAATCCATGGCTCTTCACGATGTTGGTAAAATCGCCATCCCCGATAAAATACTCCTTAAGCCGGGTAAACTTGACCCCGATGAATACGAGATAATGAAAACCCACACTACAAGGGGCAAGGAAATAATCGGCGAACTGGGCGATGTAAACTCGTCTCTTTACCTGAAACATTGCGAGGACATCTGTTACGGTCATCATGAAAGGTGGGACGGCAAAGGCTATCCCCGGCAATTAAAAGAAAACGAAATTCCCCTGACTTCCCGTCTTGCTGCTCTGGCGGATGTCTACGACGCTCTGGTTTGCGCCCGTGTCTACAAAGCTGCCATGCCCTACAATGAAGCGCTGAACATAATCTCTTCAGGGCGCGGCACGCAATTCGATCCGTATATCACAGACGCGGTAGTGCAGATTCAGGATCAATTCAAAGAAATTTCGCAAAAATACCACTAACATTCCGCAACACTAGATATACACCCTCGGCACCCTCTTATTAATATTACAGGTTATCTCATAGGGAATTGTCCCAACAGTCCGAGCCAGAGCTGCGGCATCAGGGGCAGAGCCGCCGAAAATAATAGCTTCATCCCAGCGGCGGACTTTTGATTCCGGTCCCAGGTTTACAAGGCATTGATCCATGCAGATACGGCCTGCAAGCGGGTATACATTGCCGCCTATTACCGCCTGCCATTTTCCGCTTGCAAGTCGGGGAAACCCGTCAGCATAACCTACCGGCAATACCGCAATGTTTGTGTCCGTATCGGCAATCCATGTCCTGCCGTAAGAAACAGATTCGCCTTTTTTAACTTTTTTGATTAAAACAACAGTACTCCTAAGTTCCATAACAGGCTCCAGGTGTAACGGTTCAAATGGAAAGTCAGTAATTTCACTTTCTTCCGCCTGTTTGTACCCATACAGGGAAATCCCCGGGCGAACCATATCGAACCATGCGTCCGGGTGAAGAATAACAGCGCCGGAATTGGCGGCATGGACGATGCCGGGATCAATACCTGCATCCCGGATTGCGGCGACGGCTTCCCTAAACCGTGCCAACTGTTTCTTTGTGTAGGCAATATCCTGCGGATCGGCAGAGTCGGAAACCGCCAAATGGGTAGCTATTCCTTCCAATTGCAGCCCGGCGCAGTCTGCAATACTTCTCGCAAGAGCGGGAGCTTCCTCCGCAGGGCAGCCTATCCGCCCCATGCCAGTGTCAATTTTCAAATGGACGGGCAGCCTGGTCTTTGGGGCAGTATGTGTATTTAATGTTTCGATAAACTCAAGATCAGAGACAAAGGGAGTAAGCCCTGAAGCAATTATGGCTGGTATTTCCTGCGGATGAGGCTGGGACAAGAGCAAAATGGGGGCTGTAATTCCTGCATTTCTAAGCTCTGTCCCCTCTGTAACCGTAGCGATGGCAAGGCAGAAAGCGCCGGCCTCTATGCTTGCCCTGGCAATTTGAAGGGCGCCATGACCATAAGCATCGGCTTTTACCGGCACACAAATACGCTTGTCGCCAATTCGGGCCTTAATTGCGTGAAAATTGCCTGTAAAACGGTCAAGATGAATAATTGCTCTGGTTCTCATATCAATATAATAACAAAAATGAGGTGTTTTTTCGAGGAAAATTAAAAAAACAGTTGCTTTTCATGACAAATAATGATATATTTATTGTGGAAATGTGTGTCCGAAACACAATTAAAACGGTTATTTTCTTCGTTGTTATTCTTGTGTTCAGCGGCTGTGGGGCTATGGACGCTTTTATGCCTTCTGCCGGAACTTACAAGGTAAATGCACGGGTTAACAATCTTTCTCTGGACGATTGTTCCTTTATCGGCATTAACGACAAAATTCAACCTGTTTTTGAAAGTTCCATTTACGATGATCCGGATGTTACCGGGCTTATGGTTTTTATTAAAAGTACCACAGGGGAAATCCTCGGAGGAAAGGTTACATACATCCTGGAAAAAGCAGCAAATATTGAGCCTGAAGAAAACCAACAGCAACTTCACATGGAAGATACAGATGATAAACAAGATAACTTAAATGAAAATATTCAGGATGAAAAAGATTTATCAAGTGATACGACCGCAGATAACAACGATGTAAATGATTTAAATGACGAGCTTCGGATAACAAACAAGTCAAATAATAACGATGAAACAATTATCCGGATAAAAAACCTTGATAATTTACCTTACTACCCGCTGCCGAAAGATTTGCCCGGCGGCAACTACACGATTGTTTTCCAGGTATTAAACGAAAAAGTCATTCTCCACAAAACTGAAAAAAACTTTTTCTATCTGGCTGATTCAAAATTTTCTTTTAAAGACATTCAACTCCATCTGCCGGGTATTGTCTCAGGCTCTCAGATCATTCCGAAAGGCACAGTTGTAATGCTGGAAGCAAAATTGGATTTTGACAGCAGTTTTGAGCCGTATATTACCTGGTATAATGGGAAAAAAATTATAAGCGAGGGAAGTTATTTCGAAGGAGCCGGAAATCTGCTCTGGAAAGCTCCGGAACAAAACGGTTTTCTGTCGCTGCGCGCCGAAGTCTTTCCCGTGAAAAACCGGCAGGGATTGGCCGGGTTTTCACAGGATGTTTCCCTGCCTGTTTCCACAAAAACATCCAATAAACGCCTTCTCTTAAATGACAACTTTGACATTCTGCACTGGTATCACTTTGAAGGCAGTTTAATTGACAAAAAAATGCCAACTGCCGTCGAACGGAATTTAAAATCCACAGACAATAGACCGCCGCAATGGATGCCGTCAAACGGTACTTATGGGCTTTTGACCGGTACGGGAGTTGCATTTTCTCTTCCAAAAGTTTCTCTTTCTGCTCACGGAAATAAAAGCGGAAAAATACTATTCCGTTTTTTGCCTGTTCAACAAGGTGAAATTTTTACGGTACAATTCGGGCCTTTCTTTGATGCATTAATGAATCTGAGCTCAGATGGCGAAAACCTTGTTTTAACATTGAGTTCTTCATCCATAGAGACCATTTCAGAAACATTTATAATTCAGAAGTCAGATGCTTTTATCGCCGCCGACATAGATTTTTCAATATTGCATGATGGCCTGACAGTACGATTTAATATTATTGATAATCTCATTAAGTCAGGAACAGCACTACAGCCGATGAGCCTTGCGGTACCGCTTGACGGTGAGTTAATGATAACTCTTGGACATCAGCAGAAAAACACTGAGTCTCTTGGTCAGGAAGCCGCACGGACTGTTGATACATACAACACTGTACAGAAACTATCATTCACGGCGATCTGGAATGAATTCGCAGTTTTACACAGATCTGCCATGGAAACAGATGAAGAAAAAGTAAAAAAAGAACCGGAAATATTGAGCGAAGCTGCCGGTGCCGGCTCATCACAGATTTAAAAACCTTCAATATGAAAAAAAAAATACAAATGGCTTTTCTTGTTTTTCATGTGATAATTTTAAGCGTATGTGCCGGAAATAAAATTAACACCCAGCCTGGTAACATGGGAAATAATGAACTTACAGCTTTTCCCGCCGGTGAAATTCTGGAAAGCCAAGATGGTTTTGGACCCGCTTATCTGCCGGATTGGATGTTTGCATTCATTAACGGAGGAATTGCAGAAACAGAAAAACTTGATTCGTACCAAGACAAATATTTATTTATTGGTAAAATTGAGAGCGACAATTTCAATGCATTAAGCAAATGGGCCAAAAGTTTTACCGTTGACCGTAATTTTCCCGCTCTTGCGGCGGCCAGGATTGAAAAAAGACTGATTTCGGGTTCATCTTTGAATCCTGATGATGAATACGGGATTTTTTTTGAAACGCTGGTAAAAAAGGCATACGGCGGAGAATACCCAGGTGCGGTAACAGAAGAAATTTATTGGATAAAAATACGGAGAAGTCCTGTTTACGGAGAACCTGCCGAAAATGTTCTTCGGGATATGTATGAATTTTTCGTATTAGTCAGTATTGATAAAACAGCAATGCAAACCATAATAAAAAACATGATAACTGAAACAATTACCGCAGTAAAACCGGCACGCGCCCAAAGGGCAGCAATTAACCGGCTGCAACAATTTTTTTTTGAAGGATTTTAAATGGAATCAGTGCTTCAATGGGGACTCGATTTTATCAGGTTTGTTCAAAAATGCGCAAGCCCTGAACTTACCGTTATTATGCGCATAATTACTGAATTCGGCGGTGCGGCAATGTATCTGACAGTGATCCCGTTAATTTACTGGTGCGTTGATGAAAAAAAAGCTCTGCGTTTTGATGTTGCGGTATTGATTTCCATATGGGTTAACATCACTCTGAAGTTTCTGCTCGATCAGCCGCGTCCGTTTTTTGCAGGTTACGATCCTTCAGTCGGCATAGTTATCGAGCGCATGGGCGGGCTGCCTTCGGGACACGCGCAGACTTCGCTTGTTTTGTTTGTCATTATAGCATCATGGATAAAAAAGAAATGGGCTACAGCGGCAGCCGCCGTCATATGTCTTTTGATTAGTTTTTCCAGAATTTATCTGGGCGTGCATTTTCCCACGGATATTTTCGGCGGCTGGATTCTGGGCGGCGCTATTCTTTGCGGCTATTTCCTGCTCAGCGGCAAAATCGAGGCGTTGTTGGTTAAAGGAGGATTTCGCGCGGGCATGATCGCATGCGCCTTCCTTTCGTTTGTAATGATCCTTTATCTGCCCAGCGTAGAATTATTAATGCCGGGCGGAACCCTGCTTGGCATGGGCGCAGGATACTGTCTGAACCGGCGCTATGTCGGCTTCATGAGCGCCGATTACATTGACAGAATCGGCATCTTGCAACGAAGTTTCCCGAACATAGCAAAATACCTGATCCTGCTTGTCCGTTTCCTTTTAGGAATTACCGGTCTTGTGTTGATCTTCATCGCAGTAGGAAAATTAATTCCACAAATGTCACATGCGGATCATATATACGCAAATCGCAATCTGTTCGGCTTCATCCGTTTTGCGCTTGCCGGATTATGGGTCTCCGTAGGCGCGCCATGGGTTTTTGTCCGCCTGCGTTTAGCCGGGCAGCAAAAGGAACAATGAGCGCTTACTACGGCGATGATAAGCCCATCACCGCCTTTGCAACCACGCCCGGCAAAAGCGCCCTTACTTTGATCCGCTGTTCAGGTAAGGGTGCGGTTGATCTTGCATCCTCGGTCTTCTCCGCGCCGGAAAAAATCAAAAACGCTTCCGGAAATACTCTTGTTCACGGCTGGATAGTTTCAGCTAACGAAAAAATTGATGAGGTGATAATCTCGGTATTCCGCGCGCCTAAAAGTTACACAGGCGAAGACAGCCTTGACATCTCGTGCCACGGCGGTTTTGCTGCGGGAAAGGCGGTGATGGAAGCCCTAAAATTAGCCGGTTTCAGGGAGGCGCTGCCGGGTGAATTTACCTTCCGCGCTTTTATGAACGGCAAACTCGATTTAAGCCGCGCCGAGTCGGTCATGGAACTGGTTTCCGCCAAAACCGAAACAGGCCGCCGCCATGCGGTAACGCGGCTTTCCGGCGCGCTTGAGACGGAAATAAATGAAATAAAAAAAATGCTGGTTGAGGTTCTTTCCGGCGCGGAAATTTTTCTTGATTATTCGGAAGATGAGATAAGCGCCGATGCAGACGAAAAAGAAGGCAAACTCCCCAAACAGGATATTGCGCTGGAAACTTTGGCGCGGCTGAAAAAACTTAGCATTTCCTGGCAGCATGAACGCATTTATCAGGAGGGGTTTCTGGCGGTAATCGCCGGACGGCCGAATGCGGGTAAATCCAGCCTTTTCAATCTGCTGTTGAAAGAAGACCGCTCCATTGTTACAGAAATTCCCGGCACAACCCGCGACTGGATTGAAGCATGGGTTTCCGTTGAGGGAATCCCAATCCGCCTTGTCGATACCGCCGGACTAAGGGACTCCGCCGACCCGGCTGAAAAAGCGGGCGTAGAACGCAGCCGGAAACTTTTGGAAGATGCGGAACTTATCCTGTATCTGATAGACGGAGCAGAAGGCGTTACAGCCGAAGACAAGGCGTTTGTTGCAGAGCAGAGAGGAAAAACAAGACCTCTGTTAGTTCTATGGAATAAATGCGACATCTCTACCATGCCGTCTGATTTATTAGCAGCTAATGCCATTAGCGTCAGCGCAAAAACAGGAGACGGCGATGCGCAATTGTACGCGGCGATCATTTCGGCAGTTCAGGCGCAGACAGCGGCAACAGATTTACAAACAGCCGCGCTTGGTTCACAGCGGCAGAAAAATCTTGTCGATGTCGCATGTACCGCCCTGGAAGAAGCTCTCGCTCTTGCGGAGCGGGAAGAACCGCTTGACATAATCGCCCCCCTGTTGAGAGAGGCGGTAAACGCCCTGGGCGAAATTACCGGCGAAGTGAGTACCGCGGATATTCTGGAGGAAATGTTCAGTAAGTTCTGTGTTGGGAAATGAGAAAACAATAGCAGAAATGTATGCTGCAATTTGAGTGCTTGCACCACATGTTACCGTCCAAGAAACAGCAGGCAGCCCCAAAAGCAAGTCCTTGTCAGAAAATATACATTCTTACTCCCATTATGACATGGGGAATAATCACTGTAGAAACATCAGCATGCGTTGGATCAAACCAAAGCTGTCCTTCTGTAAAGAGGCTGAATGTTCTCAATAATTTTTGTTCAGAAATGGTTACTCTGGGAAATTCCATCTGCATTATTAATGCGCTCACCCAGCCCGGTTCTCCGCTGTGCGTGTATCCTTCATTTGCAATATCAAACAACGAGAAATTTGCTCCAATGCAAAAGGATGTGGCAAGCCAATCAAGATTTGATCCAAGAAGACTGCTGAATTCCAGAATGAAACCAGCAAGCATTTTTAGTCCAAGAACATGTCCGCCGTAACGTAGCGGTCCGACACCGCCCATGCTTTCGTGCAGAGCTTGGGTAAGAAATCCGTAATTTGCTTGTAATTTTATGTGATTGTTAAAGAAAGTTACACCTAAACCAATGTCCATGTATGTTGCACCGCCAGCGAATAATCTTGGAGCATTGTTGTTCAACTGCATGATAAAAGGTGGAATAATTGCTTCAATGTAAAGCCCAACTGGAAGAGAATCTATATTTGAAGAATCCCGAATATTATCTTCGCTTTGTGAGTAACAAGGAATTACTCCACAAAACAAAAAACATAAAAACAATGAAATGAAAATCTGGTCAGAATGTCTTTTAATAAATGAAACTACCATAATTGATCTCCAAAACTTACGCCTCAATGACATAATACCATAAAAATTAAAATACGTCTATAAGACAAGTAGAAAAAGAAATAGAAATAAGTCAATTAGACTTATATTGATGACTCTACAGCAGATTTTTATTATCAATCTTAAAAAGAAGCGGAAAGAACGGGGTATATCCCAGATGATCCTGTCAAGAATGTGCGATACAACTTCCAACTACATAGGTCAAATCGAAATGGGACGCCGTATACCTTCTTTTGAAAAAATCGAAAAAATCGCTGCCGCGCTTAAGATTCCTTCGCATGAGTTGTTCGCCTGTGAAACTGCGGAAAAGCAAAAGGAACAAAAACCCAATACAAAAGACCACCTGCAAAAAATGCCCGCCAATGTAAAAAAAGAGATTATTGCACGCCTGACAGCCTCCATGAAAAAAGACATTGACACTTCGTTAAATCCGCAAAGTTATTGATTGATCATAGTACCATTTTGTAGTACTATGATAATGTGCATTTAAAACACAAAAAGATCCTCGAATCTGTCTGTAAAAATCCCATACAAGCGAATATTTTATGGGCTGATATAGAGGGGCTTTTTACCGGACTGGGCGCTGAAATGTCTGAAGGCGCAGGCTCAAGAGTGCGCGTAAAACTGAATGGGGTACGCGCTGTTTTTCACCGGTCGCATCCCGAAAAAACAACGGACAAGGGTGCGGTAAATTCTGTTAGAAGATTTCTTGAAAACGCGGGGGTACGTTATGATGGAGTATAAAGGATATATCGGAACACTGGAATATGACGCGAAGGCGAAGATTTTTCACGGGGATATTATCAATACAAGAGATGTGATCACTTTTCAGGGTACAACGGTTGATGAGATTGAGAGGGCATTCAGGGACTCTATTGATGATTACATCACATGGTGCGAAGAAGAAGGTGTATCGCCGGAAAAACCATATTCAGGAAAATTCAATATCCGGTTGTCTCCTGAACTCCACAAGGAAATTGCCATTCAATCAAAAAAATTACGAATGTCGATCAATAGCTTTGTCGAAAAAGCCATATCAGATGAAATGGCGATTCTGCATAATTATTGATTAAAATAACTCTATCTGGCGGCCTTTCTTTTCTTCGAAAGTCCACATGTATTCAAAGACAGGATCAGTGCCGCAGAGGATGTTGTGTCTTTCGCAGGTTTCGTGTAACAGTTTCATCAATTTGTCATGATTGTCGCTGGGCAGCTCATAACTTAGACCGTATTTTTGCTGATACTTTTTTTTCATGCCGGGAAAATGTTTATCAAGTTTCGCGTAATAATATTCGCGGTCGCCTTCGCGCAGGGTAAGGCCGATACCAAAGCACACAATGCCGTGAACTTTTGCCTCTGTACAGTAATCCAAAAGACCGCGCATGTTTTCTTCGGTATCATTGATAAACGGCAGAAAGGGACAGAACCATACAACAGTCTTGATGCCATTGTCCCTCAGTATTTTTAGCACTTCAAAGCGGCGTTTTGTGCCGCACACATTCGGTTCAAGGATTTTGCAGAGGTTTTCATCAAAAGTGGTGAGGGTTATCTCCACTACGCATTTGGCTTTTTCATTGATGCTCAGAAGCAGATCAAGATCGCGCAGGATCAAATCGGACTTTGTCTGGATCGCAAGGCCGAATCCGTACCTGTTGATGATTTCAAGACAGGCGCGGATGTTAGCGAGGTTCTCGGGTATAGGAAGATAAGGGTCGCTCATTGCGCCTGTCCCGATCATTTGTTTTTTTCTTCTTTTCCTGAGCGCGGCTTCCAACAGCGCAGGGGCATTAGATTTAATTTCCACATCTTCAAAATCATGTTCAATCTGATAACACTTGCTCCGTGAGTCGCAGTAAATACAGCCGTGGGTGCAGCCTCTTGAGATGTTCATGCCGCCATGCGCGCTCAACAGACCTTTGACTTCCCTCATGTGCATATATGTTTTATTATACACCATGGATTACGATTGCATCGTCATAGGCGGCGGGCATGCGGGGATAGAAGCGTCCCTTGCTGTTAGTCGTCTCGGTTTGTCTACCATCCTCATCACTCAGAACCCGGACAAAATCGGGGCGCTTTCATGCAATCCCGCGATTGGCGGCCTTTCAAAGGGAAATCTTGTCAGGGAAGTGGATGCGCTGGGCGGCGAAATGGCAAAGTTGATAGACACGACCATGATCCAGTACCGTGTGCTTAACCGTTCGCGCGGGCCGGCTGTGCAGGCGCCAAGGGCGCAGGCGGACAAGCAGGCGTATCAGGCGGCGGCGCGTACTGTTCTTGAAAAGCAAAACAATCTGACAATTTTTATGGATACGGTAGTTGATTTCATAATTGAAAATGCACCACCCACTCCCCACTCCTCAGGCAAAATTGCCGGTGTCATTACACAACGCGGTCATCACATAACAGCCAGTACGGTAATCCTTGCCGCCGGAACTTTCATGGAGGGAAAAATCTTTATCGGCGAATATGACGCGCAGGAGGGACGGTTAGGTGAAGAAGCGGCTCTTGGATTAGGAGCATCTCTTCGCCGTAAGGGATTTCCGGTGGGGCGGCTAAAGACCGGCACTCCGGCGCGGATAGCGGGTGATTCTATTGATTATTCGGTAATGGAAAAACAGGACGGAGAGGAAATGCAGCCGTTTTCGTATAACGCGGATGCTGTAACAGACCGCCCTTCCCTTCCCTGCTGGATCACGTACACCTGCGCGAAGACGCATGAAATTATCAGGGCGAGTATTCACCGCTCACCGCTGTACGGCGGCAAAATTACCGGGACGGGCGCGCGTTACTGCCCATCCATTGAAGACAAGATTGTCCGTTTCCCACACCGGGAGAGGCATCACATTTTTATCGAACCGGAAGGGCTTTACACCAACGAGATGTACATGAACGGCGCGTCAAGTTCCCTGCCCGAAGACGTGCAGTGGGATTTTATTCACAGTATCCGCGGCATGGAAGAGGCACGTATTGTGCGCCCCGCGTACGCGGTGGAGTACGATTACCTCGATCCTCTTGATCTCTACCCTTCGCTTGAGTCCAAGCGGTTGCCGGGATTCTTTGTTGCGGGGCAGACCAATGGCAGTTCCGGTTACGAAGAAGCCGCCGCGCAGGGATTAATGGCGGGCATTAACGCTGTGATGAAAATGCAGGGACGAGAGCCGCTGGTGCTTGGGCGCGCAGAGGCATACATCGGTGTGCTGGTGGATGATCTTACAACATTGGGAACAAAGGAACCGTACCGCATGTTTACAAGCCGCGCCGAGCATCGCTTGATGCTGCGCCATGATACTGCCGACACGCGGCTTACTCCCAAGGGGCGCGAAACCGGGCTTGTTGACGATTGCCGCTGGGAGCGCTTTTTGAAAAAAACCGAGACGTTAGACGCAATAACAGAATTGCTCGCAAAGCGCAAAATATCTGACAACATGACTAACGCAAACATTCCTGAATTGGCTGCCTACCCTGCCGAACTTGTGGAACGCGCATTGCTGGATTTTAAATATGCAGGTTACATCGAAAAGGAAAAACGCGTTGCTGCGAAATCTGCAAAAATGGACGCGATAAAACTCGACCCGGCGATGGATTATACTTCCGTTCTGGGGCTTTCAACAGAGGCAAAGGAAAAACTCATCTCCGTAAAACCGCTCACCGTGGGTCAAGCAGCGCGAATCCCCGGCGTCAGGCAGGGAGACATCGCTCTGTTGATGATACTGGCAAGGAAGGGATAATTGAACCAATTGCAAAATTCATTTTTTTTTGTTTCATAAACATTCTCACAAAAAAATCTTATTGAGAGTGGAAAACCCCGGGATATGCGCTTGATTTCGGCCTAATGATTTATTCTTTGATTTGATTTTTTCTGCAATGTTTAATTTGTTCTTATCCGCGGCCTCAATAGGCGCACACCCGAGGTTTTCCCCTTTCCCATATGATTTTTTATTGCAAATTATTAATTGAGCCAACAGAACAATACAAGTTCTGCAATTGGGTCAAATGTCAGGGAGGGAAAAGCCTGTGGAAGTGCCTATTGAGGTCGCAGAAAAGGAATAAGTTCCAAAAAGCAGAAAAAATCATTATTTTCAAAAAAATTTAAGACCGAAATCTAGCACTGACACGGGTTTTTCTCTCCCTGTGCAGGTGTTTACCAAAATGCCAAACTGCTTGGGTTTTGCAATGAGGTAATTTTGTATAAAATATACCCATGATTCAACTGGCGGCTTTTCTGGGCAACCCCGGACGAGAATATGAGCGCAACAGGCACAATGCGGGGCGGATGCTCGCGCAGGCTCTGCCCTTTTACGCATCCCTTTCATGGCAAAGGAAATTCAAGGGATTTTACGCCTCCAGAGAAAACCAGCATTTTATTATGCCGGAAACTTACATGAACCTTTCGGGGGAATCGGTTTTTGCGGCGGCGGCGTTCTATAAAATAAAAATAGAAGAAATTATTGTAATCCATGATGAGTTGGAACTCCCGCTTGGTACAATTTCGCTGAAATATTCGGGCGGCCTTGGCGGGCACAACGGACTTCGTTCAATGAAAAAATGTTTTGGCAGCGCGGACTTTTGGCGGCTCAGGATCGGGCTTGGCCGCCCCGACTCGCGGCTGCCCGGCGAAGGCGGCCATGAAGGAATCTCGCAACGAAGTTTCCAGCGCAGTGGAGAGGGAATTACTGACTGGGTTCTGTCAGATTTTTCAGGGCAGGAAATAGAAACGCTCACTCAGGCGCTGGATGCCGGAGCGGGTCTTTTGCTGCAAGCGTTGTCAATTGAAGAACCGGAAACCCTGCTGCCCGAATGGGCAAAAAAGAAAGTTGCCGTCATTTGCAACGAAATTTCCAGCACAACGGAGCAAAGATGACAACAACAGAAGCATTCAAGGCGTTATACGATATTGTGGCGAAACTGAGGGGGCCGGGCGGCTGCCCGTGGGACATTGAGCAGACTCCCTCAAGCCTGAGGGAAGCCCTTATCGAAGAAACCTACGAGTGCATAGAAGCCATTGACGAAAACAACCCCGCCCACATTGCCGAAGAATTGGGCGATTTATATTTACTTACGACCATGCTTGCATACATGCACGAAGAAAAGGGAATATTTACCGCCGCCGATGCTCTGACAAAAATAAACGAAAAACTTATCCGCCGTCATCCCCATGTTTTTAACGGGTTAAAAGTAAAAGATACATCCGAAGTTATTGATAACTGGGCGGCGATAAAAGTACAACAGGAAGGACGCAAGCAAAAAGATTCAATTCTTGACGAAGTAAGTGCCGGGTTTCCGCCCATGGATCGGGCATACGCACTCCAGAAAAAAGCGGCAAAGGCGGGATTTGACTGGCCTGATGCGGACGGAGTGATCGCTAAAATAAAGGAAGAGCTTGAAGAAACGCTGGAAGCCGTGAAAGTGCGGGAAACAACGTCAGATTGCAGGCTTGAAGAAGAACTGGGGGATTTGCTTTTTTCGGTAATCAACCTGTGCCGTTACCTGAAAACAGAACCATCGATTGCGCTTCGCCGTACAAACAGCAAGTTTGTCAATCGTTTTAAGTATGTGGAAAAGAAAATGAAAGAATCGGGGCGGGAAATGAAGAAGGAAAACCTCGATCTTATGGATACATTCTGGAATGAGGCGAAAACTCATTTGTAAAAAATGAGAAGATACTATACACTGGGTTGGAGGAAGCATGGAAGAAGTCCATATACGGCGGGCGGTTTTACCGGACATACCCTATTTATATGATATATGCCTGAAAACAGGAAATGAAGGCAAAGACGCAACATCTCTCTTTTTTGATCCATATGCAATCGGCCATTATTACGCCGCGCCGTACCTCTTGTACCCGGACGGAATTTGTTTTGTCGCGGAGTATGGATACCGTCCGCAAGGATACATCATAGCGGCTCCCGATACAATCGCTTTTCACAAGTGGATGGAGGAACAATGGCTTCCCGTTTTAAGAATACGCTACCAGCTGCCGTTTCCGGCAGCTTTGATCCGCTCTGAAAATGAAAAACGAATTATCGAGCTTTTTCACAAATGCCAGTTTCCCGTTGATATGTCCTATCAGCCATGGCTTGCTGATTATCCGGCTCATCTTCATATAGACATGCTCCCTGTTCTCCAGGGAAAGGGTGTGGGGCGAGCTTTAATCGACAATCTGTTCACGGAACTGGCGCGGCAGGGAGTGCCGGGACTGCATCTGAATGTCAGTTCAGCTAACGAGGGCGCAGTCGCTTTCTACAAAAAAATGAATTTTTCCGTATTAGTAGAATATGACTGGGGGTTTACAATGGGGAGAAAGGTTAAATAAATTATGGCAGCGAGTCGCAAGAGCGTTACAAAAAAAATAGGTATTCTGACGGCAGGCGGAGATTGTCCCGGATTAAATGCAGCTATAAGAGGAGTGTGCCGGGCAGCCCATGACCGGTATGGTATGGAAATTGTCGGTATAGCAAACGGTTTCCGCGGCCTGATTGAAGAAAATACACGGATACTTAAGCCCATTGATTTTTCAGGTATTCTTACGCGCGGCGGAACCATTCTTGGAGCAAGCAGGGAAAAACCTTTCAAAAACGCAGAATCGGACGAGCCTGCCAGCGAAAAAGTTTCAGCCATCAAAGATACATACACAAGGCTGGGGCTTGATTGTCTTGTCGTACTCGGCGGGAACGGAACTAACACTACCGGCTGCAAACTTGCGCGGGAAGGACTCAACGTTATCGGCCTCCCCAAAACCATTGACAATGATATTGTTGGCACAGACCGGACATTCGGCTTTCACTCCGCGTTGAGTATCGGCACAGAAGCGATAGACAGGCTGCACTCCACCGCGCAAAGCCACAGCCGCGTTATAGTTATTGAGCTGATGGGGCACAAAGCCGGCTGGCTTGCACTGTATGCAGGAGTTGCTGGCGGCGGCGACATTATTCTCATTCCCGAAATACCCTACGATATTCACGTAATAGCCAGCCACCTTGAAGAGCGCGCAGAATCGGGCAAGACCTTTTCAATTGTAGTTGTCGCCGAAGGCGCAATGTCAATGGAAGTAGAGCAGATGAGTAAAAAAGATCGTAAAAAATACTATCTTGAAAACGGTCCCTCCGCAGCCTACCGCGTTGCCAGCGAAATCGAGGCACAGACAGGCATGGAAACACGCGCAACTGTTTTGGGTTATGTGCAACGCGGCGGAATCCCCAGCGCTTCGGATCGTGTCCTTGCCACCAGCCTGGGAACCGCAGCTGCGGAGCTTCTTGCCAGAGGCGAATACGGCCGAATGGTTGCGCTCATCGGCAACGACATCGGATCGGTAGACCTGAGCGTTCCCGAAAATAAAGTGAAGAACGTCCCTGCCGATCACTACATGATTGATACAGCCAAAGCCGTGGGCACCTGCATGGGAGTTTAATGCGGCTATTTTAGACCTTCTTTCTGGCGAAATGACGGGCAGTTAGCGCCGGTTGCGCGAAAAACTTCCTGAGACGGCAGATTGCCGCACTTTATCGAAAACATATCGCATGCACGCGGAAAAACCGGATCCCACGTAACTCTGAAATGAGCGCATTTAAGGCAATTCGGAGGCCGTGAAGGAAATTTAATGCCGGGGGGAAGTAAATCATCACCCATATCATGTTTTATTCTAAAGAAGAGTGATATGCCAGATAATCGACATAACGCTGAAAACACTTACCCTTTGGAGAAGCTGTTACCTGAAAACCAATCTCAAAGGAATAGTCTCCGTGGCGTATCCATCTGCATTCCGCCTGAAGACTGAATCCTTCAACATTCGCAGCGGTTTCAGGCTCAATATCAACTTGATATATTTCATTGGGCTTTATTTTTTCTGGATGGACGGTACATTCCAGACAACAGCCGGTTATGCTCAAGTCCTTTAACAGAACCTCCCCTTCCAGCACACCGTGTATCTTTGCCTGTCCCATGGTGCGGTAACGCTGGCTTGCCCGGTTTTCAAACATGAGACATTCTCCTTTAGATTTGGCTGTTAGGGAATATGTTACTTCGGCAAAATTTATTTGTCAACACTGACTATGCTATTACTTCGACGTTAAGTTGTATACGCCGTCCCAGTCATCCTGAGGCGGTTTTGCGGCAAAATGCCCGCTCCGTTCATGATACATTTTTGACGGATGATCATCAGGTTTAATGGACAGCGCCTCTTCAAAACCAGCCGTCGCCTGTTTCCAGTTCCGTCTTTCAAAATTATCAAGGGCTTCGTGGAAAACCGTTACAAGTTTTTTTTGCTGTTCATCGGCGTGTTCCACTGTATCCAAAAGCTCGCACAGGCGCACAGGCTCGTTAATACCCACAACGCGGACACGGTCGAGTTTCCGGTAAAGAAGGAGGTCTCCTGTTTCACGCACTGTGTCTTCCGATGTCAATATCCATGTTCCGTATTGTTTGTTTACACCTTCAAGGCGGGCGGAAAGGTTCACCGCGTTTCCCATGATCGTGTAATTCATCTTGTTCGCTGTACCCATGTTACCCGCAACCATGTTGCCGGTATTGATGCCGATACGGGTTAACAGCGGCGTTGGGGAGAGTTTATTTTCCATGATGGTTTTGTTGAGTTCTATTTCAATTTTTTTCATGTTGATGGCGGAAAGACATGCCCGTAACGCATGATCGGGAAGTTCCAGAGGAGCGCCGAAAAAGGCGATGATGGCATCTCCTTCATATTTGTCTATTGTTCCCTTTTCGGCAAGGACAACATCGCTCATTGCGCTGAGGTAGCGGTTCAACAGGCTTACAAGGTCTTCCGGATCGAGCTGTTCTGATATGGTGGAAAAACCTTTGACATCGGTAAAAATCGCGGTCATGTGGCGTTTTGTTCCCCCCAACTGCAGGCGGGATGGATCGGAAATTATTTCCTTTACCACATCGCCGGAGACATAGGTGGAGAAGGCTGTACGGATGAATTGCTTCTCCTTTTCCGAGCCGGCATAAGAGATTATTTCGCGGATTATAACGGCGCTGATCATAGCGAGAATTGTTCCCAGCGGTTCAAAATGAATGCCCGCAAAACGGAGCAGCGCGGCAGTACCCGCAAAAACGACTGCCGTTACGCCAAAACCCGCCGATGCGCGAAAAACCGGGGAAAGTCGGGCGGTGACGGCGAAGAAAAGCGGAATAAGAATCAACATGAACAGGATATGCAGCCAACGATCCAGCGGAACAATGAATGATTCCGAAAGTATGGTATCCAGCACAACGCCGTGCGTACCGACATTGACATATTTTCCGTGAAAGGGATTTGCACCGTAGTCGGTAGTTCCCGTATCTACCCTGCCCAGAATGCAAAATCTGTCCCGCAGGGCATTATCATTCGATTCGGTCAGTTCATACCAGCGTTTCAGGTTTATATCAATGACATTAACCAACTGCGCAATGTATTCGGCCTCATCCTCTATTGCTTCGGCGCTTCCGGGATATTCAGCGCTTAACAGCAGCGCCAATTCCTGAACTTTTGTTTCCGCATCAAGAGCAACAAGTTCAGCCAAAAGCGCGTAACTTTGATTGCGGTATTCAAGGAAAGCGTCAAAGGAATCATGGGAAATATTTTCCAGCGCATGGTTTTTTGCCTCACGCGCCGCGTCAAAGTACTCCTCCATATCGCCAAGAATAAACGGCATCCTGGACAACGATGAATCAAACCGGGTAAACAACGCCACATCCGCCGAGGCAAGAGCGCGCCCGTATTTTTCCAGTTCCGCTTCAATTTCATCCAATAGTGAAAAATTTGCAAAAGAGATGTGGCTGTAACTGCCGACATAATCTTCCTTGGGCCAGTCAAGCAGCATCCTGCCTTTTTGATCCAGCGGAATAACGATGTCTTTTTTTCCGCCTGGCAGCTGCGCCTGCTTGATCGTCAGCTTACGTTTTTCGAGAATTATTTCCGGCCTGCCCAAATAATCAATCAGTGGGGAGAAAGACAACTGCAAATACCAGTGGTCATAGATATTCTGGGCAAGATAGATTCGCCGCCTTACTCCGTCATCATCGATTTCAACATTGGTAAACCCCGCCCCCTTTGCAGCGCGTGCAAATATGGGCAGAGTCGGCAGTATGTCAACAAAACCCGCACCACGGCTCGCATCAGAAGCCGCGTTCACCGGATAAGCAAAACTTTCTTCCGCGATGGGGCGGCGTTCGGACTGTTCGCCTTCCAGAGGGTATTCACGCAGATTGAGAGAACCCCAGCTTCGGCCAAATATGGCCAGCGCTTGCGCAAGATAGAGATCGTTGTCGCGGGCTACTCCTTGCGCTCTTGTATACAGGTTTCGCTGTTCCCTCCTGATCAGGTTGGAGAAGGAAGTGGCGACACGATCAACATCACCCCGGCCTATATGCCCGGTGCTGAAAGCGTTAAAAAAATCCCGCGCGCCTGAGTCTATTTCTGAAAAGCTGCGATCAAAGTCGTTACCCAGCCCCTGGGCAAGGTACAGACTGTCTACGCCCTGAGGTCCGTGGTCTATGTACTCTATATCGAAAATTGCCGCCCTTGCCCCGTATTCTTTTAGACGCAAAAGACCGTCAGCGGGGATGGAACGCGGCCAGGGATACACGCCATTGTACGCAATCGCCATGTCGTCCACATCCAAAAAAACAACGCTGTCTATACGCGGACGGGTTGAGCGGAAACGCAGAAAAAAATCATACAAACGATCTTCAATAGAACTGAGCGCACCTGCCAGATACAGCAGCGCGAACACAGCAGCGGCGGCCAAACCCAGCAGAGCGTTTTTCCAGAGAGTCATGCTATCGATTTTTACTTAATAGTCTAAACTGATATCCAGATCACCATTAGAAGCCTGAGGCGGCGTACTCGGTGTGTCAGGCGTACCAACCGGCACTGGAGGCGTCAAATCGGCATTACTGACATCAGCCGGATTAGCCGGTTTTCCGTCTACTCCCACAAAACTTGATCCGCCGCCGGACACCATTGTCGCAGGCGCCCCGGAATTACCGGCAAAAGCAACCGTACCTTCACTCACTGACAAGTTTTGACCGTCAAATTCAAAACTTGTTCCACGTACTGAAGCAGTTGCGCTGGGACCTTGCACCGTACAATTTGCTTTTGAACCGGCAGGTGGCTTCACATCAACCTTGACCCTTCCGGTCTGAAGGTTAACATTGAGGTTCTCCGTTCCTGAACTGCTGCTTATTTCAGCAAGGGTCAGGCGGGTCAGCGGACGGACGGTAATTACAGAACTGCCCACAGCAACTATCGCAGTGCTTTTGAAACCTGTAGATACAATTGTATTCTGCGCGATCTCATCGCCCTGCTTTGCGGGAACAAATGCCGATGCCCCGGCAGATTTTATCTCCACATCGCCGGTCAGCTCGCGGATAACACCGTTCTGTGCCGAAACTGCAAAAGCCACAGTCAGCAATACAGCAGCAAAAAACATCTTCTTCATAACCATCCTCCTGATTTAGTGCGGTCGTCTGACCGCACATTATTTAGTATACAGCTAAAATAGCGGATAATTCCACCCGCCATCGTGATTTTTCATCCGGGCCGGGAATAAACACTCCGCCTCCCAAATTAAACTGTAAATCCGAAACCGGACTCCAGATAAACCGTGCAAAAAGCTCGTTTCCCAAAAAGTAACCGTCACTGCCGGCGGCTGCCGGATAATCGGCATAAGTTCCCAGATCATTACGCACAAAGAGCGAATCGGTCAAACTTAGTCCGAACGAAGGCACAAGCCGGGCGGTATAATTCAGGGCGAATACCGAAAGCCCTGAAATGCCTGCCTTCAATACATCCCCGTAGAATTTGGTAGTAATGGGAACAAAAGCGCCTACAAGGCCGTCCGTTTCTCCGCCGGCAAATTGCCCGGTAAGCGAAAGCCGGCTGTTGAAACTAGAAGGCAGCGTCCAGAAAATTCCCAAATCCCAGGCAAACGCAATATTGAAAGGCTCTTTATCTGCCGCCGCCGGATATTCCAACTGCGCTGTTTCAAAACTGCCGCCTATTTCAAATAGAAACTTTTTAACCGGTATCGCCGCCTTCAGAGTCAGGTACTGGCTGTGGTATTGCATATCGCCGCCGGATAAATCAATCTGAGCGGTAATGGCGGCTTTAAGATTAACCAGTTCCGCAATGGAAGGATGCTCCCAGTCCAGGGATGCAAGAAAACGCCCTGGTGCAAAATAAGTACCGGAAAAATCATCGTAAATGACAGGCTCTTCATACAAAGCTTTGTCTTCCCCGGTCATAATGATGTTTGCGTTTTTCTTGTAGAGCAGCCCCGTGTACCATACGCCGGCACTGAAAGTCCCCCCGCTTGAGTTATATGAAAACTGAGCGCCGTCAAAAAGACCGCTGGCGACAAGAGGCAAGGGAGCTGCGTACTGCATACGGCCTGCCCTTATTCTGCCGTTACCGAAACGGTAAGAAACTTCGGTGCGAAGGAGTTCAGGAATATAGTAGAAATCTTCTTCCTCGACACCCAAAGTCATTCCGGCTGATATAAAAAGATCGCCTGACTCGCCAAGGAGGAAGGAAAAGCCGGGCAGAATACCAAGCTGATAATCAAACCCGCCGTCTTCGTTTGTCTGATTACCGATACCCGCATTTTGACTCAATACAAGACTGAAATCCATAGCTCCCGCTGAAAGCGGCAGCAACAACACTGATAAAAAAAACAAATATTTTAGGCACACGTTTTTCATTTATGTTTTAATTCTCCAATATGATGATTTCGACACGCCTGTTCATCGCCATTCCTTCGGCAGTAGAACTGTCCCCGATTGGCTTGTCCGCACCATAGCCGGCAGCGGTAATTTCCGAAACTCTCCGCGCTCCAAGCGAGACGAGGTAGTCCGCGACTGCCTGCGCCCGCTGGCGGGAGATTTCAAGCTGACTCTCTACAGTTCCCGCTCTGGCTGAATGCCCTGAAACCTGTATTCTTCTTCCGGGGAGTGTCTTCAGAATATCCGAAATTTCACGCAGCTTTCTCTTTTCGGATTCAGGCAATTCCACCGAGTCAGCCAGGAACTGAATGTTTGAAAGGCTGATCATTATCCCTTCATCGGTAACAGTGGCTGTAGTATCCGCTACCTGATGTTCCGCAAGCTTGGCGTTTATTTCATCAGCCATCGCCTTGCGCGTTGCGGCAGCAGCCGCTTTTTGCCTGGCCGCTTCTTCGGCTGCAAGCCTGCGCGCTTCCCTTTCGGCAGCGACAGCCGCCTCTTCATCCAGCCTGGAAAGAACACGGCCGGTCAAAAACAGCAGCCGTTCCCCCGACACATTCATGCCCGGATCGACTCTGCCCTGGATTACATTCTTGTATGTCAATTCACGGTAGGCATAATGAGGATTTTTTGTAAGGGAATACATCATGCCGCCCTTAATGCCGAAAGAACGCATTAAAAGGAGGGAAATGCCGTCAAGCCGCGCCGCATCTGAGGGAGAGGCATTCTTGGGCAGCCAATTCCGCTCCGCCGCATAGCGAAAGGCTTCTTCCGGATCGGAAGTTACCGTTGCCTCGGATGCCTCAAGCACAAAACGCGCCGCAGCCGCATAAGTAACCGCGCCTGTTTGCAGCAGTGTTTCAATTTCCGCCGCTGTAGACTGCGCCGCAATTTGCGAAGACAGCCCTGCGAAAAGGCAGAGTATAAAAAACATTGATAAATAATGCTTCATGTTCATCACATCCTAGTATATCAATTATACTCCATGTTCTCAAGCAACAATATATGAAAAAACCATAAACAAATGGCTATTTTTACTGTAACAAATGGGTATAATTTTCAGACCATTTGGCCATACTTTGTGAATTGTGGATAATTGAAACATACCTCGTTTTTCAGTGGTAAAAAATTATATTGTGGTCAGGCACAATGCGTTCTTTTTTGATTGTTATCGATATAATTGCGGTGTATAATTCGGTATACATCGAACTGAAGGTTCACGAGCAGGAGGCTCAATGCCGCTTATATCGCAATTTTACGGAATACTGATTTACATTTTTAAAGAATTGAACAGCAAGCACCACATACCGCATTTCCATGCCAAATACGCCGAATTTGAGGGCGTATATGACTTCAAAGCAAACCTCCTTGAAGGCGACTTACCGCCAAAACAAAGAAAGCTCATTGAAGCCTGGACGTTGCTCCATGAAGACGAATTAAACGCCGCCTGGATTGCCTGGAGTGAAAGCGGCGAAGTAATAAAGATCGAAGGCTTGAGGTGAGCGTGTTGCGTCCAAAGGCTATAGATGTAAAACCCTGTGCGGATTACTTACTGCTGGTCACTTTCAGCAACAACGAACGGCGTTTTTTTGACGTTAAACCGTATCTTGATTTTAAGCCGTTCACCGAGTTAAGAAATATGACTTTGTTCAATACAGTAAAACCCGCCGGATTAAGCGTTGAATGGCTGCATGGGCAGGACATTTGCCCCGATGAATTGTATTATAATAGTGTTCCTTGTTAGTATGGCTATGACCTTTCCTATTACATTTTACGGTGTGCTTTCCGCGCCGTCAACAATTGCTTCCCGAAGACCTCTCGCAGAGGCGCAGAAATCGCCAAGCTCGCAAAGTTTAAGAATTATAGCCACTGAGTAACACGAAGGAAGATTTTTCTACCACGAACCAATATTCGTGTTGGTTGGTGTGGTTCGTGGTGAACCTCTTCGTTCCCCCCTACTGCAACTTCCCGTTCACCACATGGATTGTGGTGTTTCTGGCATTTGACATTGCTGTAATTGGGATATTGGTCCATTGGATGGGTGGGTTGACGTTGGGGTTGCCGTATTTGGCTACACCGCCGTTACTATCATCTACAAACAACGCCGCACTGATTCCGTCTGTGGCGGTGTTTTTGGCATACTTGGTTCCGCCGTAGTTGTAGTCGGAAGCACCGGCTATGATACCGTTTATCAGGTAGAAATAACTATTATTACCCACACATACGCCGCCGCCTTGCTGTGCTGCTCCATTTCCGGTGATTGTGCCGCCGCTCATGGTGAAGGTGGCATCAAGACCGTTAACATACACTCCGCCGCCGTTGCCTGAAATTGATGCGCTGTCGTTCATCTTGAATGTGGCCTCATAACTGTTAAGTTCCACGCCGAAGCCGGTATTGCCGAATATTGATGCGCTGCCGCTCATGTTAAAGGTTCCGCCAACCCTCACTCCGCTGACGGTAAAGCCTGATATTGATGCGTTGCCGCTCATGTTAAAGGTTCCGGTGGAAAGTACTACGCCACCGAGCGGAGCATTACTTGAACTTGAAATTGTACCGCTGGTCATAGTGAATATGCCGTCGTCAAAATACACGCCGTCGGCGGACACGGTGGCGGTATTGTCTGAAATTGTACCGCCGTTCAAGGTGAAGGTGCCGACATATACATACACGCCGCCGCCGGCGCCGTCGAGTTGACCGATGGCGGTGTTTCTTGAAATTGTGCCGCCGGTCATGGTGAAGCTGCCGTCGTTGATAACAGACACGCCGCCGCCGCCGCCTTCTTCGGCTTTATTTCCAATTACCTTGGCGGTGCCGCTCATGTTGAATTCGCCGCCATCTACAAATACGCCGCCGCCGCTCCCGGCGGTGTTGGTAGCGGTGCCCGTGCCGCCTATTGTGCCGCCGGTCATGTTGAACGTGCCATAATTATCCACTGACACGCCGCCGCCGAAACTGGGAGAACCCTTGGCATTATTGCCGGAAATCGTACCGCCGTTCATGGTAAAGGTGCCTTCATAAACAAGCACACCGCCGCCGCTGCCGCCGCCGCTTCCGGGGTAGTTGGTGTTGCCGGTTATTGAGGAATTGCCGTTCATTGTAAACTTGCCGCCGTAGACGGTTACGAGAGCGGCGTTGTTGGTTGAGTTCCCTTTGAGGGCGATGTTTTTTTCCAGGGTAAGGCTGGCGTTTTCATAGACAGTAAAGAGCGAGCCTGTTCCTTTGAATTCAATTATCCGCGTTTTGTCTTTGCCAATGAGGGTAAGGTCTATTTTGCTCTCAGGGGATATGGGGTTGTAGATGGAGAAGGGGGCGGTGTTGGTAAGGATGATGCAGTATTTGCCGCCATCATTGCTTCCGGCAGTAGGGGAATCAGGTTTCATTTGGTCATTGATTGCATCCCAAGCACTTCCCCAATCTTCATAATTGGCAACCACAAAAAAAGTAGTGTCTGACTTCTTCATATCTACAGAAACCGGGGTACTCTTGCCCGCTTTTACATCACCACTGCCATTGCCGGAGCCGAACTCCATGTCCATGCACGTGGCTTTTACGGTTACTTTCCATTTACCCGGAGCCACCGAAGGAAAAGTTGTGCTGGTCTTTCCGGCTTCTAATTTGCGGAAGTCTTTTTGTCCTGCGGGGCCTTCAATTGTTATCTCATGTTCAAGGAGAGGAAGTAAGCCGTTATCCTTTGTTGGCGGCCATGACGCCGCCCTGCCATTTTCGCCGCCAATGTTTATTGTTATAGAGCCTTCGTCTCCTGTCCAGCCTGTGAAACATCCTGTCAGGAACAGGGAGGCAAGCGCCAGTGCCAAAACTATCAAAACCGTTCTTTTCATAAAACCACCCTACTTTTTTGAGCAATGTTCTTTCTATTAGTATATTATTTCACACTATTGGGGCGGGGTCAAATGGGAATTTTGATTGATGTCAGGCGCCTTTTGGGCTGTTACTGCACACCTGTTTCCGTAATGGCGTTGTTTGTGGCGCCATCAGGGAATACTCCTGCGGCGCCGTATTTGGCTGTACCGCCCGGATATACATACAGCGCCGCGCCGCCTGAGGGGGCTTTGTTTGCAGGCATGCCTTTGTAAGCGCCGCTGCCGGTAACTGTGCCGCCATTGAGGTCAAATTCGCCGAAGTTTTCAACATACACCCCGCCGCCGAATGTTGCGGCGCTGTTGCCTGATACCGAGGCGTTTTCATTCATTGCGAAGCTGCTCCATCCTGACACATACACCCCGCCGCCGCTGCCGAAGCCTCCGGCGGTATTGCCGGACACTCTGGCATCGCCCTGCATGGTGAAGCCGCCGTCTACAATAAGTACACCGCCGCCATTGTAGGCAGTGTTGGAGGAAATTGCGCCGCCGCTCATTGTGAAGTTGCCGCCGCCGGTAATAAACACACCGCCGCCATCGCCGGGGTTGCCGTTGTAGGCGTTATTGTTGGATATTGTGCCATCGCTCATGTTGAAGCTGCCGCCGCTGCCAACATGCACCCCGCCGCCGCCGCCGCTGCCGGAGTCGCTGTGTGAGGCATTGCGGGAAATCACGCCGCCGCTCATTGTAAAGCTGGCGTTGTTGCCGGCAACATATACCCCGCCGCCTTCATCATTGGCTGTATTTCCGGTTAAGGAGGAATTGCCGCTCATGGTGAAGGCGCCGCCTGCAACATACACGCCGCCTCCGCTGCCGTAGGCATTGGTATTTCCGGTTACTGAAGAATTGCCTTTTATGGCGAAAGTTCCGCCGTTTTGCACTCGTACGAGGGGGGCGTCATTGTCCTGAGTTGCACCGTTCCTGCCTTTGGTAAGCCCGTTGAGGGTGATGTTGCTGTCGAGGGTAATGCTTGCACCGTTACTGAGGCTGAAGAGGGAGCCGTTCTGAGACAGCGATATTGTGCGCATAACCGCTGTGCTTCCTGCGGAAGCGGCGCCTATAAGAGTGAGCTTGCTGTCGAGCTGGAAGGTTTGAGGGGGGAGTTTTATGTCAGCGCCGATTATGAGGGTGTTGATGCCGCCGGATACTATTTCAAAGGCTTCATTCCAGTCATCGTAGTTCATTATTTTCTTTTGTTCGAGAATGTGGCTTTTATTATGCGATGAGTCGCCATTACAAGTTTGAATCATTAAGCCTTCAGCAATAAAGCCGGCGTCTTTTTCGTAAATAAAATCACATTCTTTGCAGAATCTTACGCCCGACATTGTTATGTTTACCTGATTGTTCCGCCCCGCTTTTACATCTGCGGCGCTTGTGCCTGTTGCGTAGGGTATTTCCCCGCCGTCAGGGCTTAACGGCGTTACTTTGCCTTTCAGGGATGCTGCTACTGTTACGGTATATTTTCCTGCCGGAACACTGCGCCTGACGGCTGCGCTGCCTGCGGGCGCGGTAAACTCTATGGGGCTTCCGTTACCCGTCATGATAATTTTATGTTCTAAATGGCGGTAAAGGCTTTCATCAGCATCAGGCCAGGGCATTGCAGCCCTGCTGTTTCCGCTGTCAATGTTTATGGTAATTGTGCCTTCCCCTTCCCAGCCGGTGAAACAGTTGTTTAATAACAGCAGCGGCGTCAAAATAATTAAAATCGTTCTTTTCATAAAGGTCTCCTTTTATTTAATTTCACACAGTCGTTATGTGAAATTATATATTGCTGTCAAGAAAAGTTATGGAGACATGTTCTCTTTTTTGTGTCAAATTACTATTTCTTTTTAGAGTGTGGTTTTTTTTGTTACTTGTGACATTTTTATATCATATTGACATTTTAATTCCAATGTTCGCCGTGAAGCAGAGACGATTACTCCTCACTTCCTGTCTTTCGAATACCACTTCTTCAGCACTTTCTCCGCTTTTTTGCCGTGGACGTTAAAACTTTTATCGGTTGCCGCTTTGCCGGAGTCATACATTTTTGTGCTCCACTCCCACCAGAAAAAGCCCGCAAACCACGGCTCGTCAAAAAACGTCCGCAGACACGAACTGTAAAAATTAGCCTGTTCGTCTTCATTGTACGGAAATGATCTGTGGGTGAAGTCCCAGGGCATTGTAGCACAGCCTTTTGCGCTGCGGCAGCCGATTTCAATAAAGATTACCTGCTTGCCCCACTTTTCGCTTAACGCCCTGACGCGCTCTTTTATCGGCTGCCATGCCTTGAACATATTTTCTTCCGTTTCGCCGGGGATTTTCGCCACCGGATAATACGCGCTCGTACCGACATAATCCACAGCGTCAAACCATTTCACGTTATCTTCGCTGCCGTGGTTGGCGTTGTATACAAGCGGTCCTTTGTACAGCTTCCTGACTTCCTTGATTAAGCTGCGCCAATTACGCGCCTTTCTTTCCGATGAAACCATTTCACACCCGATGCAAAACATCTCGCATTTTGTGTACTCCGCCATTTCGGCGTAATGGCTCATAAACGCGGTGTAATGTTCAAACCACTCGCCCCAGTACATATCTTTCCCCATCATGTTGGAGTCCGGGAAATTGATCTCCGCCCTCCACACGCCGTCTTCGCAGTTGACTACAGGTTTCAGGCATACTTTCATTCCGAGTTCATGCGCTGTCTTTATCGCGAACTCAACATCTCTGTCTTTCACGGTGTATCGGTAATCAAAACTGATTCTTGTGGATGAAAACTTTTCCTGCATGACGATAAACGCAATGCAAATCCATTCGTTGCCCGCCTGTTTTAGTTTCTTCATGCTTGATACCGCATCCGGTGTCCGGTACTCGCCGCTTCCGCCGTCAAAGCCGTATGTGAATCCTTTTATAAACATGGAAACCTCCTGCCTTGATGAATAATACAACAGAAACCCAAAAGGTGAAAAGGTGCCAGGCACCTACACTAGATATGGAGGCAGCCTTGCTACATATAGCGTAGGTGCCTGCTGCCTTGAAACAATACCCTTCTTCCGGTTATGCTGAACCATGAATAAAAACCCTGTTGCGGCATATATTGCCGCCGTTCAACCCGATAAAATCGACACGAGCCTGCTGGCTTATCTGTGCAGTTTAACCGAGGTTTCCAAAACCTCCCCGGAGATCGCTTCTTCCATCGTGAAAGAACTTGAAAACCAGCGCAAACGGGTGAAGCTCATCGCAAGTGAAAATTATTGTTCCATGGCGGTGCAGCTTGCGATGGGAAACCTTTTAACCGATAAATACGCCGAGGGAGTTCCCGGCCACCGGTTTTACGCGGGAAACGAAAATGTTGACGCTATCGAAACACTTGCGACGGAAGAGGCGTGCAAGCTCTTCGGCGCGCAGTACGCGAATGTGCAGCCCCACTGCGGGGCGGACGCGAACCTGCTTGCATTCTGGGCGATTCTAAGCACGCGGATCGAAGACCCGCTGCTTGAAAAATGGGGCGAAACAAATCTGTATAAACTCAACGATGACCAATGGAAGGAACTAAAAGCGGCTCTCGGAAACCAGCGGCTGTTGGCGCTTGATTACTATTCAGGCGGGCATCTGACGCATGGCTACCGCCACAATCTTTCAAGCAGGATGTTCGATGTACACAGTTATTCTGTTTCCGGCAAAGACGGGATGTTGGATTATGACCAAATAGAAAAACAGGCGCTTGAGGTGAAGCCGTTCATCCTGCTCGCTGGTTATTCAGCGTACCCGCGGAAAATCAACTTTAAGCGGATGAGGGAAATTGCGGATAAAGCCGGCGCGGTCTTCATGGTGGACATGGCGCACTTTGCCGGTCTTGTCGCGGGCAAGGTTTTTACAGGCGAATACGATCCCGTACCCTGGTCGCACGTTGTAACAAGCACCACTCACAAAACTCTGCGCGGCCCGCGCGCAGGGCTTGTGCTTTCCACGACCGAGTTTGCCGAAGCTCTTGACCGTGGCTGCCCGCTTACGATGGGAGGCCCCCTCCCCCATGTGATTGCCGCCAAAGCGGTCGCTTTCCGCGAAGCCGCATCTCCTGACTTTCAGCGTTATGCGCAGCGCATTGTCGATAACTGCAAAACCCTTGCCGCCTCCTGCGTTAAAAACGGGCTTGAGGTGCTCACAAACGGAACGGACAATCATCTGATACTGATCAATGTTCACAAAAACGGACTTACAGGCAGGCAGGCGGAAAGCGCCCTGCATGAATGTTGCATAACGCTTAACCGGAACAGCCTTCCTTCTGATCCAAACGGACCGTGGTACACATCCGGTCTGCGTGTCGGGACTGCCGCCGTTACCAGTCTCGGTATGGGAGAAGCCGAAATGACCGAACTGGGAAATATAATTGCGGATGTAATCAAGGGGACAACACAAGCGCCGGATAAAAAAGACCCGTCAAAAAAGAGCAAGGCAAAGTACATTATCAATGATTCAGTAAAAGCCGATACCCAAAAGCGGGTGAAGAATCTGATAGAAAAGTTTCCGGTGTATCCCCAGCTTGATCTGGAACTGCTTAAAGATGCGTTTGTAGTTTAACCGCAAATATTTCCTGAAGACCCTCTCGCAAAAACACCAAGGCGCAGAGGACACAAAGGGAAAAACAGGGAGAAGTGAGAGATTCAAGAAACCCCTCACTTCTCATAAGACAAATTGGTGCTGACACCTTTGGCGCTACCCCCGATGTTCACACATCAGTTTTGTGTGAAGGTTCCTACACCGCCATCATAAATACCCGAAGTCATGGTAACTGTTAAGGTACTTCCGTTTATTGCAGCAGTACCGTAAGTAACTCCTTTTTGTTCCAAAGTCGCTGAGCTGCCTGACCATGTGTATGTACCAGTTTCAGTCATATTTATCGAAGGACATTTAAAAACCCAACTAGAATCGGTAACATCAATTGATGCGGATGCCGATTCTCCTTGAAAAAGTACGGTTCCGTACCACATCCCTACAAATGGGTTGGTGCCATCCTCATCGCAAGCAATCATTGAGAAACAGATTATCGCTACCATAACGACAATCCCGAAAAGTTTGATTGTGTTTTTCATAAAAACACTCCTTTTAGAATACCCAATTCTTTGTTGAGTATTCACAACGATGTATCTCGCTCATAAGAGCGAAAAATACCCTAACAGGGCAATGAAGAACAATAAACACTGACACTTGAAGGGAACATTCAAATTCCACAAAAACTACCAGTTAATCTTATTGTTCTACATTATGTATATAGAACTAAATGATATTTGTCAATAGATAAATCATATAGTTCAATAAAAAATATAGAGATTGCTAAGGATAATTGGCGTGGACGGGCAGGAAATAAAAACCACATTGGGGAAAAATATTAAGTTAGTCAGAAACCACAGGCAGTATTCACAGGCTCTTTTAGCCGAAAAAGCAGATATTTCCATTACTTTTTTAAGTAACATTGAAAGAGGACTTAAATACCCAAAACCAGCCATATTATCACAAATAGCAGAAAGTTTGGGAGTGGAAGTCTACGAGCTTTTTAGAACAGATTCCAAACTCAATATTGCGCCTTTTGTGGTGCGTAATGACAATAAAAAAATGTTGGTCCGACTTTCCAGGATCATGACTCGAAAGGTTAATAATGCGGTCAATAATGCAATGGAAGGTGTTTTTAAGGATTTTATGAAATAAACTACTTGAGGGACAGCGAGGGTAAAAAGTGCTATGCCTCACCGGGGAATTAATACCCTTACGATAAAACTTGCTCTGCAATAAACAAATATATCTCTTGGGGGCGTGGCTGAGAAATCATTCTTGAATTCCCCGCCGTAGAAGGCTAGTATCCTGTCTTATACAACTAACACAATGTGTGGTTATGTTAGGTTTTCTTTGCCAGTACAAGTAGACAGAGGGCGGTAAGTCTAATGATTGATTTTGTTTTCATGTTCATTGAAAAACTCCTTTGATGTAATAGGGATGAATCTTAAGCGTAAATATCCTTCCGCATGCTGACTGTCTTGCGGTTTTTATGGTAAAGTTCTGCGTTGGGTATAAAGCCGTTTTTTTCATAAAAGGCAAGGACACCTTTGTCGTGTTCAATATCAGCGTCGACGGTAAGGAAGCGGGCGGCAAAAAGCTGGCGGTTGCAAATTCTGGCAAGCGCCAGTGCATTAAAAATCATGTAGGAACCGACACCTTTATATTTCATCTGTGCATTTTGGGAAAGTGCAAGTTTTGCTATCTTCATCGCAGGAAGAGTCTTAAATGGATAATTAAGACTGTGGATATCCTTTTCTGATAAAGATAATTTTATTGCATCTGCTATGAGGGACATATAAGCTGCAATTATTCCGGTTGTTCGTTCCCGAAGAAGCCATGTAAGAGCAATATGATCATTTTGGGATCGAAGGGCATCTTTATAAAGATAATCGTCATATTCGGCAATGGAACAGGAAAAATCATCAAACTTTGTATCAGGCGAAAGTTGTTCAAGACAGAACCATGTATCACCATTACGGAGATTTATAGTGATTTTGGGATTCATTTTTTAAGCAGCCTCATTAGGGCTTCTTCTTCCTTCTCATGACGTTTTAAGGTTGCCGCCGGTATAGGTTTACGGATTTGCTCAATGACTTCACGAATAATTTTTTTGTCTTTTATCTCTGTTGGTTGTACGGGTTTTATTTTAGCAGCCATTTTTACTCCTCATTCAGAATGTAGCAATTAGAGAAAAGTATTGCAAGGGGGCGCAAAAGCACCCCCGCTCGCACAGGTAGTCAGTGCCAGAAAAAGCGGGCAGAGGGCGGTGAAGTTAGCGATTGATTTTGTTTTCATGTTTATTGTAAAGCTCCTTTAAATTAATTTATAGTTCACCATATCAGTAAGAAAGCTCCAGGAATTCGGCAACTGACATAGTTTTTGGATGTTCCATATTCAATTCCAAAAAATGCGAATCACCGCTTATGATAATATCAACATCAGCAATTATTGCAGCATTTAAGATAGGGTGATCTTTGGGATCGGAAATCAGCTTGCCGGGTTCCCGTGGAGCCGTGATCATCTCGTATGAAAGCTTTGCCAACAATACATCAATGTCAGCCAACAAATCCGGTCTTTTCCTTGAAACCACATCCCGTAATTCCAAAATGATATAATCGCATAATATAAGTTTATGATGGTCCAGTACATAAAAAAGTGCCTGAGCAGGCCGTGATGCCGGAAATAATAGACTAGAAAAAAGGATATTGGTATCAGCCATGATCTTTATTTGTGTTTTTTCTTACCATACCTTACTTCGTCTACTAGACGCTGAACATCATTTTCGGATTTAGCACCAAAATTTTTAGCCGCTCCTTTAAATGCTTTTTGAGCGTTGACAATTGCGGTTGTTGAAGCGTTATTAATTACCACCTCTCCGTCATTTCGTTCAAAAAAGAGAATTTTATCGCCTTCCCTAAGGTTAAGTTTTTTTCTGACTTCAACCGGAACCGTTACTTGTCCGTTAGCGGATACCTTTGCCAGATTCATAATCACTCCTCAAGAATGTTTGAGATTCTTTATATCATCATTTTAACCCAGTCTTACCAATGTTGTCAAATGACCTCTCCCCACCTGCACAGACCGCGAACCACTGGTTCAACACCGCCAATGCAAGCAGACAAAGTCCAGTAATCCTAACGATTGATTTGTTTTCATGTGTTGCTCCTTGTTTATTATTTGACACTCAGGATATTTCGTAGTATAATTCCGGTAGACGGATGGGCACAGGTTTTCTGCTTTGTCGCAGGCAGCCCTGAGAGTAGTCCAATCCATCCGCCGATTTTACTACAATGCCAAAAGGCGACAGCTGTTTGATACTAAAAACCAGTTTGGATTTTTCTGCTATTTCACTTGCATTGCAGCACATTAAATTATAGTTAAAATACTCATCCGTATCTACCGAGCATACCGCTTGCGCAGGTTCCGAACCGTTTACTTATGCTTTTCCTTGATGAACGCGGCGAAGATGTCAAAAAGGATCGGGTCTACCTTCAGGCGCTTATCGATGAATTCTTCGCGCATCATGGTAATCGCCTGTTCGGGAGTAAGCGCTTTGCGGTAAACGCGGTGAGGGTCTGTAACGCTGTCGTATACATCAATTATTTCCAGCACTTTCGCGGGGAAGTAGGCAAGCGCATGGAAATCCAGAATGGGCGCCAGTTCGTATGAAATACAATAATCCTGTTTAACATTGGGGTTCGCTTTTCTGTACGACTCAAGGTATGCGCGAAAATAACCGTAGCCTTCGGGATCGCCGTAATATTCGTGATGATAGCCGGTGATGAGGCTCGCTTCTCTGGGATAGTTTGTCTTGTTCATTATGGATGTGTAGCCCTGTTTTACGTGCTCAATCACAATGCTGCGGTCGTAGGCGGCTTCGCCTTCATGGTACTGCACGGCGGAAGCTTTTCCGATGTCATGAATGAGAAAACCTACAGCCCAATTGAAAAATAGATCGGGGGTTATCGCCCTCATGCCTCCGTAAAAAATCCGCTCAAGGATAACGTCCTCTATGGGCATGTGCGAAAGCAGAGTGCGGTAATAATTACGGTATTTTGTGTTAAAAGAAACACGTATTTTATTGATCGCGCTTGATGATGAAACAAGGTTGTTATAATACGAAAGAAAGGCAATCCCGTTAAGGTACACTCTGGTCATGTGCTGGACAATCGTGCCGTTTGATTTCTGCACAAGCGTATTCATCAGTTCATTGTTAAAAACATCTTCGGAGAAAAGCTGCGTAGAGGACTTAATCATTTCATGGGTAGTATCAACAAGGTCCTGTGTGGTTTTTTTCGCCTCATCGTCTCCCATGCGCATGGCTTCTTCCAAAACCGCATGATTAATGATGGCGGCGTCCCGCGTGGTATCAACAAGCGCTTCGGTAACAACTTCTTTGTCCTTGTTTTTCTGCGCAAGGAGGGTGTTAAGCTTTTGTTTGTTATTGTTCAGATACTGAATTTTTTCCGCAGCAGAAAGTGCGGCAATGGCGGTGTAGTCGTCTCCGAACCCTTGGGGTGAAGAGTGCTCTTCCTTTTCCCAGGGTTTCTTTTTTACCGGTATGCTGTCCCATGCGCCGGTTTTTGTAACGGCTTTTTCCTTGACTTTTGCAAGGTCCTCTCCCATAAAATAATATTCCCAATCTCCGCCTTTCTCCCAAAAATTAGTATTGTTGCCGTACATTACCTTGAAAGGCATGAGCCGCTTTTTCTGTGTACCGCGGTTAACGCACAGAACGGGAGTATCATCCTGGAGCATTATGTCAATATATGCCCTGTTAACGCCTGAGCCGTCAGGATTCGTCAGGATTTTGGAAGCGGGGGTAACGGTATCTTTCTCCGCCATATCCTGATTATACCACATTATTGTCTATTGGCAAGATAACCTTAACTAACATATAATGCTTTTATAGTTTATGAATAGGGATTACCGTCTCCTGATATTCAAATTTGTGTGTATTGCCTTTTTCCTGGTTTTGGCAGGGTGCGAAAAACAGAAAGAACAAACTATTGCAAAATACGCCGAATATGCCACATACCGCGAGATACCGGGTATAACAACGGAAGAAATTGACGCTATAGAAAAGCTTAAAATCCGGCGGGATGGTTTTGTATATGGGATGACCTATTCCACTGAGGCTTTCTGGAACGAGGACGAAAGCATCGGCGGTTTTGCCTCGCTGTTCTGCGGATGGCTTTCCGGCCTGTTCGGAATCCCGTTCACGCCGGAAATTGCCGAATGGAACGAACTTGTCGCCGGTCTGTCGTCCAAAACAACAGATTTTACCGGCGAACTTACCGCCACGAACGAACGGCGGAAAACATATTTTATGACCGACACGATAGCGGAGCGCCCCATAAAGATCATGCGGATTGCCGGCGGCGAACTTCTGTCGAGCATTGAAAAAGCGCGCCCTCTGCGCTATGCGTTTCTTGAAGGCACTACAACCCGTGATTTAGTTGAGCCGTATTTGTCTGATGGTTTTAGTCCGCTGTTTGTCGGCGACTACGACGCCGCATACCGGACGCTCAAAAGCGGGGCAGCGGACGCATTTTTCGGGGACGGCCCCGCGGAGGCTGCTTTCGATTCTTACGGCGACATAAATGCCGAAGATTTTTTCCCTCTGATATACGGTCCGGTGTCTCTGACCACGCAGAACAATGAGCTTGAGCCGCTTGTCTCCGTTGTGCAGAAGGCTCTTGATTCGGGCGCGGTGCATCATCTTGCCAGACTGTACAATCAGGGTTACAGGGACTATCTGCGGCAGCGGCTTGTTATGCAGCTAACAGAAGAAGAAAGGGAATACATCCGCCTGCACAGTACGCCGGATACTGCGGTGAAAATCGGCGCCGAATATGACAACTACCCCGTGTCATTTTTCAATCATCACGAAAAGGAATGGCAGGGCATCACCATTGACATATTGCAGGAACTTGAACAGTACACCGGCCTTTCTTTTGTGATTGACCATTCCAATGACACCGAATGGACTGATCTTTTGCAGATGCTGGAAGACGGCAGGCTTGCAATGGTTACGGAACTGGTCTGGCATCCCGACCGGGTGGGGCGATTCCTCTGGGCGGATACGCCCTATCAGCAGGATTTCTATACGCTGCTTTCGGCAGTGGAATATGAGAACATAAATATCAATCAGGTTCTTTACTCCCGCGTAGGACTCATTGCCGGTTCCGCTTATGCCGATGTGTTCCGCCAGTGGTTTCCACGGCACACGAATACCGTGGAATACGCCAGTACTGTCGCCGCGCTTGACGCGCTTGTAAAAGGCGAAGTCGATCTGGTTATGGCGACACGCAATCAGTTACTCGCAATCGTGAACTACCTTGAACTGCCGGGTTTCAAGGCAAACATCGTCTTTAATCATCCATCAGAGTCTTATTTCGGTTTTAATGTGAACGAAGATGTTCTGCGTTCCATTATTTCCAAATCGCAAAAACTGATAAATACCGATGATATATGCAGCCGGTGGGAACGCACGGTTTTTGATTACCGCCGCAAAATGGCTCAGGCGCAGCGCCCCTGGCTCATCGGCGCAACGGCGCTGCTTTTTTGCGTACTGTTCCTGGTATTTACTATGTTCCAGCGCAACCGCCGCGAGGGCAAGAGGCTTGAAAAACTGGTACATCAACGCACCAGAGAACTGGAAATCGCTTCCGAAGCGGCGCTGGAGGCTTCGCTCTCCAAGAGCGAATTCCTCGCGAACATGAGCCACGAGATTCGCACACCGATCAACGCAGTTACCGGCATGACAGCCGTTGCGCGTTCTTCGGATAACCTGAGCCGCATCTACGACTGCCTTGATAAGATTGGGCTGGCTTCACGGCAGCTACTGGGAATCATCAACGACATCCTTGACATGAGCAAGATTGAAGCGAAAAAGTTTGAGCTGATTCATGAGCCGTTTTCCCTTGAAACTATGGCGAATAACATCGGCAATATGATCGGCGTGCGCACTGCGGAAAAAAAGCAGAAGTTTTCCATTGACCTCGCTTACGATTTGCCGGAAGTGGTAGTCGGAGACGAAATGCGTTTTTCCCAGATACTGCTCAACCTGCTTTCAAATGCGGTAAAATTTACACCGGAAAGCGGAGAGATTCATCTTGCGCTGAGATATGCGAAACACGACAGCAGCGGAAAAGAAGAAATTGAGGCTGCTGTGCAGGACTCCGGCATCGGCATAACGGAAGAGCAGCAGGCGCGGCTCTTTAACGCCTTTGTGCAGGCGGATTCAAGCACCGTTAAACGTTTCGGCGGCACAGGACTGGGGCTGGCAATAAGTAAAAGCCTCGCCGAACTTATGGGCGGCGACATAACCGTAAAAAGCGCCCATAACGAAGGAAGCTGCTTTACGGTGCGGGCGCTTTTTGATCCGGGTACGCACGAAATGCTGCATGCATCACAGGCAGACAAAGCGCCGTCTGATTTTCATTTTAACGATCATACGCTTCTGTTAGCTGAAGATGTCGAAATCAACCGCGAAATTGTCATGGCGCTTCTTGAAGACACCAACGTTACCATTGACTGCGCGGAAAACGGAAAAATCGCATTTGACATGTTCTGCGCCGACCCCAACCGCTATGACATGATCTTCATGGATGTACGAATGCCTGTAATGGACGGTCATGACGCTACACAGGCAATACGCGCCTTTGAGAAAAAAGAAAAAGAGAGCGGTTTTGCGTTTAAGCATCCGCGGGGAATTCCTATTATCGCAATGACCGCCAATGCGTTTGCTGAAGACGTAGAACAGTGCCGGAAAGCGGGAATGAACGGCCATATTCCCAAACCAATTGAAATTGATGTATTGTTAAAAATCGCAGACAAATATTTGAATGAGGAATAACATGAAGGCGGATAACTCGGCTACAGCCGCGGCAGCAGCCCTGCTTGAAGGCGCGGGCAGAATCATCAAGGGGAAAAAAGAATTTCTTGAGCTTTTGGTTACGGCTTTTTTGGCGGGCGGACATATACTCATCGAGGATAATCCCGGGCTGGGAAAAACCACAGTGGCGAAAACCATCGCGAAACTGATAGACGGAGGCAAGAAGGGGCTGGATTTCAAGCGTATCCAGTTCACCCCCGACCTTCTGCCCTACGACATTACCGGCGTTGATGTGTTCGATCCAAAAACAAGAAAGTTCCGCTTTATTCCCGGCCCGGTGCTTGCGAACATTGTGTTAGCTGACGAAATAAACCGCACAACGCCGAAGGTTCAGTCAGCGCTGCTGGAAGTCATGGCTGAAAAACAGGTTACTATCGGGCAGACCACCCACAGGCCGCCTGAACCCTTTTGCGTTATCGCGACTGAAAACCCGATAGAAAGCGAGGGAACTTTTCCGCTTCCGGCTGCCCAGCTTGACCGTTTTATGATGAAGTTGTCTCTGGGTTATCCTGATCGTGAGGCGGAACTTGCCATCCTGGATGAAAATCCCGCAGAAGCGGGCATCTCAAAACTTGAGCCTGTTATCCGCCTGGCGGATTTTACGGCAGCGAAAAAAGCGGCGGCGGCGGTGTTCTGCCACCAAGCGCTGAAGGAAGCTGTCGCCGACATTGTCAGAGACACACGTATTCATAAAAGTTTTAGCCTTGGGGCAAGCCCGCGCGCCGGACTGCATTTTTTGGAAGCCGCCAAAGCTCTTGCCTTTGTCAAGGGAAGGAATTATGTTATTGACGAAGACCTCGCTATCCTCGCCCTGCCGGTGCTTGCGCATCGTGTGAAACTCCGCGATCCAAGATCAGATAGCGGCAAATTTGTCCGGGATATATGCCTTGCGCGGGTAACTTCGTTGCAAAATGCCAGAATCGATGGAATCAAGACTACCTGAATTCAAAGCAGCATTCAAACTCAGGACAATGGGCGTTTTTGTCCTGCTCATTATTGTTCTTTCTTTCACAGCGGGAACTCTCAGAAGGGAACTGGTTCTTACGCTGACGGGAGCAGTTTTCCTTGCAGCCTGGGTTTATTGCCTTGTGATGACTTTGCTTCTGGCTGTCATCCACCGCCGCCGCGCGGCAACGGTTTCCATCCGCCTAAGCCCGGAAAAACTCACCGCCGGAGGATGGACTCAAGTTCTTTATTCGGAAAGAGAGATGACACATCATGCAACGATGTTTCCCGCGCATTATGCAACGAAGTTTCCCGCGCATAACAAAAAAGTCTTTCAGTTTCCGGGCATACTGGTTCGATGCCGCATACACTTAAGTACAAGGGACGGCAGAATTGCCGCATACAGTTTCAAGCCGGAACAAAAATCAGGATTGTCTCAGCAGGAAACATTTCAGGTAGAAAAGCGGGGCGCATATTTTTCCGCTTACGATGAATTTGCCGTTTTCGATATACTCGGTCTTTTTGATTTTGCTTTCCGCATCCCTCAGGCGGGAGCGCGGCTGCTTGTAAGCCCGCACGCGGCAATTGAGCCTGTTCCGGTTGAAGCGCAGGGCGGCAATACCGAAAGGCATGACCGCTCCTTTGAACGCAGCGACAACCTCATCGACCACAGGCCTTATGTACCGGGCGACGATCCCCGGCGCATCAACTGGAAATTATACGGACACGGCGGCGAACTTATTCTCCGCGAAGGGGAGCGTGAACCGCCGCCTCATTCCAACATGATCATTTTCATTGACACACAATATGACGAGTTGTACACCGCAAAATCGGCGCGTTATGCTGTGGATTTACTTTGCGAAAACGCGCTTGCCGCCGCCTGCGCGGGAAAAGAAAAAGATGTGCAGACAGGTTTTACCGGGCAATCTGAAAAAACAGCCGCATCATTAACTTCCGCCGAGCTGGGATTCTTTCTCGCCCGTCCATGGGCTTGCCCATGGACGAACCGGCCGGCAATTCCCCTGACCACGCCTGCGGATTTGCCCGCTGCGGGAGAAGGCTTCGGGATAGCGATTTTCGCCCTGCCAAGAATTTACGCACGCGGATTCGGCGAATCATCGGCGTTGGATCGTTTTATTTCGAATAACGCAAACCGCGCGGTTAAGATTTTGTTCATCTACGGAATTGATAAAAACGAAAAAGACAGTGTCTTTGCCGAGCGCGCGGAAGCGGCTGAAAGGTGCGTTTCCATATACAACAGGCGTTCCAATGTCAGAGCGCAGGCGATTTCTGTTATAGCCAAATAAATATCTGGGTAAATTCATAGGTGATTTTCCAATGATATGTTGATTTATATTACCATAAATGATATGTTAACAAATATACTCACAAACAAGGAGCATCGTTAAAATGAAAAAAATTGTTGTAATTTGCATTTTTGCTGTTTTCATCCCCGTATTTGCGTTTTCGCAGATGTCGCTTGATACGGCGTTGAGAAATTCAACCAGTTATCTGAACCTGAAAGTGCCGGCAAAGTCAAAACTTGTCGTATTGAATTTTTCTTCAAACTGGCCGCAGTTGTCTGATTATATTATTGAAGAGTTAATCGGCTATATTGTAAATGACGGCAACTTTTCTGTTATTGACCGCGCAAACCTCGAAACAATACGCAAGGAAATGAATTTCCAGTTGTCGGGGGATGTAAGCGATGAAACTGCGCAATCTGTCGGTAAAATGCTTGGAGCGCAGACAATAATCTCCGGCGCGATGACGGCTATAGGAAGCACATACCGGCTGCGGATCAGGGCAATATCGGTAGAAACCGCCCAGATACAGGGGATGCAGAATATTGACGTAGCGCAAGACAGCCGGTCTGCGGCTTTGACCGGAACCGTGTATACCGGGCCGGTAACAACAGCAGTCCCCGCCTCTCAAAGTAATCCGTCAGCCAAGAGTACTCCGGTCGCCAAGAATGCTCCGGCGGCAAATTCCATTGTATTGGCAGACATCTTGTGGGTTGATGGAATTATGGGAGAAAATGCAACTCTGGAAAAAAATACGACTGTAAGCCGCACAATCGCAAGGGAAGTTATTGACGGGCATGAGCGTGAGGTGCTTACTGTGAATATTGATCTGGGAAGTTCAATGACCGGATGGAGATATGGTCTTTTCTACGGGATAAGCAATGCATTGCAGCAAAAGATGAGGGGAGGTTCCGGCGTGCGGTTTAAGATATTGGGGAACGGAAAAACATGGATTTTTCTTCTAGCGACAAAAGATGTCACCGACAGCTTTTATCAAACGCTGGTCGCGACAAAGAAAGGGAAAGTGGTTGCCGTGGACATCCCCTATTCTAAATTAAAACAGCCAAGCTGGTCGAAAATGACATCATTCAATAAAAGCAATATTGACAATTTTTGTTTTATGTATCACAGCGATCCGAAATCATCAGGACCACATCAAACAGGGCTTTCCAGCATAAAAATTTTTGACTTTGAGATTTATTGAGCGCAAAGGCGGCTGACAGCGTTTTTGTTTGATTCGAAAAGAAGCTCACGCTACTGTGCGGCATCATTGCAAAAATACACCGCCAGCGTTATAGTTAGGCGGGGGCAAAAAGAATTTTGAATCAATCGAATCCTAAATTGAGCCTCAACCCCGTTTACGGCAACGCAATCATCTTCCGTTCCATAGCGCTTTTCACCGTTCTTTTCCAGCTCAGGCTGCTTGCCGGTGATCTTGCTGATACTGAAGTCTTTACCGCCGCGCTGCTTGCGGGATTTGCCGCGGCTGTTTTTCTGACTGTTTATAAGAGCAGCGGAAAAACGGTAAATCCCGTTTCCGCCCTCATCTCAATATTCCTCATCCCCTGGTTTGCAAGAGCGTTGATCGCCATGCCGCGGCTCTTTATTCCCGGCAGTTCGGATAAACCCGCCATCGCTCTTGATTCATTGTTATTGAACCTTGACCGGAACAATTTTGTCTCCCTCCTTCCGTTTTACTGGATTGCGGTTACATCATGGTTTTCCATGCATTCGCGAAAACTCCTGCGGGCATCGGTCATTGCAGACGCGGCAATTCTGCTTGTAATTTTCAGTATTGCCCGCACATCCAACATCGAACTGTACCGCTGGCCGATTGTTATGATCATCCTGTTTGCCGGAGTTGTTTTTTTGCAGGCGCTGGCTCTGCTTTTTTCAATGCCGCCGGAAACAAAGCTGCGTGTAAATGAAATTTGTTTTGCCATAACGGCGCTGCTGGTAATAATTGCGCTGGGAGGATTCCTGTTTCTGAAACCGCTTCAGGAACAGGCGGTTGAAATGGGCGGAGGCTTATTAAAACCAAAACTGTTTAGTTTTGATTTTTCCCAATTCCTCAAGCTGGAATCCGAAATCTCCATGAAGAATGACCTCATACTGATCGTAAAAAAAGATGACGAGAATAATATCCTCCTGCGGCGGTCTGTGCTTTCAGGATACGGGCGCAAGCAGGGATTTTTCAAAATCGAAGAACTTGATGAACAAACTCATCCGCAGCGGCTGCCCGACCGGCGGATTACCCTTCAGCCAAAAGAGTTTGAAGCGGCAAAAACCGTAAACCAGGAATACTTTATTGTAAACTTTGACTCTGCCGCTTTTATCGGCATGAAAGAGCCGGTTACTATCACCCCTTATGAAAATTGGGACGCTTCTTCATTTAATTCAGCTTATGCGGTGCAAAGCACAGCAAGCAGTGCGAATTACTGGAATCTTTCCCGCGCGGCATCCGGTGTGCAGCCGGGAGCGGAAGAATTTGGTTTAAGCGAGAACGAATATAAAATTTATACCGAATACGGAAACGATGAGCGTCTTCTTGCGCTTGCCGAAGAAATCACAAAAGATGCAAGACGTTACAATGACAAGGTAGTCGCGGTTTACAGATATTTGAAAAACGGCGATTACCGCTACAGTTTGAAACCGGGCATAGCGCCTGACGGAGATCAGCTTGGGTGGTTTCTTTTTAATTCAAAAAAAGGTTACTGTTCCTATTATGCGTTTGCGATGACTCTCCTCCTGCGCTCTCTGGGAATTCCCGCCCGTGTAGCCGCCGGCTTTTTTGTAGACCCGGACACCAACACTTTTGATTATTACCCGGTGCGCTCCGACATGGCGCACGCATGGGTAGAGGTTGCTTTCCCAAGATACGGCTGGATTGAATACGATCCCACCACAGAAAATCTAGCCGAAGGCGAAGAATTCCAGTTTTCATCAGGTGTTGATCCCATGCTTTTTGAAAAATTAATGAGGGAGATTCTGGAAAACCGTTCAGGAATAAAAATAAAGGAAGGCAAAGATGAAACATCAACAGGTTCAAATCTCAGTCTGTTGACACATAACACAATCAACATACTGTGCAATTATTGGCATTATATGCTTGCCGCGCTTCTGGCGGTTCTGTTTCTTTATATCCGCTGCGGTTTATATTTATCTGTTTTTCTGACACGCGACCCGCGAAAAAAATCTATCAGGTTATTCAAACATACCTGCCGCTTGCTGCGCTTTGCCGGTCTGCGCCGCAGATTTTCTCTTACAGAATCTGAATGGACTTTGCAGCTTGAGCCGCAATACGAAGGCGTCTATCTCATGTATCAGGATGCCGCAGCCGCCCGCTTTGCCCCGGAATATTCAGCCTCTGATTACAACCAGCAATTGGAAAATTATAAAAAATTTTCTGATTCATACCGCAGGAATGTCCCGCTCTTGCGGCGGATTTCAGGCTGGCTTTTTCCTCCGCTTGCGCTTGCCCCCGGAAAAAACAACGGCAAGTTTTTAATTTTACTTTTTGTCTGCCTGTTTGCGGGTTCACAGGTAGAGGCGCAATCAGACCTGCGGTCTGGTGAAGCAGATCATTGGGATGCGGATACACTTTTCGACGAAGCATCCGAATCGGAATATGCCGAACTGTGGGAACGGGCGATTGAACTGTACAGGATGGGCGTAGAACGCTTCCCCGATGACGCGCGATTCCCTTGGGCATTGGGCAATCTGTATTATTACCGCTCTCTTTTCGGACTTGCCTGGGATGAGTTTATAAAGTCGGATGCGATCAGCCCTGACAATCCTGTTATCCTGCTCAGGCTCGCGCGAACCGCAGGTTACTTAAACCGCGATACTCTGTCTGTGGAATACTATGAGCGTGTCCTTGAACTTGAACCTGACAACAAGGAAGCTATCGGAAGCCTGGGCTGGATGTACTTTAAAGTTCACCGGCTCGCGGACGGAGAGTGGCTTCTTGTTTCCGCGCTTGACCGTTTCGGCGATGACGCCGATTTCGCCATGACACTGGGAACTGTCTACTCCGATATGTACCGTTACGATGAGAGCAAATATTGGTATAACAAGGCGATAACAATGGGCGATCAAGCCGGAGACCGTGTGTTTACCGCCGTAGCCTGGTACAATTTGTCAATTCTTGAATCGCGTTATTACCGTTATGACCTTTGCATGGACGCGACCAATTCTTCGCTAAACGCACAAAACCGCGCTTCCGGACGTCTTGCCCGAGGCGAACTTTATATGCGCCAGCTTGAACTGGAAAAATCCCAAAAGGATTATCAGGCGGCTTACGAAACAGATACTTCCCCGCTTGCCAAATTGAATCTGGCACAGGTTTATCAGGTTTCCGGGCGGCTGGAAGAAGCGCGTCTTTACGCGGAAGACTGCCTGAAAGGGAGCGATCATTCCTGGATGTTAAACTTCGGCATTGATCCCGACCGCTACAAGAGGGACATTCACGAAATTCTTTACAAAACATATTCCGGGCTTGCAGAAACCGAACGCTTTTTGCCAACGGCTTCACCTAATGAAAAAATACGCTCGCTGGCTAAAACAATTTCGTATAAATTCAGGCACGCCGTAAATCTGAAACTTTACCGGAAATACTGCCTTGCGGCGGCTAACGCGTACGGCGGAGAAGTTTTCGAAGGAGGCGGCCCTCATCTCAATTCGCTTTTCCAGTATTTCAACGCGTTTGAAGATTATCCGCGCCGCGCAATAGTGTATTTAAACAAGGCGCGTGAATTTGAAACATCGCTTATCCCTGCTTCAGAACCGTCTTACGATCTTGAAGAAGGAATTCTCTTGGGCAGGGAAAACCTTATTAACAGAGCTTTGGATGGGTTTGATCCGGTATGGGAAAGGGAATTGATCTCCCATTGCCACAGGGAATTGGCGAACCGTAAAAACCCTCAGGCGGCGGAAGAACTGTTCGCGCTTAACCGCGGAGCCCTGCGTCAGGCAGGCATCACGCTGCCGGTACGGATAAATCTAAACCTGTGCGAAAAAGCCTCCAAGTCCAAAAAAAATCTTGTGAAAGCGCTTGCCGCCGCTGGATTTACAGAAAGCGCCGCATCACGTTTTGTGCTGGAAATAACAATTAACGGAGAGCCTTCAGGATACAGCACTTCTTGTGTACTAACCGACACCGCAAGAGAAATAAAAACATTGCAATATTCACACTCGTTTGGAACTATAACGCGCGGCGAATGCTACAACTTTGCAAGATACCTGGGGAATAAGGTATTTATTGTTGAGTGATTAGCCCTGCAAAAAAAACGTATCTAATCTACAGGGCAAGTTGATTCACTTATTCTGCGGAATATCCGGTATTGAAGCAAAGCCACGCTGCAAGTCTTCATCGCTTGGGATATAGTCGCTCATCGTCTTGTTGTTATACGCCATGTAAGCGGTCATATCGAAATTGCCGACCCCGGACAGCCCGAACAGGATAACCTTTTTCTCGCCGGTGCGTTTGCACTCAAGGGCTTCGTCAATGGCAGCCTTGATTGCGTGTGAAGATTCCGGCGCGGGAAGGATTCCTTCCACCTTCATGAATCTGACAGCGGCGTCAAAAACATCTGTCTGCTTCTCCGCGCGGGCTTCCAAATGACCATCATGGTAGAGTTTCGACAGGGTGGAATTCATGCCGTGGTAGCGAAGGCCGCCCGCGTGATTTGCCGAGGGGACAAAGCCCGAACCAAGCGTCTGCATCCGTATCAGCGGGGTTGTTTTTGCCGTATCTCCAAAGTCGTAAGCATAGCGGCCTCTTGTAAATGACGGGCAGGAGGCAGGCTCAACCGCGATAAAGCGGGCTTTTGATTTTCCGGCGAGTTTTTCTCCCATGAACGGAGAAATAAGGCCGCCCAAATTTGAACCGCCGCCCGCGCAGCCAATGATTATGTCGGGTTTGATTCCGTACTTGTCCAGCGCGGTCTTGGCTTCCAGCCCGATAATTGACTGGTGGAGCAGCACATGATTCAAAACGCTGCCTAGCACATAACGGCACTTGTTGGTCTTGACCGCTGCTTCAATCGCTTCGGATATAGCGCAGCCGAGAGAGCCTCCGGTATTGGGATCAAGTTCAAGAATCTTCCGCCCTGCCTCTGTTGTATTGGACGGGGAGGGAATCAAGTTTGCGCCGTACGCTTCCATCAGGGCTTTGCGATAGGGCTTCTGCTCGGAGCTGACCTTCACCATGTAAACAGTCAGTTTAAGGCCGTAAAAGCCGCAAGCCATTGCCATTGCCGTTCCCCACTGTCCCGCGCCGGTTTCTGTGGTAAGGGAGTCAAGGCCGTCCTCTTTCGCGTAATACGCCTGCGGTCCTGCCGAGTTGAGTTTATGCGAGCCGGAAGTATTCGTTCCCTCAAACTTGTAGTATATCTCCGCCGGAGTTTCCAGAACCTTCTCCAGATAATGCGCCCGGATCAACGCCGCAGGCCGGTACGCCATATAGAATTCCCTGATACCGTCTGGAATGGGAACAAGGCGGGTAGTCTCATCCAGTTCCTGATTAATCGGCTCTTTGCAAAATACAGGCGCCATGTCGGCGGCAGTTACAGGCTGCAATGTTCCCGGATGCAGGAGAGTATCCGGCTTTTCTTTCATATCCGCCCTCAGGTTGTACCAGAATTTGGGCATCTCATCTTCGGACAAATAAATTCGGGTTGGGATTTTTTTAGACATAATGTGTACTCCTAAACAAAAAATAAATACAATCGAATAACATTCGATTTTTGGGTAATTTTGACATTCGCACTTTCTGCACGATTAGTTTAACTGGTATCGTTCATAAAAACTCCTTTTTAGGCCAAAAAAAACTCGCAGCAACCGATTACCGGTTACTGCGAGTGCACGCTTTTGCCTTGTTTACAGCTCTAGCCCACTCCACCGACAATCATTCGAGTAGTAATGGGGCGCCACCAAGAAAAAGAGAGAACACTTGCCGGAACAAAACTACGACTGATCATCCAGGAAATCCTCCAAAACTGTATCCGAAATACTTCGGTAAAATAAACATATACCCATTTCAGATATTTTGTCAAGCGGTTTTTGTATTTTTTCTCCTCATGCCATTACTACGATGACTTCATGGGTTTTTCCGTCTTTTAACGCGGGCAACACGGGCGGGAACCTTCGCCCTCCGGGCTCGGCGTCAGGTACCGCGCCGGATAATGGTTTGCCATCCAGGGTAACGGATTTGACGCCCTTTTCCACGCCTGCACTGTTATCCACGGTGATGCGGTAATACGCGTTTTGGAAATAGCGGGTAATGGAAAACTTTTTCATGCTTGCCGGAATGCAGGGGTCTATGAGTAAACCATCGAAGACCGGGCGCACTCCTAAAATATATTGTGAGATACTGACGAATGTCCACGCGGCGGTTCCCGTCAGCCAGGAATTCTTCGCCTCACCGTGCCGCACCGCGTCTTTTCCCGCAACCATTTGCGCGTAAACATACGGTTCCATGCGCCGCAGATCGCTGTCGTCTTCGCGGTAGGCGGGGCAAATCTTTGTATAGGTTTCAAAGGCGCGTGTGCCTCGTCCCAGCATTGTTTCCGCAATGGTAACCCAGGGGTTGTTGTGGCAAAAAATACCGGCGTTTTCCTTGTAACCAGGAGGATAGGACGAAACTTCACCTAACTCAATGTGGTATTCCTTGTACGCGGGCTGCAGCAGCACAATGCCGTACGGGGTGTCGAGTTTTTCCTTTACCGAGTTGAGCGCTTTTTCCGCGCGCCCGTCTTCCAGCCCGATGCCCGCCATCACCGCAAATCCGTTGGACTCGATAAAAATCTGCCCGTCTGTACATTCACGGCTGCCGATTTTTTTGCCGTGAGCGTCATAGGCGCGCAGGAACCAGCTGCCGTCCCAGCCGTGTTTATTGATGATTTCGATCATGGTGGCGATTGCTTTTTCGGCGCGACCAGCTTCTTCCGCGCGATTTGTGCGGCGGCAAATCTCAACATAATCCGGGCCGACAAAGGCGAAGATCGCCGCGATTAAAACTGATTCGGCGATGCCGCTTTCAAAGTTGGCTGTGGTCTGGAAAGATTCGCCGGGCGTTTTGGAAAAACAATTGAGGTTCAGGCAGTCGTTCCAGTCGGCGCGGCCAATGAGCGGCAGCCCGTGCGGGCCGACGTTTGTCAGGGTGTAGTCAAAAGAACGCTTCAGGTGATTGAAGAGCGTATCGGCGAGTTCTTCCTTGTTTTCAAAGGGGACTTTTTCATCGAGGATACCGAAGTCGCCCGTTTCCTTGATGTACGCTGATACTCCGCAGATCAGCCACAGAGGATCATCGTTGAAACCGGAACCGGCTTCATTGTTGCCGCGCTTTGTGAGCGGCTGATACTGATGATACGCGCCGCCGTTGGGAAGCTGCGTTGCCGCAATGTCAAGAATACGCGAACGGGCGCGTTCCGGCACAAGGTGTACAAAGCCAAGCAGGTCCTGATTCGAATCGCGGAAGCCCATGCCGCGCCCGATACCCGATTCAAAGTATGACGCGCTGCGCGACATATTGAACGTTACCATGCACTGGTACTGATTCCACACACCCGCCATGCGCGCCATGCGTTTGTCTTCGGCGTCAACGGTGAAGCGGCTGAGCAATGCCGTCCAGTAATCGTTCAGCGCGGCAAGCGCTTTGTCCGCCGCTTCAGGCGTATTGTATTTAGCAAGGAGCGCGTTGGCTGGCTTTTTGTTGACAATGCCCGGCTTCTCAAATTTTTGATCTTCGGGATTTTCGCAGTAGCCCAGCACAAAGACAAATGATTTTGATTCACCTGCGGCAAGTTTAACCTTGATATGATGAGAGCCAACAGGCGCCCAGCCTGAGGCGACTGAATTATTCGCTTTTCCGGTGAACACCGTCTGAGGGTGATCATAGCCATTGTAAAGACCGAGAAAAGTCTGCCTGTCGGTGTCGAATCCCTCAACCGGAACATTGACCGCCCACACTGCGTAATGATTGCGCCGTTCGCGGTATTCGGTTTTGTGGTAGATGCGCGAACCTTCAATCTCGACTTCGCCGATGCTGTAATTCCGCTGGAAGTTCGTCATATCGTCATTTGCGTTCCACAGGCAAAATTCGATGTATGAAAAAATATCGACATCCTTGCCGGCTTTGGATTCGTTAGTTAGCGTGATTTTGTGTATTTCGCAATTATCCTTGAGCGGCACAAACGAGACTTGAATATAAGCCAAACCGTTTCGCGCGGAGGAAATACGCGAATAGCCCATCCCGTGGCGGCATTCGTATTTTGCAAGATCGGATTTCATCGGCATCCAGGATGGCGACCATACATCGCCGCCGTCTTTCAGGTAGAAATATCGGCCTCCGGTATCAGTGGGCACATTGTTGTAGCGGTAGCGGGTCAGGCGCAGCATACGCGCGTCCCGATAGAAACAATAGCCGCCTGATGTATTGGAAAACAGGCCGTAAAAATCCTCACAACCCAGATAGTTAATCCAGGGATAGGGGGTATCCGGGCGGGTAATGACATACTCTCGCGCTTCATCATCAAAATAACCGTATTGCATGGTATTCCTCCGTGATTTTCCTGATAATATGGAGAATATCGTTAAGTCCGGTCTTTTTCAACAGGTTTTATGAACCGGCAATTATTGATATAAAGGCAAGAGAGGCAACACGTTGGCAAAATACCAAGAAAATACAAAAAATGATTCTTGAAATAATAACCCTAAAACATAAATATTTGTTTTTTATGTAAGAATGTATTACATATGTAAAATATTGTTACAAATTATGAAAATCAATTGACATATATGATGAAAAAGGTATATCCTTATTACATATTCAAAGTAAGGAAAGATTAAGTGGTATCAAATGTAATGAATAATGTCAGTTCCAATATCAGACGCTTGAGGAAGGAATTGAATATGTCTCAAGATGATATAGCGTCAAAATTGAATATCGCCCGTCCAGTTATTTCCAATTGGGAGCGCAGTATAGGCGAGCCATCAACAAGTCAACTTGCAAGACTTGCTCAAATATTAAATGTGTCAATTGATATTCTGGTAAATAATGAAGCCTCTGGAAAGCGTGTTGCAGTAATTGATACTTCTATGCTTATCAAACGTCCTGACATTATCAGAGAGATCATGAAAAAATTTGACGAGATTATTGTCCCACAAATTGTTATTGATGAGTTAAATAATCAAAAAGATAACGCAAAACCATGGCTTAAACGACAGGCTGCTTTGATTATGCATTATATAGGCGAGATAAAAAGAGAAAACAAGAAACTCATTATACAATCTACATTATCGAAAAACATAAATGATAAGCATGATGTTCAAATTGCGAATATTGCTATTGAACGTGCTGGAAGAAACTTTTCAGATAAAATATATGTATTTGCCGTTGATATATGGTATTCGTTTTTGGTAAATGAAAAACGTAGCAATCTTGTTTTATTGGGTTACGATACTTACAAAACACATTTCCATGATAATGAGAATGAGTACGATACAGAAAAAACACAAAAATTCATGTCTCTGCTAAAAGAAAAAAAATGGGAACAGATGCAAGCTATGGAATACGATCCGGAAATCAACATAAATTATGTTGATCCAGAAATAGGATATACGCCGTTGATTCAGGCAGTAAGGTATAAAAATATAGACATAATCAATTATTTAATGGAAACATACAAGGGACGTATTGATCTGGATTGTCATGATCATTATAAATATAAATTTACTCCGCTTCTTCATACAGCCCAAATGGAAAGATTGGATATGATGAAATTACTAGTCGAGGAAGGAGCTGATATTGATGTTGGGAGTAAAGGAGATAATAAAGGAAACACAGCACTTATGGTCTGTGCATGGCACGGTTTCATTGGTGGGGTTAAATTTCTTATTGAACAAGGAGCGTGTCTAAATCAACAGGATAACAAAAATGGTTTTACAGCATTGATAAAGGCTTGTATTAAAGGTCATTTGGATGTAGCCGACTTAATAATAAAAAAGGCAGATGTACACATTCGTTCATGGGAAAATAAAAAAGCTGTTGAATACATTAAACCAAACAAAAAAAACAGCCTTGATCTATATAATCTTTTTAAGGATAGAATGTAATGATAGATAGAGCTTGTTTGTCAGTCAATAATCAATGTAATTTGAACTGCTGTTATTGTTATTTTAGGCAGAGGAACCTCATAAACAGTGATGAAATGTTAAGTGAAGACGATATTTCCATTATCTTACATAATATTCTTGGGTATTCAAGACAGAATGGTTTGTCTATGTTCAAAATGGGGATAGTTGGCGCTGGCGAGCCACTTTTGAATTTTGAAAAAATAAAACATATAATAGAATATACGAAACGTGAAGATGCGGATAATATATTGGCGTTTTACACTGTAACCAACGGTACGCTTGTCAATGAAGAAATGCTTTTATTTTTCCATAAATACAAACAACTAATTAAACTGAATTTTTCATTGGACGGTCATAAGGAATTACATAATTACGGCAAGGAAAAATATGATAAAACATTAAACGGAATAAAGTTATATGAGTCTATTTTCCATGAAAGACCTGTTCTTAACTGTACAGTGAGCCGAAAAACTATTAACAACAAAGAAACTGTTGCTAGATATTATATAAAACATAATTTTAGAAATATTAACTTTTCCCAACTCATTGATGCAGAAGATAAGGATTTGATGATTAATCATCGAGAATATCAAGACTTTCTACAATATGTCTGTGATACAAAAGCCATTGTTTTTCGTCAAGGTAGACCAAAAAAAAGCTACGATTGCCTTACATATGGACAGTTGTGCGGTGTTGGGCGTACTAATATATTTATTACAAGACAAGGAATATATCCTTGTAGCAGATTCTATAAGAATGATGCCTATAAAATTGCTGATTTTAATACAAGTTTTTTTAAAATTGCTAATGTATTGAAAAAATTCAGTCCAGTAAAAGATGGCGAATGTTATTATAACAAACATATTTTGAATAGGAATGATTTATGAATATTGCATTGTACGGCATATCACGTTGTGGGAAAAATTATCTTATAGATCATCTTCTTGATAATATTAACGGTAAAGTAGCAAAAACTATATTTCATGTGAATGGATATGAAAGTCTGAATAAGTTATCACATAATGAATATGGTATCCCTCTTAACGAAACCAATGAAAATCAAAAAAACCACCTTCGTCAAATGTTTCATGATGAACTTGTTGCATTGAAGAATGGTTATAAGCATAAAATTGTTGATGGCCATTTTTGTTTTTGTAAAAACGAATCATTTGAAATAGCTTTTACTGATAAAGACAGAGATGCGTATGACATTTTCTTTTATCTTGATACACCAGCAAATGTTATTATAAAATATGCAAATTTAGACGCTAATAAAAAAGATGTTGCATTTATGTCTGAAGATAAAATAGACAAATGGAAAGAATTTGAGATGCAATCATTACGTAAAATATGTCTTGCTAATAACAAAGAATTTGTTGTATTAGATAATGACATAGATGATTGCACGGATTTTTTTGAAGAAATACTATTGGAAACACATGATATATTACTTGACTCAAAAGATATTGCAAAACATATAATCTGTAAACACAAAGAACTCATTAGTAAATATAAAAAAATAGTCATTCTTGATTGTGATCGGACAATTTCTAATAACGACACAACTTATGATTTTTGTGCTTCAATGAATATAGATAAAAATAAACTTAAAAAAATATTCAGTGGCGAATATTATTCGGCATATCAGTTTTTCCGAGTGGCAAAATTATATGCGGAAAAAGATTTACAATTATATGAATATGCAAGTGATCATGCATCAAAAACAGCCATTTTGAATAAACCGCTTATTGAGGATGTAAAACATAACGGCGATGCTTATCTGTCCATAGGGATAACCTCTGGCATTTTGAGAACATGGGAAAAAATACAGGAAGAATATAAATTTCCTAATATTATTGTAGGCGGTAGTAATTTAGAAACTGATGATTTTATCGTTTCAAGAGCGGTAAAGTTTTATTTGATTAAATTTCTGCGTGAAAGTGGAAAATATGTAATTGCTGTCGGCGATTCGATGGTTGATATGGATATGCTAAATGAAGCCGATAAGAGTTTTATCGTTGCCCAAGAAAAGATTAATGAAACGATAAAAAATTATCTTTTGAATACCAAGACAGAAATGATGCAACTTGAATACAGCGAGCTTTATTATGAAGATGTACCTATGAAGAGGAGCCTGTTTCTATGAGTATAATTTCTCTTGATGTTGAAAAAAACAGTGAACTTGAATCTCTTATTACTGTATGTAGAAGTGACTCCCATATTAATGGTCTGCAATTGCGTAAAGCCCATTATGGGTTAGGAAAGATATTGGCAAAGAGAATGATTAATGATTTGTTAAATGATAATATTACTTTAGTTGTATTAATGCGAGCAGGTCTTTGTTTCGGTATGGGGATCGCAGACGAGTTAGAAGAATTAGGTAAAAAAATATCTGTTTTATTTTATTCTGACGAAAAACAATGGAATAAAGAAAAAGGTAACTGGATACAAATTCTTGAAAATGACATAGTATTGATAGATGCTGTAATTAATACAGGTGATATTATATTAAAATTATCAAAAACTATGAAAAATAGTAAAAAAATATTTTTTGCATCAAATGTTCTATCTGAAAAAGCGGTATATAAATTTGAAAACAAATTTTTATACACCATTCGTATCTCTGAAAAAAGTTTTAAAGGTTCAAAGATGTCTGTTGTAAAAGATGGTAAAGGGCCTGATACTGGTGATAGATTATTTACACAATATGAATTATTTTCAGAATAGGAAATAGATCTGTAAAGCCAACGCGTAGCCTAACAGGACGGTAATTGTACGCCCTGCGGGCTAGGCTGCGAAAAACCACAGTCGGGCTTGCAACATTTGCGTCATTTTGACACAGTTTAATTATGATATTGCTCTGACCGTGTCATTATCTCCTTTTTTTGCCGCAATAGTATTGAAAATGCAGCTTGGCACAGTTCCTGCTAGTATATCTCCATCGACGAGGAAGAGTGGAAAACCCGCCTTCATGGGGGAAGGTTCGTTGAACCAAGGCATTTGCCATTTCCGCCAAAATCCCGCCGGATTATTAAGGAGATATGGTATGAGAACATTAACCATCCATCCCAGCGCAATCCAAAACGTCATGAGCGATTTTGACCGCTGCTTCGCCCCCTTCTTTGGGGACACATCTTTTGCTCCTGCGGCAAAGATATTTAAATCTATGCCCGCGGTGGATATCCGGGAGACTGAGAACGCCTATGTTCTTGAGATGGAGCTGCCCGGCTACGATGAAAAAAACATCGAAATCCATGTTGACGGTTCAGGCTTTTCCATCACTTCCAAACAAGAGGAAAAAAAGACCGAAGATGAAGTCAACTACCTTCTGCACGAACGGAGGGTAAGTTCTTTCCGCCGCGCCTTCAAGATGCCGGAAAACGCCGATCCAGAAGCGGTGAGCGCATCTTTCAAAAACGGCGTCCTGTGCATGGAGATAAAAAAACGCGCCGCGGCGCAGACGCGAATAATACAGATTAACGCGGCGTAGGGATACGGTAAGTAAGGCAATGGCATCACCGGTTACAAAACAGGGTTGACTGATACCGCTAGTCACAAAATACCTCAGCGGCAAAAGGAATCGATTCCATCGCTCCCATGCGGGAAACAGCAATGGAGGAAGCTTTGCAGGCTGCGGCTAATGCCTGAGTAACCGGCATGCCTTTTTCACGGGCAGCCAAAAAATAGCCGGTAAAAGTGTCGCCTGCGCCGGTTGTATCGGCAACAGGTGTGTCAATGATATCGCCCTTTGCCCTGTATGTGCCGCAGCCGTAATATGCGCCATCCTTCCCCGCAGTTAAAATAATTTCAGCTAAGGGGAAACATTCAACAAGCCTGTCCAGTATTTCAGACGGCAGGCGCGGCGGCATGGATACAAGGGCGGCGCCTTCGATTTCGTTAACAAAAAAAATATCAACAAGCTCAAGGGGAAGTTCAGCTATTTTTTCATTACAGGGTGAGGGATTAAAGCTGATACGCATTCCTCTTTTCTTTGCGCCTTCCATAATGTCCCGCAGACAGGAAATTTCATTTTGCAAAACAACTAAATCTCCTGCGCTGAATTCGTTCAATGCCGCCGTTACTTCATCTGCGCTGATCGCACCGTTCCCACCGGAGTACAGAACAATGGCGTTCTGTCTGCTGTGATCAAGCTGAATAATCGCCTGGCCGGTCGCTCCTTCGTATCTTACAATTCCGCCGGTATTGACACCGTATGATTCCAGCAATTCCGCTAAAAATTCTCCGTCGCGGCCAATCTTGCCTGCCATGTATACCGGCATTCCTGCCTTTGCCAGCGCCGCCGCCTGATTCGCCCCCTTGCCGCCAGCGCTTTTTATAAACGAATTGCCGCTAACGGTCTCGCCCGGAGAAGCAATATGATCTACCATAAAAATCAAATCAATATTCAACGAACCAAAAACCAGTATTTTCATAATTTATGCTATACTATATTGCATGGAGATAAAATACAATGAACAAAAACAAATTCTTTCCAATGACAGCGGCAGCTGCTTGCTTTGTCTTTTTGGCTGTGGTTTCGTGTAATTCTATGGCAAACTCAGGCCTTGGCGGTAAATTGCAGATTCTGTCGCCGGAAGTATACACCATTAAAACCCCACAGGCGGGTAATTATCCTCAGGGGCTTTACAAATATCCGTACCGGGGAGAATCGTTAGCCGATGAATTATTTACGCAGACCCTCAAATGGGAGCCAGCAGTGCATAAAACCTTCGATAAGGATACGCAATATACAGCTATCCTTAAGCTTGATCCTGCGGACAGGAAGCGTACTTTCAAAGAATTATCTGTCAACGATGTAAAGGGTCTGCCCACGGACGGCGTAACATCCATTACCGCGGAAAATGAAAATGACAGCCTTGTCATAAAGATCGTTTTTGAGAAAACAGCGGAAACAAACGCCGAGGCAAAAATTATTTTCTCTGATGAGTTTGATGGAAACTCGCTTGATCAAACGAAATGGGGCTTATGCCCTGAGTGGGACAGGCAGGGGCGCAGTTCATGGAGAGACGATATGGTTTCAGTAAGCGGCGGACTGTTACGCATAAAACTTACACGCGACCCGGCGCTCGGTAAAACCAAATCCGGCAAAAAAGAAGTGAGAGACAACTGGATTCGTACCGGTGGCATACGCACTCAGAAGAAAGATCGTTATACGTTATTTGACAACAGTTTCGGTTTCTACGAAGCGAGGATTAAGTTCCCAAAAGTTGAGGGAACATGGGGGGCATTCTGGCTGATGAGTCCGACCCAGCACATTCTTACCGATGTAGGGATAATCGGCACTGAGATCGATATTGTCGAAACTATTGAAAATCCCAAAAACGCCTATAACGCAGCGCTGCACTGGAACGGTTACGGCGACAAACATAAATCCACAGGCAGCGATTCCTCAAAACTTCCCGCAGTAAACATTTATGACGGCGAATTTCACACCTTCGCGGTTGATTGGTCGCCTTCGGAATATGTGTTTTATGTTGACGGGGAAATATTTTGGCGGGTTGACGGCGGCGCGAAATTTAATAACAGCGGCATAAATCAAAACCCCAACTACATAAAGCTGACGGTGGAAAGCGCAGAGTGGGCAGGTAAAATCCCCGCGAATTTCACAGAAGATGAAATGCTTGTTGATTATGTGAGGGTGTACAACCAGCCGCGATATTAATTAACCCCGTGCAGCACTTCCCTCGGCTTGCTTCCCTGAGCGGGGCCGACAACTCCGCGGTATTCCATTTCTTCCACAAGCCTTGCGGCGCGGTTATAACCTATTTTAAGACGGCGCTGAATGTAGCTGGCGCTTGCTTTGCCCTGCTGCATTACAATTTCCAGAGCTTTTTCGTATAACGGATCTCCGCCATCGGAAAAAAGCGATGCGTGATTCTCTTCATCTTCGTCTTCTTCAAAAAAAATATCATCGTCAATATATTCCGGCTCGCCGAAACTCTTGACATGCTCGACAACCGCTTCAACTTCTTCTTCGGAAATAAAGGCTCCCTGCATACGGATGGGGAACGGATCCACGACACCCGCATAAAGCATATCTCCTTTTCCCAAAAGTTTTTCAGCTCCTACTGCATCAATGATAATCCGGCTGTCGGTTTTACTCGCTACCATGAACGCAATCCTGCTTGGAATGTTTGCCTTGATGAGGCCGGTTATTACATCAATAGAAGGGCGCTGGGTCGCGAGAACAAGGTGGATGCCCACAGCGCGGCTCATCGCGGCAAGTCTTGCCACGGTAGATTCAAGTTCCTTGCCCGTGGTTGTCATTAAATCGGCGAATTCATCAATAACCACCACAATGTAGGGCATGTGCTCCTGCGCGATATTTTTTTCTTTTATACGTTTGTTGTAGTTGCGAATGTCGCGTACTCCCACTGAATCAAGGCAGGCGTAACGCCGTTCCATTTCATAGATGCAATATTGAAGAGCCTGAAACGCTTTTTTAGGCTCGGTAATGACAGGCGTTAAAAGATGCGGGATGTCATTGTACAGTTTAAGCTCAACTATTTTCGGATCAATAAGGATGAGTCTGCAATCGGCAGGATGAAGCTGGTAAAGGATTGAAAGGATCATTGAATTGACACAGACTGATTTCCCCGAACCGGTAGCTCCGGCAATTAACAGATGGGGCATCTGAACGAGGTCAACTGTCTGCGCTTCGCCTGTTATATCTTTTCCCATAACAACGGGAATTTCCATGCGTTTACCTTCGCGTTCCAGCTCCCCTTCGATGATTTCCTTGAATGAGACAATGTTCCGTTTTGCGTTGGGAACTTCAATCCCCACCGCGTGTTTTCCGGGAATGGGCGCGACAATTCGCACCGAAGACGCAGCAAGGCGCAGGGCGATATTGTCCTGTAAGCCGACAATTCTGGATAGTTTGACGCCGGGCGCGGGCAGAATCTCAAACATGGTAATGACTGGCCCTTTCCTGATTCCGGTAACCTCAGCCTGTATTCTAAATTCTTCCAACGTTTCCTTCAGGGCCACCGCGGCATCTCTTGTCGCCTGATCGATGATCCAGTACTCGCCATCGGGATATTCGTTAAGAATATCAACAGGCACTTTGTATTTTTTGAATCGCGACCCTCCTGAGTGAACGGCTTTTTTCCGCGCCTGTTCGCTTTGAATCGCAGCTGCCGCTTCAGCCTCTTCAATTGCGCGCGTAATTCCGGTTTTATCCTGCGGCGTTTTCTTTTTTGATATGGCTTCTTCGGCATCTACTGATTCGTCGTCATCATCAATATCAATTATCGTTTCTTCGTGAGGCTGCGGCAAAACAGGCTCAACTTTTTGCACGGTTTTAGCAGCCGGTTTCGGAGGGGGAAGCAGAAAAAGACTGCGGTTATCAATACGGTTGTTTATCCGTTCATTAATCTTGAAAAATTTATTTTTCAAGATTCTGATACAGAGCACTTCCAGCACAGTAATAAAAATCATGATGAGCTGAAAACCGGTTTTTCCGGTAAAGTTCAAAAACGCGTGCTGCTGCACCTGAAACTCAAAATCTCTGGTAAGAACAAACCCTCCCACTAGAGTCATAAACGGGAAGATACAGGCGCTCAGTATAAAAATCCGCCCGGGATTCCAGCGGGGATCGGCAAGGATAAGAGCGGCGTAAGCCAGATACACAGGAATCAGCAGAGACAATATCCCGAAAGAGCGGGCAAAAAACAATCCTAGCGCTGCCGGAAAAGAGCCGATGTTGAACAGGGCTGTAATCAGGGACAGCGCCAGCAACAAAGCGCAAACTGCCAGAAAAGCCGCCAAAGCAACGGCTATGAAGCGGAATCGAAACCCCAAATCAGCATAAAATCTTGATTTAAGGTTTTCTACAGAAGGCATTGCACGCGCATGTGTTTTTATGCCTTTTGGCGTCAGAATGTCAGAATATGCAAATCTTTTATGCAAAATGTTAACCTTCTCATTACATCGCGTGAGCGATGATGTATATTCGAACATGAAACGAAGTTTCATGCTAACCCCAATTTTGGGCGTAATCTTCCGCTTCATTATCGGCGCATTTGGAGCATAGGTTAACTTATTTATTTGACCTGTCTGCATTGTCATTGTAATATGAAGAAATCATGGATGCGAAACAATTAATCATTGAAAATAAAACAGCCCTCGGAATTGAATTGGGTTCTACAAGGATTAAGGCTGTATTAATTGATGAGAATTTTTCGCCAGTTGCCTCCGGCGGCCACAACTGGGAAAACCGGCTGGAAGACGGAATATGGACATACCGTTTGGATGATGTTTGGGCAGGAGTGCAGGACTGCTTTAGGAATTTGTCAGAGGATGTTAAAAAACGCTATTGTCTTCGCCTTTCTTCATTCGGCGCCATCGGCATTTCAGCCATGATGCACGGGTATCTCGTTTTTGACAAAAACGGCAATCAACTTGTCCCCTTCCGCACATGGCGCAACACGATGACGGAAAAGGCGGCGTTTTCGCTTACGGAAGAATTTCAATTTAACATACCTCAGCGCTGGAACATCGCCCATTTGTATCAGGCGGTTTTGAACGGAGAACCTCATGTAAAAGATATTGATTTTATGACCACGCTTGCCGGCTTTGTGCATTGGAGGCTCACCGGGAAAAAGATACTCGGCATCGGCGATGCTTCCGGCGTCTTTCCGGTGGACAGCGGCACAAATAATTACAATGCGAGGATGTTAAATCAATTTGACAAGCTCGTCTCTTCCAAAAATTTCAACTGGCAAATCACGGATATTCTGCCCAGTGTTTTAAGCGCGGGCGAAAATGCGGGAACGCTTACGCCGGAAGGGGCAAAACTGCTTGATCCGGCTGGAATTTTAAAGGCGGGGATTCCGTTCTGCCCGCCTGAGGGAGACGCCGGTACAGGCATGGTTGCAACTAACAGCATTGCGGAGCGCACCGGCAATGTTTCGGCAGGCACTTCGGTTTTCGCAATGATCGTTACGGAAAAAGAACTTTCCAGGGTATACCCGGAAATTGATATGGTCGCAACCCCGGCGGGAAAGCCGGTCGCAATGGTTCACTGCAACAACTGCACAACCGATTTTGACGCGTGGGTAAAATTGTTCGCGGAGGCGCTGGATTTAACGGGAGCAAAAATTGAAAAGCCGGCTCTTTATGACGCGCTGTACAACAAGGCGCTGGAAGGTGAAGAAGACTGCGGCGGCCTTTTTTCCTGCAACTATTATTCCGGCGAAACTCTTACAAATATCGAAGAAGGGCGACCCCTCTTTGCGCGCCTGCCGGACAGTAATTTTACCCTGGCAAATTTTATGAAGACGCTTCTTTTTTCATCACTTGGTACGCTCAAACTGGGGATGGATATTCTTGTCGAAAAAGAAAAGGTGAAGATAGACACGATTTTAGGTCACGGCGGCCTGTTCAAAACAAAGGGTGTAGGCCAGCGCTTCATGGCTGCCGCGCTCAACACGCCGGTCTCGGTAATGGAAGAATCCGCGGCGGAAGGCGGCGCATGGGGCATTGCTCTTCTTGCCGCATTCATGCTGCAGGGGAAAGAAAACCTGGAAAAGTTTTTAGCACAAAAAGTTTTTGCCGCAAAGACAGGCGTGCGGGTCAATCCCGATCAAAGAGACATTCAAAGTTTCAAAATATTCATGTCGCGTTATGTTGAGGGGCTTAAAGTCGAACGGGCTGCGGTTGAAAATTTAAAGAGAGGAAAATCATGATGAACCTTAAAAAATTCGAATACTGGTTTATTGTCGGAAGCCAGGACCTTTACGGGGACGAGACCATCAAGCTGGTCGCCGATCATGCGCGGATAATGGCGGATGAATTCAACAATGATCCTTTGCTTCCCGGCACAGTGGCGTTAAAACCGGTGGCAATAACGCCCGAAAAAATCCGCGGTCTTTTTGAAGAAGCGAATGCCGCCGCACACTGCGCCGGAATCATGACATGGATGCATACTTTTTCACCTTCAAAGATGTGGATACAGGGGCTGGCAATGAACCGCAAGCCTCTGCTGCACCTTCATACCCAGTTTAACCGCGACATACCCTGGGCGGCGATAGATATGGACTTTATGAATCTGAATCAGTCGGCGCACGGCGACCGCGAACACGGTTACATTCATGCCCGGATGAAGCTTCCCGGAAAAGTTGCAGCCGGTTTCTGGCAGGACAGCGAATTGCGCCGCAGGATTGGCGTGTGGATGCGTGCTGCCGCGGCAAGGAAAGACGGTCAGGATTCGCCGGTTCTCCGGTTCGGAGACAATATGCGGGAAGTCGCCGTTACAGAAGGAGACAAGATCGAAGCGCAGATTAAATTCGGCTGGCAGGTGAACACCTGGGGTATCGGCGATCTTTCCTCCCGTTATGCGAAGATCGACAACGGGCACGCGGAAAAACTCGCGGAAGAATATGCCGCCATGTACGAACTTGCGCCTGCTCTGAAACAGCCCGGCGCAGCAAGAACAGCCATGCTGGAACAGGCGAAGATTGAAACCGCCATAGAAGAAATGCTGTTATCTGAAAATGCCGGAGCTTTTACCACTACTTTTCAGGACCTTCACGGCCTGCCGCAGCTGCCCGGTCTTGCCTGTCAGCGGCTCATGGAGAAGGGCTACGGTTTTGGCGCGGAGGGGGACTGGAAACAATCCATGCTGACACGCGCCGCAAAAGTAATGGCTGCCGGTATTTTGGGCGGGACTTCGTTCATGGAAGATTACACCTATCATCTTGAGCCGGGCAAAGAAGCCGTCCTTGGCTCTCACATGCTGGAAATATGCCCTTCGATTGCGGACGGGAAACCCCGCGTTGAAGTTCATCCGCTTTCAATAGGCGGCAAGGCTGATCCCGCCCGTCTGGTATTTGACGCCGCGCCGGGGCCTGCGGTATTGGCTACACTGATCGACCTTGGCTCCCGTTTCAGAATGATTGTCAATGAGGTCGAGACCGTAAAAATTGAAAATCCCATGCCTAAGCTGCCCGTTGCCCGCGCCCTGTGGAAGCCGTATCCGAATTTAAGCGCCGCCGCCGAAGCATGGATAATATCAGGCGGCACTCATCATTCAGTATACAGCACCGCCCTTACGCAGGAATATTTCCGCGATTATGCCCGGATGAGCGGAATTGAGTTTGTCCTGATTGACAAGAACACCAGCGTAAACAGACTGCAGGATGAACTGCACTGGAACGAAGCATACTGGGGGCGTTAAAATACATGGACGCATACAGAACGTTACGTGAAGAGGCCTATGAAGCGAACATCGAAATAAAACGCCGCAATCTTGCCATTTACACATGGGGCAACGTATCTGCCCTTGATCCTGACAGGGCTATATTCGCCATTAAACCTTCCGGTCTGGAATATGATCAATTGCAGCCGGAATTGATGACATTGGTTGACCTTGACGGGAAAATTGTCGATGGGAAACTCAAGCCTTCATCGGATACAAAAACACATCAGGTTTTATACCGCAATTTCAAGACCATCCGCGGCATCACTCACACCCATTCGCCGTATGCGGTCGCCTGGGCACAGGCAAAAAAACCGGTTCCTGTTTTTGGCACAACTCATGCCGATCATTGCGCGATGGAAATTCCATGTACTCCCTTCTTAAGCCCTGAAGCAGTAAAAAATGATTATGAACCTGAAACGGGAAATCTGATTGTGGAAACTTTCAGATCAGGGAATCTGGATGCCTCCCGCATCAATATAGCGCTGGTAGCCGGACACGGTCCCTTTACCTGGGGCGAAAGCGCAGCCGAGTCAGTTCGCCACAGCGTCATTTTGGAAGAAATTTGCAAAATGGCTCTTTTTACCGTAATGCTTGATCCTCTTGCTTCTCCGTTACCTGAGCACATAACAAAAAAACACTGGGAACGCAAGCACGGTAAAGATGCCTATTACGGGCAGTAACCCTATTGACACTTAAAGCTCCAAAAGCTACAGTGTCAAAAGCGCAGCCGGAGAGATGCGAGAGCGGTTGAATCGGGCGGTCTCGAAAACCGTTGAACCCGCAAGGGTTCCGGGGGTTCGAATCCCCCTCTCTCCGCATAAGTTATATGTTGCCGGTTAATCAGAACTAAGATTGATGGTAATATATAATCGCGGAAATTGAGGGATTCGAACCGGAGCGCTCCTTGAGCAAATTCCAAGGCGTAAGCCTTGTCAGGGAATTGTGGCGCATGGACGCGCCGGGAGTGCGGAGGCGGCCTGGAAGCTCGAGACACGATGTCGAGAGCTGGAAGGCGAATCCCCCTCTCTCCGAGACAGATTTGTATAGCCGGAAACATTTATTCAATGTTTCCATTGACTATATTTGCGGAGAGATTGGGGATTCGAACCGGAGCGCTCCTTGAGCAAATTCCAAGGCTTAAGCCTTGTCAGAGAATTGCGGCGCATGGACGCGCCGGGAGTGCGGAGGCGGCCTGGAAGCTCGAGACACGATGTCGAGAGCTGGAGGGCGAATCCCCCTCTCTCCGCTCAGTATTGGAGAGATGACCGAGCGGCCGAAGGTGCACGATTGGAAGTCGTGTGTACCCGGAAGGGTACCGAGGGTTCAAATCCCTCTCTCTCCGCAAAAACCTTATGCATTGCAAAAAAATTAACATGAAGGTTTAAGCTATTGTGTAGCAGGAAATTGAGGGATTTGAAACGTAGCGCTCCTTTAATAATTCCAAGGCGTAAGCCTTGTCAGGGAAGTGCGGCGCATGGACGCGCCGGGAGCGCGTAGGCGGGGGTGGAGGGAGCAAACAGGATGTTTGCGACCGGAACCCCAAATCCCTCTCTCTCCGCAAAAACCTTATGCATTGCAAAAAAATTAACATGAAGGTTTAAGCTATTGTGTAGCAGGAAATTGAGGGAAAGGAGTTACGAATGGAAGAACAGGTAAAAGCCGCTCTAGAAAATGTACGCCCCTCTCTGCAGGCGGACGGCGGAGATGTTGAATTCGTTTCTGTGGACAAAGAAGGCATCGTTTCGGTAAAACTTACAGGAGCCTGCGGAACTTGTCCTATGTCGCAGATGACACTTAAAATGGGAATTGAAAATTACCTCAAAAAGGAAATACCACAGGTCAAAGCCGTCGTCGGCATATAAATCCGGCGATTTTCTTCCCGTGTGCCGCCGCGATATGGACGAGCGCGGGTGGGAAGCGTGCGATTTTATTTTCGTTTCCGGCGACGCCTATGTCGATCATCCGTCTTTTGCCGCGGCGCTTTTGTGCCGGACACTTGAAGCCGCCGGTTTCCGCGTAGGCATAATCCCTCAGCCGGACTGGAAAGACACTTCATCGTATACAATTTTAGGCCGGCCACGGCTCGGGTTTTTAGCGGGCGCAGGCAACATGGATTCCATGGTTGCACATTACACAGCCGCAAAACGAAAACGTTCCGATGACGCATATTCGCCCGGCGGAAAAAGCGGGCTGCGCGGGAAACTTCGTTGCAAAATGCGCCCTGACCGCGCTCTTTTGGTATATGTTGAGGGGATCAGGCGCGCATACAAAAACACGACTGTGATCATTGGCGGGATTGAGGCAAGCCTCCGCCGCTTTGCCCACTACGATTACTGGTCGGATACTGTTAGGCGTTCCATCCTGCTTGATTCAAAAGCGGATATTCTTGTTTACGGAATGGGTGAAAAACCCATACTGGAAATTGTGCGCCGTCTAGCCTCTGGTGAATCGGCGGACAGCATCCGCGATGTGCGCGGCACTTGTGTCCGTGTTCATGGCGGCGCGGAACAATGGAAGGATGCGGTTTTTCTGCCTGATTACAGTAAAGTATCGGGGAAAGACGAAGCTTCGTTACGCGCCTATGCCGAACACTTCATGCTGCAGAAACAAAATGCCGATCCACAAAGCGCAAAACCTCTTGCGGAACGAAATGACGGGGATCGCCTTGTTATTCAAAACCCTCCAGCCCTTCCCATTTCCGGTGAAGAACTTGATTCATTTTACGAACTTCCCTTTACACGGCGTTCTCACCCTATGTACGACAAAGCCGGTGGCATCCCCGCGCTCAAGGAAGTCGCTTTTTCACTTGTATCAAGCCGGGGGTGTTTTGGCGGCTGTTCATTTTGCGCGATTACCTTCCACCAGGGACGGATCGTTACGGGACGCAGCCGCGAAAGCCTGCTCCGTGAAGGGAAAAGAATAGCCGCGCTTACCGGCTTTAAGGGCTATGTTCACGATGTGGGCGGCCCCACAGCCAATTTTTTTCGCCCCGGCTGTGAAAAGCAAAAGCGCGGAGGTTTTTGCGCACAGCGTGAATGTCTGTATCCCGAACCCTGCCCTGAGTTAAAGGCGGATCATGGTCAGTATCTTGCGGCATTGTGCGCACTGAGAGAAATACCCGGTGTAAAAAAAGTCTTCATCCGCTCAGGGCTGCGTTTTGATTTTATTCTGCATGACAAAAAACACGGAAGGGAATTTCTGGAAACGCTCTGTAAACATCATGTAAGCGGCCAGCTAAAAACCGCTCCGGAGCATGTTTCAGCAAAGGTGCTTGACGCAATGGGAAAATGCAACTCTTCCTGTTATGAGCAATTCAGGAAGGACTACGAAGCCGCAAACAGGCAGCTCGGATTAAAACAATACCTGCTGCCTTATTTTATTTCAGCCCATCCCGGCGCATCGCTTGAAGAGTCAGTTGAACTTGCGCAGTACCTCAAAAAAACCGGCTTCGTGCCGGAGCAATCGCAGGATTTTTACCCAACCCCGGGAACAATGTCAACCGTGATGTACCACACCGGACTTGATCCCCGCACCATGAAGCCGGTGTATATCGCCAAAGGAGAGAGAGAACGGCGGCTGCAACGGGCATTGCTCCATTTTAACAAACCGGAAAACAGAAAGCTGATAATAACAGCTTTGAAAGAAATCCAGAGGGAGGACCTGATTGATTCTCTCAAATAAAATGCACTAAATTCTTTCCCTCTATATATCCGTTGGCGCGCGCCATAATGTATGAACCGAAAGCGGTGAGCATTACGTCAATGAAAGTACCCAGAGCGACAAGGTAGAAAGCAAGAGGTTTTAAGATCAGGTAGCCCGCGCGGTATTCACCGCCGCCATAGCTTAAACAAAGAGCAGCTAACGCGATGTACGCTCCGTCACCGGGATGACGCGCAAGCAAAAAGGATATGAAAAAGGCGCGCAGACCGATTGAAAACAGAACGGCAGGAGCTATCCTTAAATATGAATATGATTTGATGATAACGATAAATGCCACAGCCGCTATCATGGCGCTTCCGCAGCGACAGAAAGTGCTGAAGAGCGCCAGAGATAAAGCGCTGGAACGCCTTCTGACGCCGAAGTTTTCCTTTAAGTGGCGCTGCAGCACCGGTATAGTAAAATTAATATCTCCGGAGAAGAATGATGTCAGCGCCGGTCCCAGCGAACCGTAAAGAACGCGCCAAGGGTTAACCTTTGGTTTCAGGAAATACAGGAACAACGGGAAAATGATAAAACACAACACAACGCTGAATACTCCCAGCATTATGACTAGATCTTTATAAATTCTGGCTTGTATTATTCCGTGAAAACGGACTGCCCAATACGCAGAAAGCATAATAATAATAAATCCAAGGATTTCCGAAAAGAAAGATGCAATATGATAAAAAATACGGGAAAGAGAATCCACCAGAGTGACCACAGATTTGGAATGATTACGGTCGTAGTTGAGACCCATTCCCATAAAAAAGGCAAAGACGCATACAGGAAAAAGATAAATACCGCTGCCTGCAAGAACGCTTAACATATTTGCGGGAAATATATCAACTATGTTCGCCGCAATATCAAGATTTAGTATTTCGAATTGTTCGGCTTTTTCTATCGGAATACGCCCCGGCGAAAAGAACATGGTTACCAAAAGCCCGGATGATATTACCAAGAGGGAAGTTCCGATTATGAATAAGAAATTTTTAAATACCATCGGCCAAAACTGTTCACTCTGGCGAAGCTCATAAACCGCCATAGTAAGCGAAAATACCAAAACCGGAATTACCGCATACCGTCCCATACCCAGCGCCAGCCTTTCAAGCCATCGAAAAGCCTCGGACACACGTTGACTTTCAACAGGCAGCAAAAAACCAATTGTCATTCCCAAAATAGATCCTATTAATAACTTAACCCAAACTTTCATAATGATAGAATAGCGGATTTATGCCGCTTGTGGCTATAGCTGAAATGTTGTAATAAATATGGTAAAATGGACGAGACAGGGAGAATCAGCAAGGAGGAAATCATGGGAAAACAATTTGAGTTTAAAATGGCGGCATATCTGTTCGCCTCCGGAATCGAAAAGGCATCGCTTGATGAATTAAGGCGCGGGATCGAATTCTTTGAAAAATATTGCCCGCTGGACAAGGTCTATATTGAGCCTTACCGCAGTAATGTTGAGGTGAGCGCTGAAAAAATACGCGCTGTAAAAGCGCTGTTTGAGGAATATGGCATTGAAGCGGCGGGAGGAATCACCACGACCATTCAAATGCAGGGTCACGAAAAAAACAGCATTTTCGATACTTTCTGCTATTCGGAAGCTCCGTGCCGGGAACGCCTTGCGGAAATCATGAAACGTACAGCCGCACTGTTCGATGAAGTAATTCTGGACGACTTTTATTTCACCGCATGCCGCTGCGAACATTGCATAAAAGCGAAAGGCGCAAAAACATGGGCTGATTACAAGCTCGGTCTAATGGAAGATGTTTCGCGTACATTGGTAAAGGCGGCGAGGGAAGCCAATCCGAAAGTAAAATTGATTATCAAATATCCGAACTGGTATGAATCGTATCAGGAAACCGGCTACAACCCGGAAAAACAAAAAGATATTTTTGACGGAATTTATACAGGAACTGAAACCCGAAACCCCAAATACGAACAGCAGCATTTGCAGAGGTATCTGAGCTACAGCATCATCCGCTACCTTGAAAATGTATCGCCGGGCAGAAACGGCGGCGGCTGGATAGACCCATTTGGTTTATCGGACGACATAAGCGGCTGGGTGGAGCAGGCGGAATTCACGTTATTTGCAAAAGCGCGCGAGATGATGCTTTTCAATTTCTTTGTGATGATCGATTCGGGATTCCTGCCGCCGCTTACACCCCGGCTTTCAAGACTCAATTCGATAATAAAGAAATGCGGCAACCCCAGAGGCGTCAGTTTATACGAGCCGTACAATGCGGACGGTGAAGATCAGGTTGTAAATTATCTCGGAATGACGGGCATTCCTTTTGAGCCGTCTCCCGATTTCGGTCAAGGCAAAATGGTTTTCCTTCCGGCAAGCGCCGCAAAAGACAAAGACGTTATTCAAAAACTTGAAGATCATGTGCGGCGCGGCAATACTGCCGTTATCACCGCAGGCTTTTTGAAAGAGTGCATTGATCGCGGCATAAAGGACATGACTTCGGTACGCCCCACGGGACGCATTGTGAGCGGAAACGAATATTGGGTTGAACCTTACGGCGAAAGAAGGCTCGTATCGAGTGGCGGGGAAAAAATCATGATTGAGGCTCTCGACTATAAAACTAACGCAAGCTGGTGTGAGATTGCCATGATGACCGGCTACAACAGCTTCCCTCTGCTTGTTCATGATTACTACGGAAAGGGGCATCTGTATACACTCAACATACCGAATGATTTTGGCGATCTGTATTCGCTGCCAAAAGAGGTTACGGGGTTAATCAACAGAGTTTTTGCTGACACAAATCCATTCATAAAAAGCAGCCCACGCATCTGTATGTTTATGTATGATAACGATGTCATCGGCATATATTCGCAAAAACAATACGCGGACGATGTTGAAATCTTCCTGCCTGAAAAATACTCTACCCTGCGCGACCTTGAGACAGACACGGAGATTCCGCTTGCTGCCGACTCCGCAAACAGGAAACATTACGGTAAGCCGGTTGTTTCATATAAAACTGCGCGCATTTATCTTCCCGGCGGGACATATCGTTTTTTCAAGCTGACATAAATATTGACAAACTGAAAATTCAATGGGACTATTAGTAATGGCGGCACAATGCTAATTGGAATTGATCCGGTCATAAGTCCCGAACTTCTTGATGCCCTGTTTCGCATGGGGCATGGCGATGAAATCGTTCTAGCCGATGCTTTTTTTCCCGGAGATTCAGTAAATCCAAAAGTAATCCGGGCAGACGGAATCAAAATCCCCGCGCTGCTTAACGGCATTCTCGCGCTCATCAACCTTGATGCCTATGTTCCCCATCCTGTTGTCATGATGGCGCCGGTATCAGGCGACAGCCTTGACACAGCAGTCGAAACATCGTACCGTGCGGCAATCAACAAACGCTGGCCTGACACGCCGCCAATCGAACGTATTGAACGTTTTGCTTTTTACGAGCGGGCAAAAAAAGCATTTGCCGTTGTTATGACCGGAGAAACCGTTAAATACGGAAATATCATTTTGAAAAAAGGGGTAATCCCCGTTTAACTGGAGGAAAATATGGCGATAAATCGTTGCAAAGGCGAATATCCGAAAATCGGCATACGGCCGACTATTGACGGGCGGCAGGGACCGTTAAATGTACGGGCGGCGCTTGAAGTACAAACCATGAACATGGCGAAGGCGGCAAAAGCCTTGCTTGAAAAAAATCTGCGCTATTCCAACGGAGAACCGGTGCAGGTGATTATCGCCGATACCACTATCGGCAGGGTTCCGGAGACGGCGGCCTGTCAGGATAAATTCCGCCGCGAAGGCGTTGACATTACGTTAACTGTAACGCCATGCTGGTGCTACGGTAGCGAAACGATGGACATGGATCCTTCTACCATAAAAGGTGTTTGGGGCTTTAACGGCACTGAGCGTCCGGGCGCGGTGTACCTTGCTGCCGTGCTGGCAGGTCATGCCCAGAAGGGGTTGCCCGCGTTCGGCATTTACGGACACGATGTGCAGGATGCAAGCGATACGGAAATCCCCGTCGATGTGCAGGAAAAATTGCTGCGCTTCGGCAGGGCGGCGCTGGCTGCCGCAACGATGCGGGGCAAGAGTTATCTGCAAATCG
>JAIRRJ010000037.1 GCA_031256035.1 Treponema sp. | reverse complement strand
TCAACTCCATACGTGCTCCGGTAATTGGTTTTACCGGTATTATTCTCTTTCCGTATGGTTCGATTTTTATCTTGAGGCATCACTCTTCTAGGGTTCGATTTATCGTGAGGCATTGCGTTTACTTGACTTTTTATTTTTTTGAATGTATATTTACACTATGAATATGGAAATTCTTAAGGTACTGGCGCCTTATTTTACCTCAATTCTGGGAGCGATTGTCGCTATAGGAATTGCTATTTACAACAATTCCAGTAAAACAAAAGCTATCCAGAATAAACTCTCCGAAGTTGACCAGGATTTGCAGACGCTTAAGAAAAACCATTTTTTTCACTTGGGTGAATACCTCAAGAAACTCAATGCTTTCCTGCAACGCGGCAAGCTTATGGATGAAGTTGAGAGAGTAGGCATGGACTCTCTCGCTGACGGCGTAGCCGGTAAGAGATAACTCTGTTCACATTTCCTGGAATTTTTCACGTATCTTTTGCAGCAGTGTCAGCTCACGCCTGATAGTTTTTCCGTAGTCCAGGGAGCCGTTTTCCATCCTGAAAACTTCATCCTCCCAGAACTGGATTTTTTGTAAATTGATAAACCTGAAACGCTTTTCACCCGCTTTTTCGGCCCATTCTTTTGCCTCATCCCAGTAGTACATGGCGGTGCGGAAACAGGTTTCCGCGGTTTCAAGGCTTTCAAGGTTTTGTTCTTTCCAGGGAGCGTTGTAGAAATATGCTTTGCGTTTATTCCATTTGTTTCCCAAAAAAAGATACTGTTCTGTCAGCTTGATATTTATGTGCATGTTAAAAAGATAACGGTACTTTTCATACTGGATTTCATTTTCAATCAGGGCGAGGGCGTAAAGCGGGTTTGCAAAATCGGCTTTCATGGCTTTTTCGAGCCAGTATATATTTTCCATAGAGTCATCAGGATACTGAATGTAATGAAGGTGAAAGAGCCTGTAATACTGTTCCTTGTATGTAACGAAATACGCATTGGCGGGCAGAGCGGCTGCCAGCAAAATAAAGGCTATGGTGATTTTAAGGGGTGTTTTCACTCTTTTTCATTATCGGCATAAGAGACAATTCGCTCCACACAAGATCAGCTACTTCTTCGGCGGTTTTTGAAGCGTCTATTACCGCTACCCTGACGCCTGCATCGCGGTACATTCCCAAAAAGGTCTTGTACTTCTCACGGACTTTTTCCTGAAAATCGCGGTATTCGTAAATTTCCGATGAAGGGCGGCCTTTTAGCCGTTTGAGCGCTATTTCAGGCTCAATGTCAAAAAAGAGCAGCGTTTCGGGAGCGGGGAAGCGGGAGTTAAGACTTGCAGCAAGTTCATCTCCGCATTCAATGCCCTGATACACAAGTGAGGACGGTACATACCTGTCGCTTACAACCAATTCGCCGCGCCCTGAGCGTTCCAGAACACCGTCCTGCCCGTATAAGTGTTCATTGCGGTCAGCGGCAAAAAGCATCGCCAGTGTTTCCGGTTTCAGAGAGATTTCTTTTTTAAGCGCAGCGCGAATCAGGGTGCCTATTTGCCCATCAGTAGGTTCAAAAGTGGAAAAAAAAACCGGTTTTATGCTGTTTTTAAGCCGCTCTTTCAACAGCGACAATTGGGTCGTTGTACCGCTCCCGTCTCCGCCCTCAAAAACCGCAAAATTGGAGATAATGTCCATTGCCAGATAAAATTAGCATAAACCGGCAAAAAACTCAAGTTTATTACCCAAATTCGATACTTTTATCGGGGAATTATGTTATATTTTATACATACGCTTTTTATAAAGGGAGAATCAGTGTCCTTTTTTTCGGAAAAAAATGGTAAAAAAAGCCTCTCACGGGCAGTTTATGTCCAAATAATCGTTTTTTTCGGATTAATAGGCATATCGGCAATCGCTTTGCAGCCGGTTCAATCCGCTCTTCAAAGGGGGATATCACGTATCCGGTCAGATTTCATTGAAAAAATTGAAATGGCGATAGGCAGGGAAATAGTTTACTCATCGATTCGCCCTACAATTTTCGGTTCTTTTAGCATCAGAAATCTTAAAATCTCCGGCAGTTCCGGCAGTACGGAAGCCTTGCTCACTCTTTCAAATCTCAATATTTCTTATTCCCTATGGGATTTGATAAAGGGCAATAAAGCGGCTGTTTACCGTATTCACATTGATCATCCGGTTATCCATCTGGACATTGAAAAAGACCGGGACATTTTTGAGCTTTTATCATCGTTTCAAAAAAAAGGCCAGGACATTGATACGGATATAATTCGTAAAATTACCGAATTTTTTCCTGATGAGCCGGATTATAAAATCAAGGACTGTTTTTTTACCCTGACTGACGGCGGTAAAACATACCAAGTAGAAGATTTTAACATGGACATCCGAGGGAAGAATGATATGATTTCTCTGGATGGAAAATTAACCGCATGTCTTGTCTATTCCGGTATTATTAACAGAACCTACAGTTTGAAAACACCTGTTAACATTCACGGCTCATACTCATATACGCAAAGCATGGCAGAAATTGTTTTATCATCGCTTTCCGTTTTTGAACATGAAGGTTTATCTTCAAAAACACTTGTCAGTCTACAGCCGCTGACGATCGCCATTGCAATAAAAGACAGCATAGTAAGCCTTGAAACTGGCGGCGGCAGGGAGTTGTACGCTCTTTATTTTGATTACAATCTGGACTCAGCCTTGATAACCGGAAAAATAAAAAGTGATAATTTTCCTCTTTCAACGCTTCTAAAATTAAGAGATGAACACAGAGATAACAGTCTTTCCATGACCGTAACGGGAAGCGCCTCTTTTGAACGCGAAAACAGCGGAAGTTTTTGTTACAATATTGATTTTCACGGCGGCGATTTGGAGGATTCTTTTTTGATACGCGCCAATGGCAGTGAAAAAAATGTTGTTGTAGAAGAATTAAGTCTTGCGTTTTTTACGCCGGATGCAAACAGCTTTTTTCAAGGCGGTTTTAATTTTTCGGGAAGTATCGGGTTTGCTCCGTTTAGCGCACAGGGCGCTGTTGTTTTTGACAGTTTCAGCCTTTCCGGCGATGAATACATCAATGCGGCTCTTTTAATTACAAGTCCCGGCGAAGATATTCGTATAACAGGAGAAACAGTTGCCATTGGTCAAGTTGCATTTAATGCCTTTGATATAAGCATATTTCCTTCAGGGGGGGATTTGGGTATTATTGCCTCATGTGCCCGTGAGAACAGTTTCGTCAGTGTGGATGCTACCTTCAATTACAGGCCAAGTCAGCTTGAAGCAAGCTTTGTTCTTGATTCTTTTTCTCTTTATGATCTTGCAGGTGTTTTTCGTCCTTTTGTAAAAAACATTAACATTCCGCAGCCGGGAACAAGTTATCTGCAAAATACCTCAATAGCTGCCGAAATATTCTTTACGACGGACTTCAATCAATTTATGTATCATGCGCCCAATCTGGTCATTTCATACGAAACCGGCGGTACAGATAACGTTATGGGCATAATCTCGCTTTCTGGCACTAACCAGTATTTTTCGTTAAGCGAAGGCGTTTTTTTTAATGAGGGAAACGAATTCAGAATTTCATCATTTGTCAATTTTTCAAGCCTCGTGGATTTTGGGTTTTCAATGGATGCAAATTACCGTGAATTATCCTGGCATATAGAAGGTCATGTCCTTGACAGAACGACATTGACCATTCGCAGCACCTGCGGGCTTCATGCTTATGGCAGTATATCCGGTACAGGCGCCGTATCAGGCTATGTTGAAGGGCTGAATTTCCCCCTTCCGGTTAACGGCAGGCAGGCATTACTGAATTTCTACACATCTCTTCGCTATGATTCAAAGGATTTTTGGTCGTTTGATGTTGATCATTTTGAAATTCGTGTTTCCAATCCTGCGAAGGGTTTGGGGTTATTACGAATTTCAGGCATTGCGGATCAGGACGGCGCCAGTTTCAATGAGCTTGTATACAGTGATGATATAAGCGCTCTTCAGGGGCGGGCTAATTTTTCATGGTCAAGGGATTTTACTTCCCTGCGCATGGCTGTCAACATGAATGAAGGGCAAAGAAGGCTAAGGCCTCAAGGCCTCTTAGTCCCCGTAGAAATTTTTGAAGGCGCAAATTTTAATGATTCTGTAATCTTTTCAGAAAATTCAGGTCTTCCCGAATTTACTGACGGAAGGGAATATTATTTTTTAAACGGTTTGTATGAGGACGGGTATCTGGATTTAAAAGCCGCCGTGTCGGGTATGCGCCTTGATCGTTTCATCCGGGAAGCCGGTATGACTCTTATAAGCGGAGAGGCAGCTGTTTCCTGGAATTCAATAAGCTCATTCGATGCACGGGTATTCCTGAGATCGCTTAATTCTGTTTTTCAGGGAAATGTATTTCAGGCTTCCGCCTCTGCAAGAATGACAGGCGATGATTTTTCAATATATGATCTAAGGCTCTATTACGATGATCTGTACGCATTTTCTCCTTTACTGCAGTTAAACCGCGCAGGAATTACCCGTGCCGGTATGAATGTTCAGGGGTTTGTTTTTGATAAAAAACTGGAAGGGAAAATAGAACTGGATGCACATTTTGCGCCCATAGATTCATGGATAGAGATAAACCGTGCGCTCAATGCGATTGCAGGCTCGGTTAAAGCCGCAAATGTTCAGTACGGAGACATCGAATCAAAGGAACCGTTTATTTTTGTATTTGAACGGAGTAACGGAGATTTTTCCGTTTCCGGCGGTCCGAAAAATATGCTGCGTCTTGAAATTGACAGAAACGGAAATTTTTTTGCAGGCCTGACTTCACCATTTCCCGTACAAGGCACTGTGGTGGGCAGATTGAAAGACAGTTACATTGACGCCCATTGCGCAAACCTTTATGTGGATTTGCCTGTTTTTTTTGATTTATTGCCGCCTTCGCCCGGTATTAAAATAACCGGCGGATATATCGTTTCCAGTCTTGATATTCGCGGACCATTAAGGGATCCTGAATTTTTCGGCGCTGCCAGAGGATCAAGCATAAAGCTGCGTGTGCCGAGGTTTATAGGCGGTGAGATAAAGCCGTCGCCGTTTAACATCGCAATTGAGGGCAACGAAATGAGTTTCAGCAGGGTAGAAACTGCGGTGGGTAACGGCAGAGGCGCCATAAGCGGCTGGTTTCGTTTTGAAAGATGGATACCGAACCGTTTGGGGTTTGAAATTTCCGTTCCCCGAAGCAGCCCAATTCCATACTACATTGATATTCCAAATTTCCACGCAAAGGGCGACGCATCCGGAAAACTTTTCCTTAATGTAGACGATTATGCGCTTGACATAAGAGGAGATCTTTTTGCAAACAATACAGAAATGGGCCTTTCTACCGAAGAAACAAGCCCATCAGGCGCGAGAGAAGCCGCTTCCGATTCGGCGCTTCCTGTTATCATAAATATTACGGTTACCACCGGGTCTACGGTGGAATTTATATGGCCGAATACCAATTTTCCCATTCTAAGGGCAAATCCTGAAATGGGGACAGTGCTTAATATATCCGCCGATACTTTCAGCAGGCAATTTTCACTTGTCAGCGATGTAAAGATACGTTCAGGCGAGCTTTATTATTTTGAGAGGAGTTTTTATATACGCCGGGGAACTCTTGTTTTGAGGGAAAATGAACGGGAATTTAATCCCCGCTTCAGCGTCAGGGCTGAGATTCGTGACCGTACGGACACAGGTCCTGTTACCATTTCTATGGTAATAGACAACGAACCGTTGTTAAGCTTTGTACCCCGGTTTGAGGCGAATCCTGTTCTTACCCAGCTTGAGATATATTCGCTTTTGGGGCAGAATCTGGCTAGTCAGAGCGGCGACAGCGCCGATACAGCCCAGCGTTTCTTTCTGGCATCCACAACAGACCTTTTGGCGCAGTTCGTTGTTGTAAGACAAGTGGAAAGATATATAAGAAATATTATGCGTTTGGACATGTTCAGCGTCAGGACGCAGGTTTTGCAAAACGCATTCTTGAGCGCAACAGGGTTGGGTCAGGGACCTGTTGACAGGAATAGCAGTGTAGGTAACTATTTTGATAATACGACCATATTCGGCGGCAAGTATATTGGCCAGGATATGTTTGTTCAGGGTATGCTCTCAATGCGCTATGACGAAAATGAGCTTGCCGGGGGCAGTTTGAGACTGGAGCCGGATATAGGCGTTGAATTGCAAAGCCCATTTTTCAATATCCGTTGGGTTTTTTTCCCCTATCATCCGGAAAATTGGTGGGTGAATGATAATTCAATTACATTGTTATGGAGTAAGTCATTTTAGGAGATGTGATGCGATACAGGGTGATTTTCTTTTTCTTTTTTCTTGCCTCAATCTGCGGCTTTTCACAGGAGCATTGGTATGAGGGAAAACCAATCAAGGATATTGTTTTCAGCGGACTTAAAATGACAAAGTCGTCGGAACTTGAAGTTTTGACGTTTCCCTATAAAGGCCGTATTTTTAACGATGAAACATTTAACTCGCTTAATGCCAAGCTTTATGAACTTGAGTACTTTGAAGTAATAGTCCCGGAAATTTTAAGTTCGGATGATTACGGCAGCGAAGTAATAATCAAATTAAATGTAATCGAGAGGCCAATGGTCGGACGCATCAACTTTGTAGGAATTTCAGGCCTTCGCCGCAGTGAACTTATGGATGCAATCAGCATTAAGGTTAACGATATTGTCAATCAGAACAAGATACGTGCCGCTGAATTGGCTATTAAGGAAAAATATCTCCAGAAAGGCTATCCCAACGTTGTTGTAAAGGCGAGAGAGCCTTCTGCAGCAGGAAAGGATAATGCCGTAACGCTTGTTTTCGATATAGTTGAAGGAAAAAAAGTTACAATCGTCAAAATTACGTTTGAGGGCAACATCAATTTCAAAGAAAGAACATTGAGGGGTCTTGTCTCTCACAAGGCAAAGGCGCTTTTTATTGACGGAGCTTTCCAGGAGGCGAAGCTTCAGCTTGATATTGATGCCATCAAAAAATATTATCATGATCGTGGCTTTATTGACGCGGAAGTAGACTGTACCAGATATTTCGGCGATGAAGAAAATACAGAGGATGCGGAAGAAGGTACAAATCTTACATTGATTTTCAGGGTTAATGAAGGTATAAAATATACATTTGACGGCGTAACATTTGAAGGCAATCAGATTTTCTCTACCGACCAGCTTCAAAAACTTATTCATTCCAAAATAGGAGATACTGTAAACTTTAGCAGAGTACAGGGGGATCTTCAGCGGGTGCTCGATCTTTATTACGAAAACGGATACATCTTCAATACAATCAGGTGGGACGAAAACAAGTCGAAAGACCCTGAAACTGACAGGCCGCTTGGCCAGCTTTCTTTTAACATTTTTATTACGGAACGCGGCAGGGCTTATATCGAAAATATAATTATACGCGGAAATGAAAAAACCAAAACAGATGTAATAAAAAGAGAAATCCCACTGGAACCAGGAGATGTATTTTCCAAGGCAAAGGTTATGAACGCCATGCGTAATCTGTATAACCTCCAGTTCTTTTCCATGGTTATACCTGATACTCCGACCGGAAGCACAGAGAACCTTATGGACCTGATTTTTACCGTGGAAGAACAGCCGACAATTGATCTTCAGTTTGGCCTTACATTTTCAGGAAGCGCCGATCCGGAGACATTCCCCATATCGGGACTCATCAAATGGAACGACCGTAACCTTCGCGGAACGGGAAACCAGCTTGGAGCTGAGCTTAATTCCTCCGTGGTGGATACCACTTCATTTTCGCTTAATTATCTTCATCGCTGGGTATTCGGTCTGCCGCTTTCAGCCGGAGCTGATTTTTCGGTAAATTACGCGAAACGCCTTGCAACCATGAACAATTCGGGACGTTTATTCGAAGGCAACGAACCTTACGCTTTTCCGGACGGATTTCATTCATACGAGGAATTCAGAACTCACAATAGACTTCCGCCGAGAGATTACCTTATGGAATATGAGCAATGGTATCTGTCTTTGGGATTGTCCTCCGGTTACCGCTGGCCGACTTTTTTGGGAAATTTCGGTCTTAGCGGAGGCGTCCGCTTCGGGCTTATCATGAATGTTTACGATGAAGACATATACCGCCCGTTTGACCCAACGCTCAGGGCGGGAGCCAATTCCTGGATGCCCAAAAATTCATTCTGGTTCAGCCTTTCTCTGGATCAGCGGGATATTTTCTATGATCCTTCAAAGGGTTATTACCTGTTTCAACGTATGGGGTTCTACGGTATCTTTGAAGAAGAGCGGGAACATTTTAACCGCGCTGATTCAAAAGCCGAATATTATCTGACATTGTTTAATATTCCGGTCAGCGAAAAATGGAGTTTCAAGGGTGTGCTTGCTATGCATACGGGGTTGTCGTTTATATATGAACAACCCGGACGTGATTTACATGTGGAGGATGGAAGTAAACTTTCAGTGGACGGTATGTTCGTCGGAAGAGGATGGAGCAGCCAATACCGCAACAAAGGCCTTCTGTTATGGGAAAACTGGGTAGAGCTGCGCTTTCCGCTTGTCCGCGGAATACTTGCCTGGGATTTCTTCTTTGACGCTGCCGGCGTTGAAACCGCTCAAGGGTATTATTTCGGGACCAACGACAATGGAGAATCGAATTTCACCATTGAAAACATGCGTTTCAGTTACGGCGGAGGCTTGCGTTTTACACTGCCGCAGTTTCCGTTCCGCTTAAGTCTTGCCAAACGGTTTAGTGTTAAAGATGGTGATTTCACATGGGAACCCGGAGCGTTATTCTGGGATCCTTCCAAAAAAATGGATGATCCGGCGAATGCATGGATGGGAATGGATTTGGTAATCTCATTCCTTTTGTCTTATTGATAATGGAGAAAAAAGATATGATAAAGCGTATTTTAATTTTACTGGTATTAAATGTATCGCTGCTGAATGCTCAGCAGCTTACGCGGTTTGCGGTAGTGGATATGCCCAAAGTTTATACGGCTTTCTTCAGGGATTCGCGGGCTGTAAGGCAGTTTGAAGAACGCAGTGAAAAAGTACAGAGCGAAATTGATAAAATGACCAGAGAAATTCAGGATTTAAAATCAAAGCATCTGGACGCAACATTGCGCGGGGATCAAACCGAATCACTGCGGCTGGAGAATCTGATATACAGAAGATCCGAATTTTTAAAGGATTATTTTAAAACAAAAACCGCTGAGCTTGAAGATCAAAAAAGGAAACTTATGCAGTCAGGTTCATTTCTTGATCAGATTTACGATGAAATTCGTTATATTGCGGAAAGTGAAGGCTATACCATGGTTATTGACCTGAAGGAAAGCAACGGGATTATCTGGCATAGTACTACTGTCGATATTACCAATAAATTAATACAAAATTTGCAGGCAAAATCAAGAAATTAAAATGGATGCGGCTAAAACAAGCCCAATGCTCGAACAATACCGGCGGGTAAAGAAGGAGCAGGAAGGAAACATACTTTTTTTCCGGCTTGGCGACTTTTATGAAATGTTCGCCGAGGACGCTGTAGAAGTGTCGTCCCTTTTAAATCTTACACTCACCAGCCGCAACGGTCTGCCTATGTGCGGCGTTCCACATCATGCGGCAAGGTCGTATATTGCGCGCCTGTTAAAACTTGGAAAAAAAGTCGCTGTCTGCGAACAGCTTTCTTCTCCCGGCAGGCAAAAGGTAATTGAGCGGGATGTAGTTGAGGTAATAACTCCCGGCACAACAGTTGATGAGGATTTTCTTGATAAGGGAAGTTCCAATTATCTTTCATGCCTCGCTTCTGTTTACGGCTCGCTGTCATTTTCATACATAGATTTATCAACAGGGGATTTTTACGCTACCTGTTTTCCATCACAAGAAAGCGCTCAATTGCTGCGTCAGGAGCTGGAACGCCTTCAAATCCGGGAAATGCTTATACAGGAATCGCTTCTGGAAGAAAATACCAGCGTATCAGCGGCGATATATGAACGCTCAAGTCTTGTCCTAAACAGATGGGCGGACTGGCTTTTTGATCCGGTGCAGGCAAAGGCAAGGCTTGAAAAACAATTTGGTTATGCGAACTTAAAAAGTTTTGGTCTTGATTCAGAGAGCGCAGAAATTATTTCCGCCGGAACGCTTTTGGATTATCTTGACACAACCGCCAAGAGTCTTTTGCCCCATGTCAAAACCTTAAAAATATACCGCGACAGTGAATTTATGGGGATTGACGAATCCAGCCAGCGAAACCTTGAGCTTTTGTGCAATCAGAGAGACGGCGATGTGCGTTTCTCTCTTCTGGAAACGCTGGATGAAACCCGGAGTTCCATGGGCAGGAGGCTTTTGAAACGCAGGATTCTTCACCCATTACGCGATATTCAAAAAATAGAAAAGCGGTTGGATATGCTTGAAGACCTTTACCGCGATCAGGGACGCTTAAGCAGGCTGCGGGAACTTATGGGTAAAACCCCCGATCTTGAGCGTCTTTGTTCAAGGCTTGCAATGGATAAAGCCCACGGAAGGGATATGCTGGCGATCAAGAATGCGCTTGTTTCTCTGAAAAGCATAGCGGGACTTTATGAACAATCGAACATCTGTTTTGAGGGCGAAGAGGCGGACGGGGGAGTATCTCAAAACAGTTTTTATTTTACCGGAATGGATGATCTATATAAAATTCTGGAATTGCTCGAAAAGAGTATTTGCGATGAACCTTCAATTCTGCTTAATGAAGGCAACATCATAAAAGACGGTTACAGTGCAGAGTTGGATCAATTGCGTGTCCTTAAGGACAAGGGCAGGCAATTTCTGGAAGACTATCTTGAAGAAGAGCGGGAAGCTACGGGGATTGCGAGCCTTAAAATACGCTATAACCGCCTGATAGGTTATTTTTTTGAGGTAACAAAAGCGCAGCTTTCAAAAGTTCCTTCTCATTTTATCCGCCGTCAGGGAATTGTCGGCGGCGAACGTTATTCGACAGACCGTCTTGCCTCCCTGGAATCCGACATAAATGGGGCGTCTGAGAAGGTAGTTGAACTTGAAAAAAAGCTCTTTCTGGAAATTCGCGCGCAGGTAAAAAACAGCCTTTCACAGTTAGCCGCCGCCGCCCGCCGTCTTGCCCAGCTTGATGTTTCCCAGTCTCTGGCAAAAGCAGCTTCTATTTGGGGGTGGATACGTCCTCAACTTGACGATACCGACAGCCTTGAAATTACCGAAGGCCGCCATCCTGTGGTGGAAGCGCATTTAAGGCGCGGCGAATATATACCTAATGACATTTTACTGAATACGGAAAAAGAGAGAATTTCATTTGCCATGATAACAGGCCCCAACATGGCGGGTAAATCAACTTATCTTCGTTCTGCAGCTCTTATTACAATTATGGCTCAGTCAGGCAGTTTTGTACCTGCATCTCAAGCGCGCATCGGCGTTTGCGACCGTATTTATTGCAGGGTAGGGGCTTCCGATAACCTTGCGCGCGGCGAGTCTACCTTTCTTGTAGAAATGAACGAAACCGCTTTTATCCTGAATACAGCGACAGGAAGGAGCCTTGTGATCATGGATGAAGTGGGCAGGGGAACCGGCACCAACGACGGTCTTTCGATAGCCTGGGCTGTAAGCGAAGAACTCTTAAACCGTGCAGGCTGCCGGACGCTTTTTGCCACTCATTTTCATGAGCTTTCGCTTTTGGCTCACCCGCGGCTTGCAAACCGCTCCATGGAAGTGCTGGACACAGACGGGAAAATTATCTTTTTGCGAAAATTGAAAGAAGGTTCGGCTGCTGAATCATACGGACTGCATGTGGCGCATCTTGCAGGACTCACAAAGACGGTTCTTGACAGGGCGGCGCAAATTATGCGGCTCTTAAAAGAACGGGACGCGGATTTAAGCGAAACATTTCACGGACAAAATAGTTTAGTTAACCGTGATAAAAATACGGTTAACTATGATAAAAACAATGGTTGCTTAGATGTTTTTGCGTCGGTCAGCGCTTCAAAAGCTGATAAATTCGAATTGATAAGAGATATTGATCCGGAGCAAATGACGCCGGTGGAAGCGCTCAACCTTTTATGCCAATGGAAAAAACTAGCCGGAACCGAAGCCCAGCCGCCGGGTCAAAAGCATGTCAAACCCCGCAAGAGCGAAACTCATGAGCCGTCTCTTTTTGATTGACGAACGAAGCGAGAGTCGCGGCTGTGCTTGCACAGACATGACCGAGCGAGTGAGGAGACGTCGTACCTTTGGTACGCGGGTTATTACCCTTTACTAAAGCGCCACGCATCTGCATGCCATATAAAGGGTATGAACTTTTTAACTAATTTTCTGTACTTACTGAAAGGTTTCTTTTTCCCCTCCGCCTGTGTTTTTTGCGGAGGAACCATGCTTGGCGCAGAAGAAATACGTTACGGACAATGCCTGCCATGCCGCGTATATCCTGAAACGCTTGAGAGGTGCAATCTATGCGGCAAACCCCTCATATCAGAGAAGGGGCGCTGTCTTTCTTGCCGCGATAATGAAGAGGAACATTCATGGGATCGCCTGTGGGCGCTTTTTCCATATACCGGAAAATATTGCAAGCTGCTTTCGGAGTATAAGTTCGGGAAAAATCTTGCAATTGGCAATTTTTTAGCGGAGCTTGTTTCAGAAATCATAGCCTCCGATCCTGTTTTACACGATGCGGTAATTGTTCCCGTTCCTCCAAGACCCGGAAAAATCAAAGATACCGGCTGGGATCAGGTGGATTATCTTGTAAAGAGGCTTGGAAAGAATAACCCGGAACGAGAAATCTGCCGCTGTCTGAAACGTAAAAGATCAAAAATCCAGAAAAAACTAAAAAGGGATGAACGCCGTGAAAACCTTCAGGGGCGCATTTATTGCCGGGGTACTCCCCCGCAGACAGCTCTTGTTATTGATGATGTAATAACCACCGGCTCCACTCTGGAAGTATGCGCGGCGGCACTCAAAGCCGGCGGAACGGAAAAGGTGTACGGTTTGTGTCTGTTTTATTGATCAGGTATACAGTACAATTTGTTATGCACTACGATTTGATTCTTAAAAACGGGATACTTGTTACCCCGGCGGAAACATTCACTGCTGATGTTGCCGTTAAAAACGGAAAAATCGCCGCTACAGACCTTGGGCTGTCCGATACCGCAGATGAAATTTTTGATGCCGCCGGTTTGCATATTCTTCCCGGCATTATAGACGCTCATGTACACTTCCGCGATCCCGGTCTTACCGAAAAAGAAGATTTTGAAACAGGCTCGGCGGCGGCGGCATTCGGAGGTGTTACCTTAATAGCGGATATGCCCAATGTACTACCGGTTACTTCAACGGTTGAACGTTTTAACGAAAAGGTTTTAATTGCGCGGGAAAAGGCGTATGTTGATTTCGCCCTCTTTGCCCTTCTAACAAATGAAAACATTTATGAAATGGAAGACTTGCAAAGAGCAGGGGCGCTTGGGTTCAAGGTTTTTCTTGGATCATCGACAGGAGATATTGCCGCTCCTGCGGCGGGTACGCTTTTGGAGCAAATAAAAAAAAGCGCATCACTTGGTATGAGGATTGGTTTTCATGCGGAAAACGGCGATATTAATTCCCATTTTACATCTGTTTGCAGGAATACAACCGGCGTAAGCGAAGCCGTTTTGCTTTCTCAGGCAAGACCAGTTATTTCGGAAGTTATGGCAATCAAGGACGCAATTTGTTATGCGCAATATACAGGCGCGAAAATACATATTCACCATGTTACCTCTCAGGACGGAGAGCGGCTGATAGAAGAAGCAAAACAAAAGGGAATAAATGTCAGCGCTGAAACCTGCCCTCACTACCTTCTGCTTGATACAAACTCAAAGGCTGTTAAGGTTTATCCCCCTGTGCGGAATGACGTCAACAGGAAGGGACTATGGCACGCTCTTGGAAGCGGCATTGACATGATAGCAAGCGATCATGCGCCACATACCGCGCCGGAAAAGGCTCTGCCTGTTTGGGAAGCGCCGGCGGGGCTTAGCGGAGTGGAAACTTCTGTCCGCCTTATGCTCAACGAAGTAAACAAGGGCAGCCTTACCCTTAACAGCTATGCCGCTCTTGCAAGCGAGATGCCGGCTAAAATTTGGGGTATTTATCCGCAGAAAGGAAACCTCCTTCCCGGTGCGGACGCTGATTTTACAGTTGTCGATATGAAAAAGAAAAGCGTCATCCTGAAAGACAAACTTCATTCAAAAAGCAAAACTTCTGTCTTTGACGGAGTTGAAACAACCGGCCTTCCGGCTGCAACCATTGTCAGGGGAAGGTTTGTAATGAAGGACGGCGAATTAACCGGAGAAAAAGGAGCAGGATGCCTTGTCAGCCCGGTACATTCAGTGAATTGAGCATTCTGTTTAACGCTATCAGGGGATCTTCGTATAACTCAAATCTGGCGCGAAGTTCATAATTCTTGTCGGAAACTATACGGATTGTTTTGTTTATGCAATCCCTTAGTTCGCCGGAGCCGAGATCGGGAAAATATTTTGGCTTGCGCGGAATAAATGTTAATTGACTGCCATCCCTTCTTATTTCGCCGATTTTTGCGGGGACGGGGACAAGGAAGACCAGAAAATCAGAATTGCCGCCGCCGACTGAGAGCGAATAACCTGATTTCAGAGAATGTATATTTCTTTTGCCGATGGCGGTATTCTGGTCTTCAACAAAAAGGTTTAAGATAAGAGGCCCGGAAGGGTTTATGACAGTTTTCGCGTTTTCAGCTAACTTTGCTGACCTGTCAGAATAGGGGTTTGTCCTTTGCCTGTGCTGAACTGCCGCGAAACTTGCAAGGTCATTACTGTGCTCGACATTTTTCGCCTTGTCTACTTTTTCTCTGCTTTTACTTATGTTGCTTTTACTCACATTTTCATGGCTTTTGCTTACGCTTTCTTTGCTTCTAACGGTCTCTCTTTTTCTTATGTTTTCCGAAGAGGCTGCCATTGCAATGACGCGGTCGGGACTTTTCCGCAGATTGCGGGTAACAAAAAATATTAAAAAGACAAGCGCAAGCAGGGCAGCGGCAGTAAAACCGATAAGAAGCGGCATGGGGAAAGAAGCGTTTTCATTGTTTGTTTTTGCCGCGGGTTTGTCTTTTTTTGAGGGTTGCCCATCAGCGGGTTTACCTGCATCTTCTGTGGATGAGGCTGCCGGCGCGTCTTGACTGGAGGAGTCTATACTGCCTGTGCTATCCTGCCGGGTTTGTGAGCCGGAAACATCCGGCTGGGTTTGCGATGTGCCTGTGCCGGAGGCAGCGGCTTGAGTCTGTGATGTAGCGGAAGAAGCCGACTGAGTTTGTGATGAGTTTGTGCTGGGGGTGGTCGTAGCCTGTGTGCCTGTGCCATCCTGCTGTCCGCCGGGGGTGGTCGCCTGAGTCTGTGCTGTACTGGAAGACGCTTGAGTTTGTTGGGTGCTTGTACCTGAGGCAGTTGGCTGTGTAGGCGCTGTAGTACCGGGAGACGACTGTTGCACGCCTGCAGCCGGTGTCTGTGATGCGGGGCGCGGTACCCGGCCGGAAGGAGGAGTAACAAGCGGCTGATCGGGAGTAACAAGCACCAGATCGAGCGTAGTATTTCTGGCGTTCAGCCTCTGTTTTGCCGCGTTTACCAAAGCGGAATCAACGCCGCCAGTGACCATGACCATCTTTTTTGGGCGGGTGGGCAGGGCGGCTATATATTCTTCGGTGAAGGCAATAGCGGCTCTTGCGTCATTCCCGCTTTCAAGGGGGTACTGGAGCAGCATACGGCCGATTATTGTTTCAACATCGCCTCTGCTTTCCACACGGCGGACAACATCAACTCTTGTGTTTCCTGAAAACGCTATCAGGTGAAAAGTATCGCCGATGCGCAGAAAATCGGAAAGAAAAGTCCCGGTCATGTAATCTGTTACTTTTTCATAGGATGTACTCATTTGCGTTGAAGTATCAAGGAGCAATATCAGATCGATGGGCGTGGAATTTTGACCGTATGCACAGATGACGCAGAGTATGAAAATTATTGCCAGTATATTTCTTTTCATATACCCTTCCACAATATTGGACTTGTTCGAGAACTCGGTTAGTTCTCTCACAAGTCTCCGCAAAATACTATGTATTTTGCTATTTTTCTAAGGAAGTTGTTCAGAAACTGTCGAACCAAAGGTTCGCGTTTCCGAACAACTCTATTCAAATTTCGGCGGCCGATATTTGTTCAACCTCATAGGAAATCCGTTCGTTGTTTATTACAAACTCGAATTTTTCTCCCACTGTCTTATTAAGTATAACGCCTCCGAAGGGAGAAAGATAGGAAATTATTTTGTTTTCCGGGTTGGATTCCCACGGTCCTAGGATGGTGTACGCTTCTTTTGTATCCATGGACTCGTTGCGTAAGACCACCTTTGTTCCGAAAGAAACCCGCGATGTATTTACCGAATTGGGATCGAAAAGCTGCGCCCTCTCAATGTCTTCCTTGAGCCTTGCCGCCTGAGAATTGAGCTGTTCCTGTTTTTCTTTCGCCGCTTTGTATTCGGCATTTTCCCGCAGGTCTCCCAGAGACAGAGCATATTCGATTTCTTTTGAATTGGCTGGGACTTCCTCGTCCATAATATGAGCAAGCTGCTTCTTTTTTTCTTCGTACATGACCTGTGTAACAATAAGCCCTCTTGAAACTCTCTTTTCCGTATCGCCGAAAAATTTGAAGCTGGGATGGTTGTCCAGGATTCTTGAACGCAGGTTAAGTTTATCCTGCGGGTCCAAATCCTTAATGGCATTTACAAAAGTATAGAGCCTGATAATGGTATCTTCGTCTGATTTGTCCAAAAATGCGGCAAGACAGCCGTCCTTAAACAGGATGTTATACACAAGTTTGTTGATTTTACGGTTTTCCGCAGCATCCTTGTGGTTTTTAATGTCCCGGTAAGACAAGTCCAGAATGTGAATAAGGGTTATAAGCTGCTTTTCATAACTTAAATTTGCCGCTTTATACCAGGGTGTTTCGGTTGAATTCTTAAACAGCCAAATCACCGCCTCCCGGTTATCGCGGAAATTTTCAAAACAGTCATTACACATTGCTACAAGTTTTTCCGTATAATTCTCCCTTTCAAGATGGGCGACGATGGAAGGCATCAGCGCGAAGGGAAACAGCTTTACGTAAATGTCAGGCCATTGCTGGATAAACTGCTTTACATTAATCAAAAAGTTTTCCTTTAATTTTGAATCCTTTAGATTCATGAAAAGGGAAGGAACATCCCTTATGTCCGCAAAAATATCGCTGAAATTGACGGTCAGGGAGGAGGCAAGGTGTGAATAATTTTCGTTGGCTGACAATTCTTTTATAAGCAGAAAGGCGGCCGTTTGTTCCGCCGCCTGGCCTGTGGTGCGCAGAAAACCTGTCAAATACGAAAGCATTTCGGAGAAATTTTCCGAATCGGGATCAGTTTCCTTGTTGTTGACAAAATCACGGATTACAGCCGCTTTATCAAAGAAGTTACGCTCTGCGTTAAATGAATTGTAGAGTTTTTCCGTTACGCTTATCGGCCTGTCCCTTACTGTAAAAATATCTATATTGTCAGGACTTACGCCGAAATCAGGATTTATTTTAAGAATTTCCCGCGCTTTTCCGTTCCATGATGTCCATTCTCCGGCGGTAAGCAGGGCGGGCGTAAGTTCCGCTTTAATACGCTTTAGATCGCAGGAATTTCCGAAACTGGCGATGATCGTTTT
>JAIRRJ010000066.1 GCA_031256035.1 Treponema sp. | reverse complement strand
GTCTAATTTGCCTTTTTATTTTTTTATCATTATTGTTTATATTTTTTAAAAAGAATTGATAATATCTATCATCAAATTCATCCAGCCTCATTGCACTCATACCCATTACTATAATCAAGTTTCTTAGCACATAATCATTTATACAGTATTTTTCACTAAATTCAATTATTTTTTCTTTAAATTCTGTTGATGAAAAAAATGCTTTATAAAATTTTCCACCTTCACTGCAAATTCCTTTTGTGCTTGCTACATCCCATGATAACTTGCTAATTTCTTCATTTGACAATGCATCAATGCCCTGTAATCGGGATAAAAGAGCTTCATATGCTAATTGTTTTTTTGTAAGTTGTTCCATTTATTTTCTCCATTCTCCAAAATAAATAATATAAAGGTTTAATTTTTTTGTCAATATATTGAATATATACAGTGTATTTTTAAAATAACTATTGCATTTCGCCTAACCCCATTTATACGAAGTGAGGCATACACAATAATCTAATAACATTGCCATTCACCTTTAATTTCTTTAGTACTCTTGTTATAGAATACATAAACTAAACCATTGTCTCCCCACATTAAGTCAGGTTCTTCTTCTGAAGCTAATTGAAATAAAAGAGCATAATTTTCATCAAACCCCCATTCCCCGTTGTTAAGTTTAGTCCTTGGATTCCCATTGTTTTGAATCCAACTCCCATAGCCGCCTAATTGACTGCCAAAATTTGATTTTCCAACAAGTTTTTTAGCAATTTTTTCATAATTTTCCCAAGGTTTTTTTTCACCTAATACACAAGACAATTTTTTTGCATTTTCACAATAAGCATCAATTCCATCCCAATCGGGTAATGATTTTATTGTCTTAAATTCCATTTCACAATATTTTACGGTATTGTGTTCTTTTGGTTTTTCAATAAATAAGTAATTTTCCGGATTTATTGTTTCATAAATTTTGATAAACCAACCTCCTTCAAACATCACGGATGTATACCCCTCAAAATCATAAAAAAACTGTAAGAGTTTTATATTATCGGGTAATTGCAAACCTTCCTCATTAAATATTTGAAAAACAAATTCTAAATCACAGTTATCTATAGAATCTTCTCCTTTTGGCCATTCTTCACCCTTTTCAAAATACGGCTGTCCGCCAAAATGAGATGATAAATGCGAATTTTCAAGGCTTTCAGAAGATTCTTTACAAATAATTTTCGTTGCTTCTTTTATCAACGGTTTGACCAAGTTTTCTAAATCTTCTTTAGTTTTAAGATTTAATTCAGCCAATTCTGCTCTTTGTTTTTCTCTGTATGCGTCCATATCTTACTCCTATATAGGTAATATACAGAAAACACATATTGGAAACCATCACCCTTTTGGGTGATTTTTGGGTGAGGGTGCGGGTTCACCTTTCTTTTATAGCCCGGTAAATCAAGTTTTTATCCCCTTTTTCCGGTATTCCTGATACTTGGCCGTCACCCAGTTCAATGATAATAAAGTTTCCATTTGTATCTTTTGCAATATCCATCGTAAAAAAATTGCTTTCTATTGTTTTTGCAATTTGTTCAAATGCTTTTATATGGGGATGTTCAAATTGATACTCACCCTCTTCCCAATAATCAAAAACGCACAACAATTCATTTTTGTAAAAAAATAAACGATATTCTTCCGATAAGGGCATATTACTTTTTGAATGTTTTGCCAGGTTTTTCAACTCAATAAACTCCCTTATCACAATACCTTTATTAAAATCATTTTCCCGTAATTCAATCAGATTATGTATCGTTTCAGTTAATTTTTTTGTATCTTTTGAATTTTCTACATAGCAGGCGGTATCCCAATAATGCTTTTCTGATTTTACATAATCCTTTACCATTAACGCTTTTCCATCAAATATTTTTGCTCTTTCGAGCAATTCATTGATACTATTTTTATTTTCAATTTTTTGATAAATGGTCTTTGGAGTGTATTTTTCGATAAATTTTAAGCTATCCAGTAAATAATGGCAATTTTGAAATTCGGTTGGGTTATTTATCAAGCGATAATTTTTTGACAATAAGTCGTTATACATTTTGCGGTATTCGATTGGCTTCATCATCCAGCCTCTATAGATAATCGTTTCCATTTTATCGTTTTTTTTGATGTGTGTTGTTGATTTTTTTTCAAAATTATAGAATAAAATGCCAAAACCATTTTTTATGGCGCATGCATATTCTTCGATAAATGCTTCATCTACGGTGTTTGGCTTTAGTATATTTTCACAAAATAAAAACTTCATTTTTCTCCTTATATCAATAATATTTCATTCCAATATTTATCTTCATTATTTTTATAATCAAATACACAACCAAATGTTTTTAATATTGTATCTATTATTTGATGATCATTTTTTGTTACATTTTTATTGTAACATAATTTTACAACGAATTGAGCTAAAGGCGTTATAGACAAAGAACATATAAATACTTTAATATTTGGAATTATTTTTTCAATTTCTTCAAATTTCATATTATTTCCCATTAAAATTAAATGAAAATCATCATTATTTTCAACAACACTTAAATATTCTTCTAATTTATCTTGATTATTTAATACAAATAATATATCTGCATTTTTTATTATTTGTTTAATATCCTCAAATACATTAATATTATCAAGCATTTCTATCTTATATGGTAACTCTGCAAAAAAAGGGTGTTTTTGAATATGCCATTCAAAGATATATTCCTCTGGATAAAAAAATAATTGGTTTGTTAAATTTTCCACATCAAACTTGCTAATGGTTTCCAAATATTGCCTATTATCAGAAACAATATCTTTACTAACAAATATTTTTTTATAGTCAATGTCTTTGCAATTTATTATGGTCTGGAAAATAAATCTTGCTTTATTTTTATTTCCGATAATGCCAATGTTTTTATTCATTTTTCCCCCATTTTAATTGTTTCTACAGCCCTTAATAAATTATTTTCATAATCTATTTTATTAAATGTAAATGATTGCAAATTACTGTAATCCCAATATCCGCCGGAAGAATTTATTTTTCTATGCGGTTGTTCATATTCATTCCAAGTTAATATATTATTGTTCGTTTTTATTTTTGATAAAAATGGCCAACAACCAGCTTCACCACAAGCGCAACCGAGTAATTGTGTTTTTCCATTATAATTTAACATATCTTTATCTATTTTTCCCGTAAAGTGTTTTATTATATCTCCAAAATATGACAAGGGAATACCATCATACTTACCAGCAATTTTTTCATCAAATTGTTTTTCATATTCTTTAAGTATATCACTTAATTTTTTGCCATTGATATAAATATTTATTATTAAACCATTCTGTTCAAGGGATTTTTCAATAAGAAATTCGGCAATATCCATCATAAACTTCATTTTTCCTCCATTTCATAAAACACTACCTTGATCGGTAACTTCATCAAGCTGCTCATTCTTAAACACAACAGCTATGCCGTGTTCCTCATCAAATTTATATGCGCACATTAAAGCTACAACATGGTCGCTTTTTGAATTGCGGCGAATAAATAATGATTGCGGTATTACATACTTGAATATGTTTTCAATGACATCGCCGGTTTTTTCTTCGTCTCGATCAATGCAATACTTTTTTACCTCATCAAGAGAATCGTCAACAAGATTGCTGCATGACAAAAATGCTTTGAAAGCATCTTCCTGATAAGGCTGTTTCTCTTTTCCCGTGTAACAATCAAATTCTACGTCAAGGTCGAACTCACGTCCCCATACGCTTAGTTTTTGTTTCATGTTTTTTCCTCCATATGTTGTTAATCTTCCTCATAACCGAGCACTCCGTAAAAATCTACGCTTTCTGCTTTTTTAATTTTTCCATCGTGCTTATAGTTGTACAACAGAATTGTGGCATTATATTTTGAAAAATCAACTTCGATTTTATCCAAAAAATGTTCTGAATATGAAACATCTTCAAGGCTTGATTTGTTCAAGTCATTATCAAAAAATGCTTCCTGAAAGTCCGCATCGTAAGAACCAATTTGAAAAGCATTTACAAAAGGTGAAGGCATACTATCTCCATCTTCGTTATAAGTTTTTTTCAGAAAAGTTTCAAACTCATCTTCGGTATCAAATTTACCAAACCAGATTGATACATTGTTTTCAGCGCTCATTGTTTGTTCTCCATTTCGTTTTTCATTTTATATTTTATTATTGTTTTATCATCAGAAATATTTTCTTCTGATATTTTTATTATAAATTCAAGTTCAACTAATTTTTCCAAATCTTGTTTACCCCATCCAGTTTTCATCGAAATCTCTTTGTTATCAATTTCTATCCATTGGTATTGTCCATACGGTAAGTACCCCAACCATTCTGTTATGTACACAAATTCACCACTTGAATTTGCCTCATTAATAAGAGTTTCCAATAATTTTTCATTGTATTTCATGTTTCTCTCCTAACGGGTTTTATCTTTATACTTATCCAACAGCTCTCTTAAAAAATTACCCTCTGGCGGATTAAATCCAAATGTTTTGTGCGCCCACACCACTTCTCGGGGTAACTGGCCGCCGTCATTTTCGTGCATCACATCGTAGAAATATTGCGCATCAAACTTTCCTGAGTTTTCAAGGGTGAAAGAAACCTGTTCCCACAATTCCTGCCCTTCTTCCTTAAAACAATTGTTTAACGCAAGAATCATTCTCGATAAATTATTAATGAGCTTATGATAATCCTGAACCCCATGTTCTTTCATAAGCTCCATACCTCTTTTTATTTCACCGCTTTTAGATTCAACGCAGTAAAATGATGCGCTCCAACTTAACTGCTCTTTTTCCACCTCTCCCAACAAATAAATTTTATCCCATTCAACCGGAACCATTGCATTGAGGTGATTTGCAATTTTGCCATACATTTCGTGTAACTTTGCTTCCATGTTTCTTCTCCTTATATTTACGCTGATGTGTTCCAATTTTCACCGTCAAATACATATTTTCCGGCTTTCTTTCCGTTTTCATCATAGAAAACCTTAAAACCTTTGCTAAATGATGATGTGGTGAAAGATACATTGCCACCAATAGTGATGCTGGTTAATTTATTTCCGGAAAACGCATAATTGGCAATTTGCGTTACTTTGTTTGGAATAACAATTTCGGTTAGTTTGTTTTTTGCAAATGCATTTTCACCAATTTCAGTTAGATTTTCTGGAAGAGTAATTTGCACCAGTTGGTTTTCGGAGAATGTATGCGCACCGATTTTTGTTACGTCTGAGGGAATAACAAGCTCTGTCAATTTGTTTACTGAAAATGCTCCGCAGCCAATTGCCGTTAATCCCTTTGGAAGCGTAAGCGTTTTTATTTTATTGTCTTGAAACGCACCATCGCCTATTTCCGTTACATTTTCAGAAAAAACAAGCGCATTTATTTTATTATTTGCAAACGCACAATCGCCAATGGTTGTTACGCTTTCAGGAAGGGTAAGATCGGTAAATGAATTTCCACGAAATGCTCCACCGACTATTTCGATTACCCCTTCAGGAATAACGATATGCTCTATCATCTTCCCCTTAACTCTATCAATTGACATTTTTCCAAATGCTGATGCGCCGATCACCCGCACTGCAATTTTGCCAATTTCCGCCGGTATTACAACATTGGTTTCCGTACCAGTGTACTTGGTTATAATACCGTTTTTGTCCATCACAAAGTCTTTTTCGTTGTTCATATTGCCCTCCTGCAAGTTTTCTTTAAAAAAACCTCTAGGTTTTTTATCTTTATACTGATCCAACAACTGTCTTAAATAATTACCCTCAGGCGGATTAAATCCAAATGTTTTGTGCGCCCATACCACTTCTCTTGGTAAACTGCCCCCATCGTTTTTGTGTATTACATCGTAGAAATATTGCACATCAAACTTTCCTGAGTTTTCAAGGGTGAAAGAAACTTGTTCCCACAATTCCTGTCCTGCTTCCTTGAAACAATTGTTTAACGCAAGGGTCATTTCCTCCAATTCATCTATAAAATTATCAAAAATAACTTCAGAAACACGGCCACTATTCTCCAGATCATCTCCTCTTTTTATATCTCCATTAGAGGCAACATAATAAAAAGATACAGAATAATGCGCTTGGTTCTTTCCCACCTCTCCATACAAATAAATTTTTTCCCACTCCACCGGAATGAATGAGTTTAGATTGTTTGCGATTTCACCATACAATTCGTGTAACTTTGCTTCCATTGAAGCGTTTCCACCTTTCGGAGTATCAACTGTATCGGGCATTGCCGTGTCATCGCCTGCTTTCTTATAGCCCTCTTTCATTTTTTCATTGGTTAACCGGTTTGCTTCCTTTAGACATTCTATTTTGCTTTTAAAAGGTGTTGTAAAGGATTGCCCTTCCGTACCAACCGTGCCGTGAGTTACCGTCAGATTCATCCTGATAACTTCAACTTGCCAAAACTTTTGCGTATCTCCATTTTGGAGTACCAATGATCGTTTCATATAAACCTCCTTTGTTTATTCCCCTACCGTTCCGCCGATTTAGGGCGTTTTTGCGGCTTCGATAAGGAAATAGTTTGTTTTCCCCATTTCGTATCTCCAAATGCGTATATACCAGTTTCTATGTTATCTTTCATAACAACTTTAGCTAGATTCTTGCAACCCATAAACGCACGGTCTCCTATTTTTTTGACTCCTGCCGGAATAACAATGCTTGTTAAACCGCTTATTCCCATAAACGCAGATTCGCCAATTATTTTTACATAGCTTGGCAACACGCTTTCCTTGCAGCCTGCGATAAGTTCATTATTTGCAATTTTTATCAAACAGTTGCCATCGCTCTTAAATTTTTTATTTTTCTTTGCGACAACAATTTCTTTCAGAGCGGTACAACTCCGAAAAGCACCTTCCGCTATTTCAGAAACATTTTCAGAAATAGCAATAGCCGTAAGTTTTGCGCAGCCGCCAAATGCATATCTTCCTATGCTTTTTACTGCCTCTGGTATAACAATACTCTTTAGGTTTGTTGCAGCGGCAAACGCACTATCACCTATGCTTGTTACATAATTTGGAATTATGCTTTTTGCGCTGCCCAATATAAGCGCATTATCCTTAATCCTTATGAGACAATTTCCATCGCTTTTATAAATCTTATTTCCTTCTTCAACGCTTATGCATTCTAAGCCTTTTGCACCGAGAAAAAAACTAAAGCAGTCACTGCCAATTTGGGTTACGCTTTTTGGTATTTTTAACTCTTTAAAACTGCACCCCCAGAAAGCCCCTTCAATTGTTTGTAAATTTTTGGGCAAATTAAGCTGATGCAATTTTCCGCATTTTTCAAACGCATTATCTATTTTGGTAACACTATCTGGTATAACAATCTCTGTAAGACTCTTGCATTCTCCGAATGTTAAATCGTGCAATCTTTTTATTTTATCGGAAAGTTTAACTTCCTTTAAATTTTTGCATCCTTCAAAAACGCCGCCCTGACCGCCGCCCAGCTTAACCACACTGTCCGGCAGTTCAATGCGTTCAAGAGACACGCAATTTTGGAACATTTTCTCTTTTATGTCCTTTATGCCTTCGGGGAGTTTTACTTTTTTCAATGCTTTACAGGCGTAAAATACCCCTTTGCCCATTTCGTCAACGCTGTCGGGAAGACGAACCTCTTCTAAACTTTTGCAGAAAGCAAAAGCGTAACTTCCGATTTTTGTTACACTTTTTGAAAATGATACGCTTTTCAAAGCCACGCACTCAGCAAAAGCGTCACCCTCTATTGTTGTTACGCTGTCGGGAATAAAAACTTTCTGTATCGAAGCATTGCATTTAAACGCTGCTTTTTTTATACCGACCACCGGCTTGCCGGCAAAGACTGAAGGTATTTTTACCTCAGTAACATCATTGGCCGTCATTTTTAGCACCTCGTAGGCCTTCTTGTTTTCTGTCAAGCAGAAATCTAAATTGGTTTTCATCTTGTTTCTCCTTATTTCACCACACAAGCGGCTTTCCACTGTCACTAAAATGCCAGTAGTTGCCTTTTTTTGCGGGCTTTGTTTCGGAATAAAAATAAAGGTCTGCGTCATAAAGCTGCCCGTGGGTGTAATCGCTATTACCTGTATGTTTCGTGTAATAAACCATTTTTATGGTTTTCAGTTTTTCGGCATCTCCACAGTAAAAAATGCTGTGCAGGGAATCGCAGCCGGAAAATCCCAATGATTCGATTCTTTTCAAACTGGCGGGCAGCACGAGCGTTTTTAAATTTTCACACCCGCAAAACGCATGATCGCCAATTCGAGTTACGCCTTCGGGTATGGTGATATGCGTTAAGTATCTGCAGAAGTGAAAAGCGCCGGCGGCAATATACGTTATGCCGTCCGGAATAATGCTGGTTCTGCATCCCGCTATTAAGGTCTTATCTTTTATCACGCAATTATTTTCGCTTCGGTACACCTTATTGCTGCGGTCAATGTCAATGCTCGTTAAACTATTACAACCACTCGTCAACCCGCTTTCGATAGTTGTTACATTGGCGGGTATCATGAGGTTGGTAAAGTTGCTGCAACCCGACATCCCATGTTCAGCGATATGGGTGAGCGTGTTTGGAAGCGTGATTTTCGTGAATCGGTACGATTGAAGCGCAAAGTTGCTGATTTTGATTACGGGCAAACCCTTGTGTGTTGCCGGAATTATTAATTCCTCAGCCTCATGAGGCCCGCCGTCTTTATATCCTGATCCACCGATTGTCCATCCCTTACCGTTATTTACGGGGTAGAACGTTAAACCCGGAGTATAGTTTTCTTCTGTTTCCACACAGAGCGCATTAAATTTCTTTGCGCCTAATTTTGTTGATAATTCTTCCAGACTTTTTTTGGCATCTTCGTTTCCCTGCTTTGCAGATTTCTGATACCATCGTACGGCTTCGGTATAATCTTGCGTTACGCCTTCTCCTTTTTCATAACAGGATCCCAGCATATTCTGCGATCCTGCATGCCCTTGTTTTGCCGCTTTTGTCCAGTACGCTGCCGCTTTTTTAAAGCTTTGCTCCACCCCCTCTCCGTTGTAATATCTGTTTCCCAAATTGTTTTGTGCCCAGGCTGAACCATTATTTTTTTCCGCCTTATTCCACCATGAGACGGCTTTTTTATAATCTTTCTCGACACTCCGCCCGAAAAAATAGCAAACTCCCAAATTAACCATAGCATCGGTATGCCCTTGCTCCGCAGCTTTGGTAAACCAATAAAATGCTTTTTCATAACTTTGCTCTACCCCGATTCCATCTTGATAGAAACTTCCCAAATGGTATTGGCAACCATCATCCCCTCGCTCAGCTTTTTCCATCAATCTTTTGGCCAACTTGGGATAATTAGTTGTGCCGTCTTTATTTTCAAAATGTTCTTCGTCATTGATCCAATCGAAAAAATCTTTTGTCTCCGGTTTTTCACGGCTGCCGGTTTTTTCTTTTTTGCCGCTTCTTTTTTCGCCGGGATAACCCTGAATTGCAACTATTTTCTCGATAAATTCCTCGAATGTATCGGCAATTAATGTTCCGGTTTTTAGTTTCAGATCGAGAAGCCATATCGAAGGTTCTTTATTTTTACGAATTTCCCGGTAATTCATAACCAGCGCTTCATGTTCAGCGTTGAGCGTAACAGCAAAATATATGCCGATAGGGGGATACCCTGCCTCTTCAAGTATGCTTTTTTCTTTTGCAGTTTCAAGATTGACAAGCGAAAAGAATCCGGTCATGTCCTTAAAACTTTGGCTGAATTTTCGCTGTTGGTCATCCCCGTTTTTAACGCTTAACAATTCCAGATACGCTTGAGGAATTGAGAACTCAAGCCGTTTCTCAACTTTCTTTACCGCTTTTTTTACCAGCGGTTTGTTTTCTCCGCTTGTTCCGAAAAACCGGTGTAGATCAACATTCTTAAACAAAGTAGATGTGCGTTTCATAATTTCCTCCTTTACGCCATATCTCCATTTCCCCACAATGATTCATCTTTTTTCATTGTGGTTATATCTTTGTAGCCAAAGAAAATACATCCGCAATCGCCCCAGTCAATTATGTCTTCTGCCAAAAAGAGCAATTGAGCATCACTTTTGTTTTTTGCAACTGAATAAGGCATACAGCTCTGCCCCTGCGGGGTGCATCCATAACCGCCTATGTTGGAGCGTTCGTGCTCAAATAATTCTGCAAAAATTTCACTTAAACTTTCTGCTTCAACTTCCGCTAAAAGCTGGTGGTAAATTGTGCAGTCATCAAAAAGCCACACATCATCTTCAAAAGAATTGGAATAGCCAAGCGGATACATAGACCAGCCCTTTTCAAGTTTAATTTTGAAATGGCGTTGATCATCGGGTATTTTTTTTCCGCATGGGCCGGCCTGCAAATGATTTGAAAATGAAATATCCTTCCGGTAATCGGCGCTGATGTCTTCATAATAACGAATGCGGCTGCCAGCGCTGAGGTCAAAACGATCATCGTCTCCTTCCATAAAGAGTTGAAAAATGCCTTTACGGGGATAACCGGGAAGTTCAATGCCATCAAAATTTATTTGGATAAGCAGGGGGATTTCTTTGCCGTTTTCATCTTTGGGCAGTTCTTCGCCGACAGGGCAATACGGTATTCCGCCGATGGAGCTGTCCAATGGCGTTGGTTCGCCTTTGTCAATGGTAAGATTGTAACAGGGAATAACATTTTTCTTAACGAATTTTTCAAGCAGCTTAGCGGATTTTTTGGTTAATGTTTCATCTTCAACACAATCTTTAAGCGTTGCCCTTTGTTCTTTCGTAAATTCAAAACCGTTTTGTTCCGCTGGTATTTCAATCGTATCCGGCAGTTTTCCTTTAATTTTCAGCATCGTTAAAAATTCATGCTCGTTAATCATATCGATTTCAAGGTCGTATGCCTTTTCCAGCTTGCTGCCCGCATCGGCGCCGACAACCACCAGATTTACTTTCTTGTTTATTGAGGGCGCTGTTTGTCCGCCTAATTCTTCTACCAATTTTTTGGCATCGTCACGTTTGATTTTTTTAAGCGCACCGGTAAAACAGACCGTTAATTTCGGTATGTCATAACTTGACAGGTCTTTTTTCTTAAGCGGAACCGGAGTGGTTAATTTATCGCAGCCGGCAAATGCGTCATAGTCGATTTTTTCCACTTCGTTCTGAACGGCTATGGTTTCCAAATTTCCACATTCCATAAACGCATATTTCTCTATCGTTTTTATGTCTCCCAAAAAGACAACGCTTTTCAAACTTTCGCATCTGCGAAACACGCCTCTATTGATTTTTGTTACCCCTTTGGGGATAGTGATGCTGGTTAATTTTTTACAATCGATGAATGCATATTCACCGATATTGGTGAGGCTTTCGGGTAAGGTGATATTTTCTAAACTTACACACCAACGAAATGCTCCTTCGCCGATACTGGTTATGCTGTTTGGAAGTATAATACTTGTCATATAGCTGCAATTAAAGAATGCTTCATTGGAAATACTTTTTACGCTGTCCGGTATCACGCTGTTTCTGCTGACTGCTATCAATGCGTTATCTGCAATCCGTATTAAGCAGTTATTTTCGCTTCGGTATATTTTATTGCCGCTTTCTACCTCAATGTTTTCCAAAGTGTAGCAGGCAAACGCACCATCGCCGATACTGGTTACGCTTTTGGGTATGTAAATGCTTACCAAATTGGTCGCGCAAAATGCCGAGCTGCCAATGTTTTTCACACTGCCCGGTATCGTAACGCTGATCAAATCGCAATGGTCAAATGCTTCATCGTCAATACTTTCCACACTGTCCGGTATGTCAATATGCTTTAAGCCGGCGCCGCCAAATATATTTTCTGAGAGATTTTTTATGCCATTGGGTAAGGTAACGTATGCAAGATTTTTGCAAAAATAAAATGCCTGCTCTCCAATATTGGTTACGCTATCGGGTATGGTGATGCTAGTTAAACCTTTACAGCCACGAAACGTCTGTCGTCCAATTTCGGTAACGCTTTTCGGTATCGTAACGCTCGCCAAATCGCTGCAATCTGAAAATGCGCTATCACTGATCTTTGTTACGCTATCAGGTATGGTGATACTCGTCAGGCTGCTGCATTCATAAAATGCACCCCCACCGATATTGGTAACACCATTTGGTATGGTGATACTCGTCAGGTTGACGCATCTCCAAAATGCCTGCTCTCCAATGCTTGTTACGCCGTCAGGAATGATTACAACAGAATCAGAGCCAGTATATTTTTGCAAAATGCAACTGCCATCTGCATTTTGGATAACGCTAAAGTCTTTTTCAAGTATTATTGGCTCTTCCTTTGCCGCCGCTTCCTGTTTTTCAGGCGCTGTTTGTTTTATGGGTTTCTTTACTTTAAGTTCGGGGCTTCCGGCGCCGTATTGTTGATACAAACGTAAGCGTTCCGCAATGGCTTTTTTCTTTTTCTTTTCCGCAATGGAAAGGGCGGTTTCGCCTTTTTTTGTCTTAATCGTTTGGTCTGCGCCTTTGTCCAAAAGCAATTCGGCAGCTTCCGCATTGCCTTTATTAACAGCGTGCATCAAAGCGGTAAAACCATCATTTGCCGTTTCATTCACCAATGCGCCTGCCTGTATTAACAGTTCTATAATTTCTGTCTCACCCGCCCGGCTGGCAGACATGAGCGGCGTAACTCCCTCATCGTTTTTGGTATTGACGGCTGCATTATGTTTCAGAAGCATTTTGATACATTCGGTATAGCCTTCTTCCGCCGCATATTGCAAAGCGGTATTTTTAGTATTTTCCGGAATGTTCGGGTCTGCGCCGTTTTGCAAAAGAAATTCGACAGCTTCAGTCTGGCCGTAAAGAGCTGCATTCATCAAGGCTGTCCAGCCGTATTTTGTCGTTTCATTAATTGATGCGCCTGCATCAAGCATCAATACTGCAAATTCTTTCTTGCCATCCTTGCAGGCAATCATAAGCGGAGTTTTAAATTTATTAAAAGTGATACTTGCATTATACTTGAGAAGAATTTTTACGCATTCGATGTGGCTATGTGATATTGCCCATTGCATAGCGCTCATTTTAAAATAGCTGTCCATCACGTCCGGGTTCGCGCCATTCTGCAAAAGAAATTCGAGCACCTCAGCATTGCCGCTGCTGGCTGCATGCATCAAGGCTGTCCAGCCGTCTTTTGCCGTTTCATTAATTGTTGCGCCTGCCGCAAGGAGCAATGCGGCACATTCTTTCTTGCCCGCCTTCATAAGCGGCGTTTCTTTACGAATGCCTCTTGCATTAACGTCGGCATTGTATTCCAGAAGTATTTTGATACACTCAGGTTCACCATACCATGCCGCCTGGTGCAAAGCGGTATCTTCCCAGTGGCAATGAATATTGGGATCAGCCCCGCTTTGCAGCAATAAACGAATAATGTCTAAGCGTTCAGTTTCTCTTAAATTTTCCACCGCCTCAAACAAAACGGTATTTTTATTCTCTTTGTCCTGATGGTTTATATTGGCCCCTGCCTGAATCAAGCGTTCAATTATTTTGAGGTGGGAGGCATCAACGGCATAAAACAGTGCGGTATGGCCATGCTCAGTTTCAATGTTTACATTTGCGCCCTGCGATAAAAGCTGTTGTACCGCATCAAAATCTCCCAGCCAAGCTGCAAACATAAGCGGCGCATATTCATGTTGTGCATTTTTCCCGCTTTCCAAAAAGATTTGCAGATGTTTTTTGGCAAAAGTTTCAAACTTGGTTTTTTTTACCAAGTCGTTATCGATTCTATAAAGCGGTGATTTTTCCATGTTAGTCGTCATCTTCTTCCTCATCTTCGTATTCATCAACTTCTTCGTCGTATTCGTCATTGACCGCATTATCAAAAACATCAAAGACAAATTCATTAAAGCTATCATGCCACTTAATCAAATCCTTATCGTTTCGGTCCCATGTATAAACGACACTGCCTTCTTGAGAGGTGTCCATACAATAAATGAATTCGCCCACATCCCACACCACCACAATGTTTTTATCCAAACCCAATTTTCGGTATCGTTCAGTTGCTTTCACCACTGATGCCTCATCGTCCTCAACACCGGTTATTTCCACACCGCATATACCGCCTGAGCCGTATGATCTTATGAAATTCCAGTATTCATTTGGAAATTTTACACCTAACGCAGCTTCCGCATTTTGAATTGCTTCAACGCTTACTTCCCCAAAAAAATCACCCTTTTTAGAATACTGCTCTATCAATTCAGTATATTTTTGAAAGGATTCTTCATCGATTTCATCTTCCTCGTCATCACACTTTTCAAAATGATTGAGAGACATATATTGATATGCTTCGTTAAGGTCTATGCTTTCAAAAAGCAAAACGGCATCGGGCGTTCCATAATAGAACCAATCGCCTTTTAGTTTCATCTCACAATTTGTGGATTTGGCGGCTTCGGTATACATCGCGCTGTATTGTTTTACAAATTCAGCATTGCCGCAGCCAGCTGTTAGAATATTCATAGGATTTCCCAAAACGCAGGAAACCATTGCCGCATTGGCCATCGGTATTATTGAAACCGTATAACCCTTATCCTGAAAAATCTTTTCTAATGCACCAGACATAATTAACTCCTTTTATGGTATTTTACGGGAAATGCGCAGGAGGCTCATATCACCCTTTTGGGTGAATTTTTGGTGAGTGAGGGTGATGTTAGGGTGAATTTCGGGTGATTGGGGGTGATACCATAACTATTTCATTTAAGGAGAATACCCGAACAATGCAAAAATATAATATGACATCATTGATAAAAATATCAGTGGATCAGATATTTGTACACCTATATAGAAATTATCTTTTTTACGCATATTTTTGTATCCAACTTCAAGGGTAAATTTATTGATGTTATACGTGCGGCTTTTAATGGTTTTAATACCATTATAACTGTCATAACCAAATACCCTCCATGACCACAGAAACCCTGCACTATAAATAATATCTTTTACATCAAATTCATTATAATTATACATATTTAACCAGTTTATCGAAAAAAACGGACCAAAAATATTTTCAACTTCGTCATACGCTCCAGATTTCTCCTCTAATAAATTAAAGTATATGGCTGCATTGATAAAACTTAACAACTGAGTATGCGGAGCATATATATAGGTATATTGCAGCGGAGACAAAAACAAACCAATATTGGTATCTGCACTTATGATATTGTACTTAAATAAATCTGCGGAAAAATAATAAGATGTTTCATCCCCATTGGAACTGGAATAATGGTTTATAATACCGTTACGATGATCCAGCCAACTATAAGCAAAATTTAAATTAACCGGATACTCATCTGAATATATTTCACCATTGCTGCGCCTTTTTTTTATCTTTACCTTACGATCAAATGCCGATATTCCAAATTTTGCTGCACGGGGAACAACAACTTCAGTTAGCTGATTGTTTGTAAAAGCGTCCGTGCCAATCCCGGTAACCGAATCGGGAATGACAACGCTGGTCAATTTATTTCGTGAAAATGTTCCTGATTCTATATAGGTAATTGAATGAGGAATCTCAACACTCGTCAAAAGATTAGCGGAAAACGCACTTTCTTCAATCTCGGTAACGGAATCAGGAATTGCTATATGGGTCAGTTTGTTTGCAGCAAATGCGGTACTTCCAATGAAGGTAACAGAATTGGGAATGACCACATATTCAAGTTTGTTTCTGAAAAACGCGAAACTTCCAATATATGTAATGGAATCAGGAATTTCAATATTAGTTAGATGATTAGTATCAAACGTACCATATTCTATGCGGACAATGGAATGGGGAATATGAACACGCTCTAACTGATTTGAAGAAAAAGCCGATTTCCCTATGTGTGTAACGGAACTTGGAATGACCAGTTCTGTTAGCTGATTAACGCTAAATGCATCTTCTCCAATACGCGTAACAGAATCGGGAATGACAACGCTTGTCAGCTGTTTATCGAAAAACGCCCAATCCCCAATCACGGTAACCGGCAGGCCGTGTATGCGGTGAGGAATTCGCAGCTCAGTATGCTCCCCCACATACTTGGTAATGGTTACCGAATTATTATCGCTGGATATTTCCCATAAAAAATCAGTTTCACTGTCTAATTGCTGGGCGTGGACATATGTCGCCGACAGGGTCAATACCGCAAACAAAAATGTGACCTTAATCTTTTTGTTCATTTTATTATATCATTGCAAGTTTTTATTTTTCTATCAAGTACCCATTTTTATTCCTTAGAATAAATTAAAAAATTACTAACCAACTTAACCCATATTGCGTCTATTTCCCATTCAGCACTTCAAAATAATCATCCAAAATCTCAACAAGTTCCGCGCTGAAAGACAGGGTAGCTGCCGTTTTTACAAGTCCGTTCGCAAGCTGGGTGCAGCTTTGGATGTTTCCCGCTACTGTTACGCGATATTTACGAAAGAACAACTGATAGACAACGGCACTTCCGGGTGTTCTGATATTCGAGCCTTCCGCTTCCAGATGTTCAATATTCTTCGAACTTAATAAATAAACCTGAATGCGTTTTGGCTCCGTATTCGGCTCTGCTATTGTCCCGAACAGATTATAACCAAGTCTTTTTGCTGTTTCCGGTGTCATCTTGACCGGACTGTTGGCGAGTGTGTCATAAAGGTTTTTAATTCTGTTCTGTGTGTCCAGAAAATTGCCGAACATGACCACCAAATCATCCGATGCCGCTTTATAAACAAGTTCGAATATGCCTATATTATCCTTTCCCTCTACCGGAGTGATGCCGGCAAGATTACAGTGGATTAAAAACTTAACATTATCATGCGCTTTGCCGCTTTGGGAAGCAAAACTCAAGGACAGCCCGACAATTCCGTTGATGTATTTTTGAAAAAAGCCCATCTCCTGTTTGGAAAGAGCGGCGATAAAAAGCGATTTCCTGAATCCCAATTCATAAGGTGTGCAGAGGATCATATAATCGTCTATTTTTACAAAACAATGAGCCTTGTCTATCCCCAGCTTCGCAAGGACATAAGGATTGCAGTGTATTGTTTGATCGCCATAGCGTTCCAAAAACTGACTCGCGCCTGAAGTAGACGGCATGGGTATATTGTGGAACATTAATAAGAAAAACTCAACTAAAGGCTAAATGTCTTCAAACCTGATGCCTTCTCCGGCGGGGATAAAATTCCGCGCAGTTCTCCCTTCGACAGCTTCTTCCCAGCAAGGTTCAAGGCCGGGGCGCAGATTTTTTTCAGTTCGCAGGATTGCGAAATCGCACTTTTTAAGCGCCTCGCCTTTTTGAATATCCCGGAGGGCGTGAATTGAACGGTTTGTAAAACGGTAGTTGGCTTTTTCTGATGGCGCCAGTTCTTTGATGCCGTTCCCCAAAACCCGCTCCACAAGGGCAGAGCTGCGTCCGCTGCTCAAAGCTGCCAGTGTTTCACTCTGTCCGTCTTTTGCCGCGCTGCGGATTGCCCTTACCATCCGGGAAAAATCACCGGGCGGCAGGGCTATCGGGTCGTCAAGGCCGGGGTCAGTTCTCGACAGGCAGAAATGCTTTTCTATCACCGCGGCGCCCATACTTACCGCCAGAGCAGGCACCAATTCAGGATCGGATGAATGGTCGCTTACGCCAACCGTAACTCCGAAAACCGCCGAAAGGTTTGGCAGAACTCTCAGGTTATAGTCGGTCTCAGGCGCGGGATAGGCAGTAACGCAGTGCAACAGGCATATTTGCCGTCTGTCAATTTTATCCCCTCTCCTCATTAACACGTTCAAAGCCACTTCAATGTCGCCAAGCGTAGAAACCCCCGATGAGAGCAGGACAGGCAGTTCCCATCCCGCAATTTCTTTGAGTAAACCGGTGAAATTAAGCTCCGGAGAGGCAATTTTAACGAGCTTGGGCTGGATTTCGCGCAGAATCTTTGCACTTTTAAGACCGAATGGAGTACAAAGGAACAAAAGCCCCTTTGATTCCGCATATTCCTTGATTTCCGCGAAGAATTCCCGCGGCGCTTCCAGAGCCTTAAACCTGTCATAAAGCCTGATCCTGCCGCCGGGCAGGGCTACCTCGCCTGTATTTGGATGGAGTATCTCATCTGCAAAGACCATCTGAAATTTAACGCAATCCGCGCCTGCATCCGCCGCGGCACCGGTCATTTCCCTGGCTTTTACAATATCCGCGTTGTGAGACGTGCCCAATTCCGCTATTACAAGAGGGTTTTGGGAATTATACGCGGCGCTTCCGATTACAAAGTTTTTATCTTCATTTCTCATTCAGGTACTCGACATATTGTAAAAGTTTATATATACTGTATGCAAGATATAACTTTAGGAGGCCTTATGCAAACCATCACTTGTGACGTATGCAGGAAAAAGGTGGATAATCCGATAACCGGTCGTTCGTTTTACTATGTCGCCGAGCACGATATCTGCGAATCTTGTAATGATGCTCTTGATTACCTGATTAGACCCAATATCAGGAATAAAGACCCGTTTTCTTATGAGTGGTACACCAAATTTGTTCAAGATTCCCTTACAAAGGCAGTCCAAAAGGGCAAAGTCTAATTCCGTTGGGATTTACATCAGATTCTCATCTTAGATTAAGGAGTTATCATGTCAGGCCACAGTAAATGGGCGACGATTAAACACGCAAAAGGCGCCGCGGATGCAAAACGCGGTCAGATGTTTACAAAGTTGATCAAGGAAATTTCCATTGCCGCAAGAATGGGCGGTGGAAACGCGGACGGCAATCCAAGGCTGCGGACAGCCGTCCTGAAAGCCAGAGCCGCAAATATGCCGAAGGACAATATCGACCGGGCTATCAAAAAAGGAACGGGCGAGCTTGAAGACGTAAGTTATGAAGAGCTTGTCTACGAAGCATACGCTCCCGGAGGCGTTGCGATTTTTATCGAGGTTCTTACCGACAATAAAAACCGCGCAGCAGCCGACATCCGCAACATTCTTACCCGCGCGGGCGGCCAGCTTGCCACTTCCGGTTCGGTTTCAAGGCTTTTCAAGCGTCTTGGCGTAATAACCCTTGACGGCGAAAAATACACCGAAGACGCGGTAATGGAAGCTGCCATTGAAGGCGGCGCGGAAGATGTGTCTTCCATAGGCGGCATTGTCGAAGTAACAAGCGCGCCTGAAGATTTTGAAGGAGTGCTTAACGCTCTGCAATCCAAGAATTTTGAAACCATGAGCGCGCAGATAAGCATGGTCGCGGAAGCTGAAGTGACGCTGAACAATGAAGCAACTGCCAAAGCCCTCAAGCTTGTTGACAAGCTTGAAGAAAACGATGACGTGCAGAACGTTTATTCCAATATCGCAATCCCCGAAGGTTTTGAAGCGGAGTAAGCGCGTACTGGGAATTGATCCCGGGCTTGCAAGCACAGGCTGGGGGGTGCTGGACGTAAAAGACGGACGCATCCTCCATGTTGATCACGGCATCATTGAAACAAAGGCTGAAAAACCCCGCCCGGAACGCCTTTTTTTTATCATGCAGTCAATCCGTTCAATCATGGACAAATACAAACCTGACGAAGCCGCCATCGAAACATTGTACTTCGGAAAAAATGTTTCCAGCGCCATTCCCGTGGCGGAAGCGCGGGGCGTAATCTCCGCGGCTGCGGCAGAACGCGGCCTCTGTCTGCATGAATTGACACCTAACGCAATTAAACAGGGCGTCGTTGGCAGCGCCCGTGCCGATAAAAAGCAGGTGCAGGAAATGGTACGCGTCATTTTATCGCTTGACGCCCCTCCGAAACCAGACCATGCCGCGGACGCACTGGGGGCGGCTATATGTGCAGCGAATACCCCTATGCTGGGCAAAAGCTGACAGGTATTCCTCACACCTTTCTGCTCTTTTTCTTCCTTGGCGTCTTTGCGTGAACCTCTTTTTCGAGCAACTACCCGCTGCGACTCCGCCTGTACTCAGCAAAAAGCCGATCATAGAGGGCGGTTTTTTCCGGCTGGGGTTCATATTGTTTTTCAATACGAACAAGGACAGAAGCGGCTTCTTCATAAGTTGAATAATGTCCCAGGGAACAGGCGCCGATTATCGCAAGGCCTAAGAGTTCCGCTTCTTTGCAGACAGGCTCAAGTATCCGTTTGCCCGTAATATCGGCTTTTATCTGATTAAGGCGGCTTCTTCCGGCAAGACCGCCTGTTACACGCAACTCATTGACGGGAACGGATGTTTCTTCCATTACAGAAATTACATCCCTTACCGCAAAACAAATCCCTTCAAGCACGGAATTGGCAAATTCGTTCCGTCCGGTATCAAGGCTTATTCCGCGCCAAAGACCCCGCGCAGACGGATCCCACAAGGGTGCGCGTTCTCCCGCAAGATAGGGCAGAAAAACAAGACCGCCCGATCCGTGCTCGCTGCGCTGTGCCGATGTAAAAAAATCATCGAAACCTGAAAACCCCAAAAGATCACGGCACCATTCAATTGCTTTGCCTGTGGTGGAAATAATTCCCGACAGATTCCAATAAGGCTTAACCGGATGCCCGTAGGACATTAGCCGCGTATCGTTAACTCTGGTTTGCGTGCAGAGATTGACCCCTTCGGATGAACCTGTGCGGTCGCAGGCCTGCCCCGGTTTTGTTACTCCCGCGCCGAGAATACTTGCGAAAAAATCCGGTCCGCCTGAAATAACGGGGATGTTATTCGCAAAACCAAAATGGGACACAACAGAAGGAAGCATTATACCAAACGGATCGCCGGGACGGATAAAGACAGGAAATTTCGCCGCGTCCAGATTCAGTTTTTCAAGGACAGCGTCATTCCAAAACCACCGATCAAAACCGTCTGATGGGATAACGGTGCGGGCTTCACCGCAAAGCGCGTATGCAAGATACTCAGGACAGCCGAGAAAGAATTTGACGCGCCGGTACAGCTCACTCTCATCATTCTTAATGTTAAGGATTTTCGGAAGAAAGAAACCCGCATCCACAAAGCCGCCAAGCGCCTCAGTTACTTCCGCCTGATATTTCACAGCGCGGCGGTCAAGCCACAGCCGGGCGGGCTGCGCGGGAATGGAAAGGCTGTCTGATTTGAGTTCAGGCTCCCCTGTAACCGGCACAAGGGTGGGGCCGTTCCCGCTTAACACTACAGCCCTGACCGCAGCAAGGCTTCCCAACCTTTGGCAGCAAGTTTCAAATGCGCGCAGCCACTGCGAACAGTCGGCTTCGCATAAATTTCCGCTCGTGTTAATCGAAAGGGGAATGACGGCATGGGACAGGATGTTCCCGTCAAAATCCCAAAGCGCAGATTTGAAACTTGATGTTCCTATGTCGATTGTGAGTAACACGGTAATCTTTTATCCTTGTACAATCCTATCACATTATGCGGGTAAATAAAATCTCTCTAATCGCATGATCTTTGGCAAGCCCCTTCTTTTCAAACTTTGTTAATGGCCGCCATGTCTGCACAGGGGCAAAGCCTTCGAAACTGTTGCGAAGATGAGTGCAGGCGCTTAATTCTTCGAGCGCGTGGACGGCATAATCCTCCCAGTCGGTTACCATGTACAGATAACCTCCCGGTGTTAAACTCTGCGCCAATGTTTCCGTAAAAGGACGCTGAACAAGGCGGCGTTTACGGTGCCTCTTTTTCGGCCAAGGATCGGGAAAAAAGATGTGGACAGCTTCAAGAGAGCCTGCGGGGATCATTTTTTCCATTACCTGCACCGCGTCATGTTCAATAATTCTGATGTTGAAAAGAGAGCGTTTCTCGATCTCCCACAATATTTTTCCAACACCGGGACGGTGGACTTCAATGCCTAAATAATTTTTGTGCGGATTTGCTTCCGCTATCGCGGCTGTGGCAAGCCCCATCCCAAAGCCGATTTCTGCCGTAACAGTTGAAGCATTGCCAAAGGCTTTTGAAAAATCAAGTTTTTCTTCCGTAAAGGGAAGAACATATTTTTCAGATAACGCATTGTAGGCATTTTTTTGAGCATCGGTAAAACGGCCTGTACGCAGCACATAACTTTTTAACATCACTGCGTGGGAACTACATTAGTAAAAGCGCTGCAAAAATAATCCGCATCTTCTGTCCAAAGAGCGGCAGTCCTGACATTTGACGGAATGCCCAATTGTGAGACGCTTCCCGACAGCGACTGCACCTCAATGGTTGTAATATAGTTTCCTGCGGTGTCATAACAGACCAGGCGATTAACAGGCCATTCAGATTTTATCAGATAACTTCCGTCCGTGATGTTAAGCTCAGGAAACGGATAGCGGACATCTCCGTCAAAAGTAAAATTTCGCTCCCCTTTCTCACCGCCTTTGTTCAACAACACCACGCGGTAAACGCCCCGTGGAAGGCTCTGCCCCTCCTGCATTGCAATGCTTCGCGTCCCGATCCAGTTTCTTCCATCCTGCGAATAATTCACCCATTCATCGCTTTTTATATGCCAGCGAAGCTGTTCGCGGTCGTGATACAAGTACATTTCTTCCAGATTTTCATGGCCATCCTCATCTTCGGCAATAATAAAAAAAGAAAATAGTTCCTGAGGTCTTGTTTCTCCCTGATACAACACCAACTGCATGAAGCCGTAAGGTATTTCAGGCTTGGTTCTTGAACAGGCAAGAACGGCCGCCATGACGGATAAAAAAAGAATGATGCATCTCATTTGTTTACACACAAATAAATTATCGACTATTGTTCATGAAAAAACAATGCCAATTGGATCATCCGCAAAAGCATTTTTGCCATTTACTTACACACAGCAGTGACGCCATTTTAAATCAGCCTGAATTCTTTCGCAGCAAGACTTAATTCGCGGTTCCATCGCGGGGCATTCTGGTACTGGCGGCGGGTTTCAACATCCCCGATACGGCTTGTCCTGCGTTGAAGGCGCTTAAACGCCATGCTGACCGCAGTGTTCATATCTACAAGTTCCGCGCCTGTTTTCTCAAGGATACGGTACCATGCATAAAAATAAAAAGCGTCCCACGGGTCCATCTCGGAGAGCCTTTCATCGCGAAGAATTTTCTGCATGTTATTAAGCGCCTCTTCGCCGCCTTCTGCTGACAAATTGCTGACCGCAAGAGAACAAAAGGCGCAGACCATCCTATCCTGAATTTCACCCCTGGAAAAATGCAGATACTCGCATTGCGCAAAACCGCTGCGCCAGTCGGGCTGTTCCGTATATATAAAATTATCTTTTAAGAAAGGGTTATCCAAAGATTTTGATAATTGCACAGCTTTTTCAAAGTCTCCTGAAAAATAAGCGGCTTCAATTTCAAACAAGCCTGCATCGCATCCCGGCTTTTCAGGTTTTGGCGTATCGTATATTTGCATATACACAATTGAACGGTAAATCCATGCCTGTAACAAAGTGTCTTTTTCTTCCGTCATGGGAGAAAAATAATTCTGCTGCACATTTCTGAAAACATCATACGCTTTCCGGTAATTCCCCATTTCAAATTCAAGCCTGCCTTCAAAAAAACGCGAACGGTCAGCCCAGTCCGGCTGTCCTGCGGCAAGTGATTGCTTTGTCGATAAACGAATGAGCTGCATAGCCTTGAATATATCCCCGTAGAGAAATTGGGAAACCGAAGCGTAATATGAGGATATTCCCATCTCGTGATAATTGCACGTTTTCTCTGCGTTGACCATCGCAAATCCCAGATATTCATTTGTTTCGCTTAACTGTTGTTTGGAAAGATATACCATTGATAACAAACGGTAGCCTTGAGGAAGCGAGAGTGTTTCATTCTTTTGCCCCAGCATTATCGCTTCCTTTGTACATGCAAGGGCGGCGTTCATGTCCCGCAGGCCAAGATAATAACTGCAAAGGTTGACAAGCGCCTGTGCCTTCAAAACCGGGAAAGCATCGCAGTCAACCATTTGTTTTTTGAAAGAAATATGTATGTCTATTTCGTTTCCGTATCTCAGCGTTTTAAGCGTCTGATAAATATAGCGGATTGCCGGAATCCTTTCCGCCGGCAGCATTTCTTCAAGTTGATCGTTTTTGTCAGCTAATTCAAAAGCTGATGTGGTTTTATATATAATGTCGGAAAACAACGATTTAAGAAACAACAGATCGTCAATCTGCTTCGCGCCGCCCAGAGCCGATATGTTTAACAAAAGGTCAAAACACGGATTAATCTTTTTCTTAACAGCCCAGCTTACGAGCCGCCTTCTGGCCAGGGATTTTACACGTGAGGCATTTTCTTCAGGTAATTTAAGGGATTGCTCTACAAAATATCCGTTGAGCGGCCAGGGTTCACGGGTATTGTCAATCACGCCCGATGAATACAGGATTGAAAAAGCTTTGGCGATCATCATCGGATTTTTTTCTTCTTCTTCAAACAACCGCTGGAAGAGTTCCGGAGAAAAATACCTGCCAAACAACGATACGGCGTAAATAATCTCCCAAAGATCTGACGGAAGTTTGGGGAAATTTTCCGTATCAGGCGCCTCATGGTTTATTTTAATAATAGTCCTGAAAAATGTTTTCCACGGCTGCAGTTGTTCCTGAAAAGCGCTTTCTTCGCCTATCCCTACAATCTGTAGATCCCTCTTTTTTCCTTCGGTTAATTCATTCAACAAATCAATGAGTAAATCAGTCTCTGTTTTTTTTGCAAGATGCAGGTTTTCAAATACAAGGACAGGAATGCGTTTTTTCTTTTTTGCAGCGGCAACATAAAAATTTACAATCAGGTAAAAAAAACGCTTCGCAGTGTTTATGATAAAATCCGAAACCTCACTGCGGATACGGTCACGAAACAAAAACTCCCACAGGCTGTCAATTTCCTCTGTTGCTTCTGTTGAGAGAGAACGGAGACGTCCCGACCAGGCGTCAACCAGCGCACCTAACCCTTCACTGCCAAAACAAATTGTCAATGCCGGAAAATCGCCGTTTACTTTCTTCAAATAACGGAACAGACCGATGCGCATAAAGGAAAAAGCCGGCTCCACAATCAATATATTGCGATCCCGGTAAGTGTCTAAAATACTGACCGCGTTCTTGGGCAGATGCGAATCTTTTTTCGCCGTTTGATGAAAGTTTTTCAGTTCCTTAATTCTTAATAAACCGCCTGAGCCGTATTTATGCGCGCGACCCTTTTTCAGCCATTGTTCAGGTTTTTCCAGATCAGCATAAGGGGAAAAACACTCGGCGGCTCCGGTATCCATAAAAACGCCGCCATATCCGGAAAGGTAACGGCACAGCGATTCTGATTTTTCATCGGAATCACGGTTTATAAGCAGCGCGTATCCGTAAAATTCTCCGGACGCTTCCATGTTCTTTTTGACAGCTTCGATAAGGATAAAAACATCCAGCCAGAAACCGGGCGTATCCTCGTTAAAAACCGCGTGAAACACCGGTTTTTCCCCGGTGATGTCTCCCCCTGCGTCCGCAACTAGCCGGAGCAGCAACTCTTCAATCTGCCTGACAAGATCAGGCCGCGTCCGGCGTAATTGGGACTTAAACTTCAGAAAAAAGAGCAGGTTAACCATGTTTATTCTTATAATATCGGCAAAAATGTGTTTTTGATGTACAATATGATGATGGGGCTGAACGATACGCCTTCCGCCGAGCGCGTTCACATCGGTTTTTTCGGACGCCGGAATACGGGAAAATCGTCATTGGTAAACGCCATTACCGGGCAAAATCTGGCGGTTGTAAGCAATATAAAAGGAACCACAACCGATCCGGTGTACAAGGCAATGGAGCTATTGCCCCTTGGCCCGGTGTTGATAATCGACACACCGGGTATTGACGATGAGGGCGAGCTTGGGAAACTGCGGGTAGGCAAAGCCATGCAGGCTCTCAATAAAACCGATGTAGCGGTGCTGGTGCTTGATAACACTTCCGAAAAATGCGAGGAAGAGCTTGTCAACGTTTTCAAAGAAAAAAATATTCCTTTCATCATAGTATGTAATAAATCTGATTTATTTAGTTCGTGTGGTTCGTGGTTAAATTCAGATGTCATCTTACCGGTGAGCGCAAAGACCGGGAATAACATCAATTTACTAAAAGAAAAAATCGCCCAGTTGGCTATGAAAGACGGCAACACAAAACAGCCCCTTGTTGCAGACCTTATCCGTCCGGGCGATTTTGCGGTTCTTGTAATCCCCATCGACAAAGCCGCTCCCAAAGGACGGCTTATCCTCCCGCAGCAGCAGGTGATCCGCGATATATTGGATGCCGGCGGCATTGCCGTCTCGGTAAAAGAAACCGGGCTTAAAGAAACACTTAACACTTTGGGAAAGAAGCCCGCCCTTGTGATCTGCGACAGTCAGGTTTTTGCGCAAGTATCAGCCGAAGTGCCGCAGGAGATTCCGCTCACTTCATTTTCAATTTTATTCGCACGTTACAAGGGCTTTCTGGAAACTGCCGTCAAGGGCGCGGCGGCGCTTGAGGGGCTGCAAAACGGCGATAAAATACTGATCTGCGAAGGCTGCACCCATCACAGGCAATGCGATGACATTGGCACTGTAAAGCTCCCCCGCATGATCCGCAATTATACCCTGAAAGAACCTGAGTTTTGTTTTTGTTCAGGCGGCGATTTTCCTGATGAGCTTTGTGAATACAAAATGATAATCCACTGCGGCGCGTGTATGCTGAACAACCGTGAAACGAAACGCCGCAGCCGGCTGGCAGAGGAGCAAAAAATACCTTTTTCCAATTACGGAATAACCATCGCCCATATACACGGAATCCTGAAACGCAGCATTGCCATGTTTTCCATTCCGCAATAAAATGGACAGATATGAGCGATAATTTCATCAATCTTAAATACATTGAAGACATTCTGCACGAGGCAAAAAACGCCGGTGATGCGGCTGTCAGCCGTATACTGGACAAGGCGGAAAACGGTGAAAGCCTTAACCACAATGAAATTGCGGCTCTTTTGGTTAATGAAAACGGCGGACACCTGAACAGGATATTTGATATAGCCGGAAAAATAAAACGGCGCATCTACGGCAGCCGCATTGTGATGTTTGCGCCGTTATACGTCAGCGATCATTGTGTAAACCGCTGCGCATATTGCAGTTTTAACCGCGCTCATGATTTTAACAGGCGCAAACTTACAATGGACGAAGTGCGCGAAGAAGTAAAGGTTCTGGAGAAGATGGGGCATAAGCGCCTTGCCCTTGAAGCTGGAGAATCAGAAACCGAATGTCCCATTGAATATATTCTCGACTGTATTAAAACCATTTACGATATGAAATTCGAGAACGGAGAAATCAGGCGCGTTAATGTAAACATCGCGGCAACCACAACTGAGAATTACCGCAAACTTAAAGCTGCGGGGATTGGCACATATATTCTCTTTCAGGAAACATACCACGAGCCGACTTACAGCCGCGTTCACCTTGCGGGTCCGAAAAAAGATTTTGCATGGCACCTTAACGCTTTTGACCGCGCACAGGATGCGGGAATCGACGATGTAGGCGGCGGTGTTCTCTTCGGTCTTGCCGATCCGTATTTTGAAGTCATGGGGCTGTTAATCCACAACGAACATCTTGAAGCAAAATACAAGACCGGCTTTCATACTATTTCCGTTCCCCGCCTATGCCCGGCGGAGGGAATGAGCATCAATGATTTTCCCAATCCGGTGGATGACGCGACATTCGCGAAGATAGTCGCCATTATCCGCATCGCCGTCCCCTTTACGGGAATGATTCTCTCCACAAGAGAAAACCATGAAATGCGCAAGAAGCTTTTGCGGCTTGGAATATCGCAGATCAGCGCAGGTTCCAGCACCGAAACCGGCGGTTACGCGAAACGCGAACGAAACGAAAAAGCAAATCCGCAGTTCATGGTAAACGACGACCGCAGCGCCCTTTCAATCATATCCGAGCTGATTGATGACGGGTATATTCCAAGTTTTTGCACTGCCTGTTACCGCGGCGGCAGAACCGGCGACCGTTTTATGTCACTGGCAAAATCCGCCGAGATCGGTAATGTGTGTCTGCCCAACGCCCTCATGACCCTGTGCGAATATTCCATGGACTACGGCGATGCCGCTTTCAGAGAAAAAACCGCCGCTATCATCGAAAAGGAAATCCCGAATATCGCCAATGAGGCAGTACGCCAAAAGACAATTGAGAATGTCAAAAAGATACGCACCGGTAATGAGAGAGACTTTTTTGTATAACAACATGAAGCGCTTTATATTCCTTAATATTTTTACCACGAACCAACACAAACCAACACGAACAACAAGAAAATTTAGTAGAAAAAGTTCGAGTGGTTCGTGGTTAATTTTTCTTAAATTTTTTCATACGGTATTTCGTCTCAAGAGGGTACAATGCAATTAAATGATGACGAACTTCTTAGACTCATTACCACCGAAGACAAAAGCGAAATTGAATCCCTCTTTGCGCAGGCACGCAAGGCGCGTGAGGACTATTACGGCAAAAGCATATATTTCAGGGGCTTGATTGAATTCACCAACTACTGCAAAAACGACTGCTATTACTGCGGCATACGCTGTTCAAATTCAAAACTGGAACGTTATAGGCTTTCGCAGAATGAAATCCTTGACTGCTGCCGCCGGGGAGACAAACTAGGTTACAAAACATTTGTCTTACAGGGAGGAGAAGACCCCTGGTTTTCGGACGAGCGTCTTGCGCAAATAATTTCAGCTATACGGAGCGAATTTCCCGAACACGCAATTACCCTTTCCATTGGAGAACACAGCCGCGGTTCTTATGAACTTTTCTTCCGCGAAGGGGCAAACCGCTTCCTTTTGCGCCATGAAACTTCTTCGGTTGATCATTATGCGAAACTTCACCCGCCTTCGATGACTCTTGAAAACCGGAAACGCTGTCTGCGGGACTTAAAAGAAACCGGCTACCAGACAGGAGCCGGTTTTATGGTGGGAACGCCTCATCAGACGCTGGAGCTGCTGCTTGCAGACCTTCGTTACCTTGAAGAGCTACAGCCGGAGATGGCAGGCGTCGGCCCCTTTATCCCGCATAAGGACACCCCGTTCGCCGCGCATCCCGCAGGGAACCTCAGCCTCAGTCTTAAAATGCTGGCTCTTGTCCGCATAATACTCCCAAAGGCGCTGATTCCCGCAACTACCGCCATATCAACCATTGCATCCAACGGCAGGGAACTTGCCCTTAATGCCGGAGCAAATGTGATCATGCCGAACTTGACGCCGCAGACAAATAAAAAGCTCTATCAGATTTATGATCACAAATTAACTGATGAAGATGACGCTGTGGAAAATCATTTACGCCTTGTGGAAATGATACGCAGCGCTGGTCTAGAGCCGGATATGGGAAGGGGAGATGCCAAGCGGTGAAACTAGACTGACTTTTCAGTATAAGTGCCATTTGTGGCGGAAGGCGATACAGTCGCCGGGTGCAGGTCTTGACCTGCAAAATATTGTGCTTTAAATCTCTGACTGGTTGTAAGTCCGGGGGACAGTTGATGTGGCATTGTGATTTTCTCTAAATCCCGCTATAGTTTGTACAATGGCACAGACACAACACATCCGTAATTTTTGCATTATCGCGCACATCGATCACGGCAAGTCAACTTTGGCGGACAGGCTTATCCAAAAGGCGAAACTTGTTGATGATCGCAACTTTCAAAATCAGATACTGGACAACATGGACATTGAACGGGAGCGCGGCATCACGATAAAGAGCCAGGCGGTAACCATTCCGTATACGGCAGCGGACGGGACTGAGTACCGGCTTAATTTGGTCGATACTCCCGGCCACGTTGACTTCAGCTACGAAGTGAGCCGCGCAATTAATTCCTGCGAAGGGGCGCTGCTTTTGGTGGACGCCACTCAGGGAGTGCAGGCGCAGACCTTGTCCAATATGTACCTTGCCCTTGAACACAACCTTGAAATTGTGCCTGTCATCAACAAGATCGATATGCAGGCGGCGGATGTGAACAGCGCAAAAAAGCAGATCGACAAGGACTTGGGGTTAGATTCAAGCACAGCCCTTTTGGTTTCCGCGCGGCAGGGGACTGGAGTTGATGAACTTTTTGAAGCTATCGTGGAGCGTATTCCGCCGCCAAAAGGCGATCCGGCTTCCGCGTTACGCGCTCTTATTTTTGACTGCCACTATGATCCCTACCGGGGGGTAGTGGTGCATCTGCGGCTTTTTGACGGAAAGATCAAAAAGGGGATGAAGATTTCCTTTATGTCCAACGGTTCTGTGTACGAAGTCGAGACCACCGGGGTTTTCAAACTTGCGCTGGTTGAAACAGGAGAACTGTCCACCGGAGAAGTGGGCTACATCATAGCCGGGATAAAAACCGTAAGCGATGTGCGTGTCGGCGACACTGTAACGGGCGCGGATAATCCCTGCTCCCAGCCGTTGCCGGGTTTCCGCGAAGTGAAACCGGTGGTGTTTTCTTCGATTTACCCCGTTGATTCAAATGATTATGAAGAGCTGCGCACCAGCATGGATAAGCTCAAACTTAACGACGCTTCCCTAATCTTTGAAAAAGATTCATCGGCTGCCCTTGGTTTTGGTTTCCGCTGCGGCTTTCTCGGCCTTTTGCACCTTGAAGTTATTCAGGAGCGGCTTGAGCGGGAGTTTGATCAATCGGTGATCTTTACAGCCCCGTCTGTTAAGTACAAGGTGAAACTTCGCGGCGGCGAAGAAATCATGATTGATAACCCCATGGAGTACCCGGAAGAAGGCAGGATAGAAAGCGCCGAAGAACCGTATATCCGCGCTTCCGTAATCACTCCCACTGATTATTTGGGAAACATTATGACCCTCTGCCTTGAAAAGCGTGGAGTGCAGACAAATATGACCTACCTTGATGAAAAACGGGTGGAGATGGTCTATGAGATGCCCCTTTCGGAAGTGTTATTCGATTTTTATGACCGCCTGAAAAGCACCAGCCGCGGTTATGCGTCATTTGATTACGATGTTTCCGGCTACAAGCTGACTGAACTTGTAAAGATGGACATACTTCTTAACGGCAAGGCGGTTGACGCCCTTTCTCAGCTTGTGTTTAAGGGTAACGCATACGACCGTGCCAGAAAAGTCTGCGAGCGGCTGCGGGACGAAATCCCACGGCAGCAGTTCAAAATCCCCATTCAGGGCGCAATCGGCAGCCAGATCATTGCCCGCGAAACGGTAAACGCCCTGCGCAAGGACGTGCTTGCCAAATGCTACGGCGGGGACATTACCCGCAAACGTAAACTCCTTGAAAAGCAGAAGGAAGGCAAGAAGCGGATGAAAATGGTCGGCGATGTGGAACTTCCGCAGAATGCATTTTTGGCGGTGTTGAAAGCCAAGGACGAGTAGTTAAATATCTTTTACTACCCGCTCTATCAAAGCAAGTGTAGGATCAATTTCCGTGCGCAGGCGTTTGAGGAATGAGATGTCTGTCAAACCGGGACGGCAGCCTGAATAATCAGGAAAATGCGCCCAAAGGTAATCACACTCGTCAATGAGAGTACTAAGCCGCTCCTGTGCCTTTTCACCTGACAGGATGTCCCGTAAGTCAACAAGGCGGCTTTCTTCATCATGGAAAAAAGATAACAGCTTTTTTGTAAGGGATGAATCTTTTATTGAACCACGAACCACACTAAGCGTACCTATGGTACGACCACGAACTTTTGCTCCGAAATCTTTCGTTGTTTGTGTTGGTTCGTGTTGGTTTGTGGTTAAATATTCTTGTTCAGAATCTGCTGTCAGTATCGCAAAGGCTTCTTCCGGCGATAGGGTTTTTATTCCCAGAGGAAGACCGCTGCCCGTTATGTCATACAAGCGGGGATCGGCGGCAAATTCTCTTTCAAATAGATCGCGGTAATTTTGCATGCCCGGATTGCTGTGGACAGCGGCGCCGGATTTTGAAAGAGCGGTAAAAGCGGCAGGATCGTATGCAGCGGCATTGAAAAGGCCGTTGAAACGGGACTGTGCGTTCAGCCTGCTTCGGTGTCCGGGTGTGGAACGCGCATGGTACAAGTCTTCGGTAAAAGAAAAATCAAGACCGGCGCAAATGATCTTTCCGCGGGATAGGCGGCGGGCAATTTCTACCGTACTCAAACCCACCGAACCCAGCGGGGGAATGATCGCGGGAAGAAGATCATAAGCTTTTAACCTTTCAAAAATGCGCAAAGGCGTCCAAGGAGTCATAAAAAGATAGCCGTCTCCTGCAAGAATTTTCCCTGATGCGGGCAGCGCTGAAAAGTCAATCGCAGCCGGAACATTCCAGCCCCGGCAGCCGATAAAGTCCCGCAAATTCCAGTGCTGGCTTTCCAAAATCACCGCAAGGTCGGGGACAATATTTCTGTCCTTAAGCGCGGGCAGGCAGGTATCCACGCAGATTATTCTGAACGGCCTATTTTCCGGGCGGCAAAATGATTCATTGAAACGGCGGTTCAGAGCATTAAGCGTTTCGTCCAGTGAAGGGCCGGCGCCTAAAACAAGGACAGGCGCTTCGCCGAAACACAAAGCGGCGATTGAGGGGAAGCGGGAAATGAGGGTGAGGTTGCGCAGGGCGTTGCGGATGTAAAGCCGCCCAAGTTTTGCAAGGGTCAGGGCATTGCTCCAGCCTGCGGCAATTTCCCGGCGAAGCGCTTCGCAAAGGGAATCGTACAGTTCGGGATATAACTGCCAGCCGCCTGTGAACTTGATTGTCTCTATCCGCCGGAACGCTCTTTCCCCCCAGGCATTTCTGACAAAGGCGCACAATTCCACGCTTTCACAAATATTAGTTATGCGCAACCCTGGGCTTGTGGTGAGCGGCGCTTGCAAAGCAAACTGGCTAATGCTTTTTTCAGTCAGTTCATACAGTTCGGGATCGGCTTCAATGCAGAGTATCGCCGAATTTGGCGATTCTGTAACAAGACGCGCAAGCAGCCTTTCCAGCCCGTAACCATAGAGCGGGGAAGGACAGAGGTAGAGTGTTCTGTCCCTGACAGAAACGGCATCCGCCGTGCGTTCGGCGCGGCGGACAGGGTCAATCCCTGAAAGGAGGGTCTTTCCGTTACGGACTAAACCCTGCATGTGCTAAAAATTCGAAGGTTTAAAGTAACGGTCATAAGTCTGGTAAAAACGATCTTCTGTCTTTTCACTGCCCAAAAAATATGTTTGAAGGGATCGCTCCGCTATGCTGTTCGCCCAATAAGAGGAGTACACTGACGCAATTCCTTCGATATCGACTTCTTCGGTTTCTGTCACTTCCACAGGAAGGAATACAAGTACATTATCCCCCTGAACAAAAGGTTCTGATGGTGTGTTTAGCTGTGTTGAAAAAGCAATCTTCCAGAAATAATCGTTAGTTGAAGAATTTGCAAGTTCAGGAATGGAAAACGAAGCAAGAGTGCTGAAAAGATCGACATCACCGTAGTTCACCGGGATTGGTCCGAAGCTGCTTTTGGTTTTTTTAATTTTATCAAGAGCGGCGTCAAAATTTGATGATTTTACATCGGCAATAAAATCCATTGCCGCCGCAATCGCCCAGTCTTCCATGCGCCCCTTTACGTTACTCTTCATATAAAAACGTATTCTTTCTATGACAGTCGCATCTTCTAAATTGGCGGCTTTTAGTTCATCCTCGACTCTGAAAAAAGCCCACATTGAGCCGATCTGCATGACATCACTCATTTCACCCCTGCCAAAGCTGATGATCTTTTCCCGCGCCGCCGGTTCGGTAATTTCCCATTCAAGCTCATAGAGATAACGAATACCCATGTCTCCGCCCCTTTCGCTGTAGGGATCCTGAGATTGAGACCTCGCGGCATCTTCAAATGTGGTAGTTCCGTCTTTTATTGAATTGAGAATCTGCCTGGCTTCCCTTTCACCGGAATTGACGCTGATCCTTGACAGGTGAATGGATTTGAAAAGATCAGGATTTTCCTGCGCATACGCCATGTATTCGGAAGCCGGATAATCGTCCAGTTGAAAGGACGCCATCTCAAATTTTCTCATATTCGAAGCCATCTTTGCGATAAAATCCGCTTCCGCAGAGGGCTGCATAAGGCTGATTACGCTTGAATAATACAGTTCCTTGGCAAGTTCATCCTGTATCTGCCGCCACAGTTGAAGACGGCTTGTGTCTGACATACGCTTGTACAGTGCCGAAGAAAACCGTCCGTTTTCCTGAAACTGCGGCAGTTGGGCTACCTGCCGGTCAACAGTCTTTGCAGGCACAGTGTACTTTGCCCTTTTTACTTCCTGTAAAATCGCCGTATGTACTAATGCCGCCTCAAATGCCGGCCTCCATATAAAATCCCTGGCGGACTGAAAATCATTTATTTCTATCCAGCCCTGATAATAACGGATAAGCTGCTCCTGATACCGCGAAAAATAATTTCCCGGTACCCATGAAATGGGAGCCTTGTCATAATATCCGAAGATCAGATCCCCGCCGCGCCTGGAGCTTTCAGGAACAAGCGCCGGAACCAGTACAAACGAAATAACAACAAGAATAAGCACAATAAAAGTCCCAATAAAAACTCCCGGGTTTGCCTTGAACCGGCGGAGCATCTCCGATGATGAGGATTCGCTGTCTTGCGCCTGAGCTTTTTTCTCTTTTTTAGCCATAAAATTACCTTTTTTTGAGTGTTGTTTGACAGAGTAGCATTTTAGGGATGAGTTGTCTACAGAGTGTAGGGCTGATTTTTATGTTACAATAATGACAAAATGGCGGCAAATCTGCGCGACAGGCTCAGGCGCATACAGGAAAACAAAAAGAATGAAAACTCTGTCCCTGAATCCGTTCGGGAAGAACGCAAGATACTCGTAATGGATGGCTGGAATCCGTGCGGCTATCTGACTACAAAACGCGAAGTAAGCGTTGCCCTCCCGTTTGATGTTCAAAGCAGCCTGCCGCCTGCGCTGGCAATCCTTGTTCCTGATTGCCGTAAACTTCCCGCACCTTCGGATTTTCTTTTTTTCGATCTGGAGACCACCGGCCTTTCCGGCGGTGCCGGGACAGTGGCTTTTCTTGCTGCATTCGGGCGGCCGGTAAAGGGCAAGCTGCTTATAACGCAGTATCTGCTTTTGGACTATCCGGGAGAGAGCGATTTTATCGAAGCTGTTTTGGGAGAATTCAAAAATGAAGAATCGGTTATTGTTACCTACAACGGCAAATGTTTTGATTCTCAAATATTAAAAACGCGATGCCTAATGAACGGCGTACAGCCGCCGGAATATCTTCACGCAGACCTGCTCCATCCGGCAAGACGGCTCTGGAAAAATGTTGTTGGCGACTGTTCTCAAGGATCAATTGAAACGCGGATACTTGGGCTTGATCGCAGCGGGGACACACCCGGCGCACTGGCGCCTGAGATATGGTTTGAATTTTTACGAACCGGCGCGACTGAACGTTTGATTGGAATTTGCGATCATAACTGCGCGGACATAAGCGGGCTTGCTTCTATTTTGGCGGCGATGATTTCCATTGCAGCCGATCCCTTTGTCGCCGGAATCCGTTATGATCCTGAACGCCTTGCCCTGTACTGGCGCAATTTTTCAGTACTGGAGAAAGACGTGTTCCCCGCTCCTGTGTTTGATGAATTGAAAGAAAAGGGAGAACGCCTTTTGCGCCTTGCGGCGGAAAATTGCCCACGCGCTGCTTTCGTGTATGCGCTGGATCAACTTCGATGCGGCAATTTCGAAGAAGGGCGCAAAAGGCTGCTTGCAATCTCAAAATCGGATTTTCCTGACGCAATAAAAGCCGCGGCGCTTAGGTCATTGGCGATTGACAGTGAAAAGAGGAGGGACATTGCCGAGGCGCTGGATTTTACAAAGCGCGGATTGAAATTGCTATCGGAAAATATTTCATTAAAACTTGAATTTGAAAAAAGAATGCAGAGACTGGAAAAGAAATTGACCTATCCCTGAATTATTTTTATTAAAATTTTTTACCACGAACCAACACGAACAACGAATGATTCCGAAGAAAGAGTTCGTGTGGTTTGTGGTTTTAATAATTTAGAGACAATAGCTCAGTCGTTTAGCCCCTTGATGCGCTTCATCTGCCCCCGGTAAAAGGCAGTAGAACCGCCGCGGCGGTCAATCTCCGCCTGCATTTTTTTACGTACCGCTTCTGCAAATTCGCGTACCGAATCAGCGGACAACTCTCCGTTTTCATCCCGCTTCACATAACGGGAAGGTTCCTCCGGTTCAAGTACAACCAGCGTCTCAATGGGCAGGGAACGCCCCCAGAATGACCAGGGGCGGAAAAGACCCTCTGAAAAAACCGTTACAAGAGGCACTACGGGTATATCAAGCTCGGCGGCAATTCTGAACGCGCCCGGCTTAAACTCGCGTATTTGCTGGTTGTAAAGGAAACATTCGCCTTCGGGGTAAAAATGCAGATAACGTCTGTATTTGAACGCCCGTTCACATATTTCAAGGATTTTGCGGTAGCCGGTTTTGCCTCTTGGTACGGGGACTCCTCCGAGGAGGCGGGTAAATGTTCCAAGAACCGGAAATTCGACAGTCGCTTCCAGCAATGTCTGGAATATCAGGCGCGGCAATACAAGACCTGTCATTTTAACAGGATCAAGAAAGGTAGTGTGATTGGAAACGGTAATCGCTTTGCGGACGCCGTAAATCCTGAAACGGTTTTTGTACCGTGTTGAAAACATAAACCAGTTAAAAAACATGGCAATTGGGAAAACAGAGAAAAAAGTCCAGGCGGAAGCAAGGCGGAACAGCGGGAACAGATCGATAACCGGGCGTCCGTGTTTGTACGGCATCAGCTTACCCTTCTGTCCTTCCAGAGGAAACCTCTGCCGGATATTGTCCTGAACCATGACCAGATCGCCATATACAGCAGATTTATGAACATTAAAGGCCAAAGTAAACCGTACAGCCAGTTAAGCCTTTGTCCCAGAAACATAAAAAGCCATGTCAGCGTGTAGAGAATGTTCACTACAAGGATGTGTATTGTCCAGGGGCTTCCGTTGATAATGCAGCCAATGAGCAGGGGCAATGGGAAGAACAGAAAGAAAAACACGGCTATCCCCATCAGAAACAGGATTACATTGTTCTTTCCAAGAAAATCAAAAATATTTTTGCCGATGCCTTCAATCGCGGAACGGTAGCCGTTGTACATTCTGCATTTTACATGTTCGGTGATATTAAGAAACCGGGTGCGGTATCCCCTGCGTTTTACATAACGCGCCATATAAATATCTTCGCTTGTTTTCTTCTTGAATGTTTCGCAGCCACCAATCGCATCAAACACTTCACGCCTGATGGCGATATACTGGCCGATAGCGGCGGAGAAGCATGCGAATCTGGTCAGGCGGTTAAGAAAAAGTGGAATAACAAAGCCGGTAAGGAAGAACATCAACGGGACGGTTATTATTTCGCCGAATTTCAGGAAAATCTGCCCGATGTAACCGGAGATCATGTCGGCTTTCAGGTACTGCAAATTTGTTACCGCCCACGAAATGCTTGCAGGGCTGTGTACTGTGTCAGCGTCTGTAAAGAGAAGAATACTGCCCTTTGCCTGAGCGGAAAGCTGGTGCAGGGCAAATGGTTTGCCGTACCAGTCATCCGGCAGGGGTTTGCCGTTAAAAACTTTTATTCTCTGGTCTTCTGCGGAAATACGCGAAAGTATATTTCCGGTATTGTCGGTTGAGTTGTCATTGAGAACAAGAATCTCGTAATTTTTGTACAGTTGGTTTCTGAGCGAATTGAGGCAGCGTTCAATGTGCTTTTCTTCGTTTCGTACGGGGATCAATACCGAAACAAGAGTACCGTCAAAAATTTCAGGCCCCATTGTAAAACGCCACATCTCATAATGATTTGCAAGCGACAAAAGAAAAAAATATGCCGCCACGATAATCAGCGCATAATAATAGTACGGACTTAACAGATGCGAAAGCCAATGCAGCATTTATTCACCTCATTTTTTTGCAAGCAGAGTTTGCACATATTTATTGGCAGGGTATATTTCCAGCGATTTTAACAGCCAAGGACGCGCTTCCGCATATTTTTTTTGCTGTACATAAGCGTAACCAATGGCTATGTATACATTGAACATATCATCTTTGTCAGGATAGCTTTCGTTTGGGATGGCGCTCATCATTTCAATTCCCCTGCGGTAATTGTGAAACGGCGAAGGAGCGTAAACCCAGCGTGCGGCTATCAGGATTTGGGCGGCGGCATTCCGTTTGTTTATTGCAAGGGCGCTTTTCGCGTATTTTTCCACCTTTGTCCCGTTTGCCAATGCGTAGGATGTTGGACGCACCGCGCAGGATTGTGAAATATTCTCCGCCAGCATCTGCCATGCTTCGGCGCTTTCACGTTCTTTAAGCGCTTTTTCAGCCCAGTTGATCCCTTCGCTGTAATGTGCGGCTGCCTCATCTTTCCTGTCTTCGTATTGATACGCCCTGCCCATCATGAATTCGCAGCGTGAAAGCATAATATACTGCTCAGACCCCGAAAGAGCGGCTCGCGCCTTGTCTGAAATATCGCGATACAGGGGCTGTATCTCGCCGGCTGTTAATTCCTGTTCGTAAATCGCCTCCCGCAGCGGTAAAAACCAGTCAGGCAAGGCTTCACTTGAAGCCACTTCACTTGAAGCAGGAACGCTGAAAATGAAGAGCAAAAAAAATGTAAGTACAATCATACACTGAAAATATACCGTTTTTATTTTTTTTTTTCCAGATCATCCTAGTTAGCAGTTACCAGTGAGCAGTGAGCAAAGTAAGATTGTTTTTTCATACAAAACTCCTTAATTTTAATTCGATAAAACACTATCCCCATTTTCTCTCGCCAAGTACGCCAAGGTCGCAAAGAAAAAACGAAGTAAGGCTTGGCGTTCTTCGCGAGCTCTGCACCTCTGCGAGATGAATTCAGGCTCAATATATCAGTTTTTTCCCGCCAAAAACCGCTTTCTGCACGAAACATCAAAAAAACGACATGAAACATAGGTCAGTGAGCAGTGAACAGTGGTAACTGCTCCCTGTACTATAATATGTTTACACTCTTTACTAGAGTTGAAACCAAGACATGCGTGGTTGTGAAAGCTGAACAAGCGCAGGTGCCAACAGCGGCGCTCACTGACCACTAGTGTTCTGTCTTATTCGGTTGCCAAAATAACAAAATGCGGTAAATCCTTATGACATAAGGATTTACCTTAACCAAATATTGTGTCATTTGAATAAGACAAAACACTAGAGTTGAACATTACCGAAATTCCCGGTATGTTGTTCATAGAACACAATGTACGATTACAAAGACCCATGGAAAATCAAAATTGCCTCGGCGCTTAGCGAAATAATGAGCGAAGCAGGTATTGAAGAAAGGGTAGCTCCGGCGCAGGTAACTGCCGAAAGGCCGCCCAATCCGGCAATGGGGGACATAGGGTTTCCCATGTTCGGTTTTGCAAAAACCCTGCGCAAGGGGCCGCCTGAGATAGCGAAAATGGCGGCTGCTAAGCTGGCTAATGCCGGCAGCGGGACAGCAGAGGCGCAGGGGCCGTATCTCAATGTCAGGCTGGATCGCCCCTCTACCGCGAAAGCTGTTCTTGAAGAAGTTCTGAAAGACTTAAGCGGCGGTTTTTCTTTTGGTAGAGTAAAAACGCTTAACGGCAAAAAAATCATGGTGGAGTTTTCCAGCCCCAATACCAACAAACCCCTGCATCTGGGGCATCTGCGAAACGATGTGTTAGGCGAAAGTATCTCGCGGATTTTGGCAGCCTGCGGCGCGGAAGTACGGAAAGTCTGCATCATCAACGACCGTGGCATCCATATCTGCAAATCAATGCTTGCATACAAAGAAGAGGGACAGGGCAGGACTCCCGAAAAAGACGGGGTAAAAAGCGATCATTTTGTCGGCGGCTGGTATGTTTGTTTCAGCAAGGCTCTGAAAGCGGAAACCGAAGAATTGATTAGCAAGGGTATCAAAAAAGAAGAAGCCGAGGCGCAAGCGCCAATTTTATTGCGGGCACAGGAACTTTTGCGTAAATGGGAAGCAAGCGATCCCGAAACCGTAGAACTCTGGAAAAAAATGAATTCATGGACAATCAACGGGATGAAGGAAACCTACGAGCGCACCGGCGTCTCTTTTGATCAATATTATTTTGAAAGCGATACATGGATGCTCGGAAAGGACGAAGTGCTGAAAGGCCTTGAGCGCGGCATTTTTTTCCGGCAGGAAGACGGCGCTGTCGCCGTTGATTTAAGCGCGGAAAAACTGGACAAAAAGATTTTACTGCGAAGTGACGGTACTTCGATTTATATAACGCAGGATTTCGGGACTGCAATTAACCGCCACAAGGACTGGCCTTTCGATCAATTGATTTACGTTGTCGGTTCGGAACAGCAGTACCACTTTAAGGTTCTGTTTACCCTGCTGGATAAACTCGGCTACCTCTGGGCAAAAAATCTCTACCACCTTTCCTACGGCATGGTGAACCTTCCCGAAGGAAAAATGAAAAGCCGCGAAGGGACGGTTGTTGACGCTGATGATTTGATTGACAGCCTGCGGGACATGGCGTTAGCGGAAATCCGTGAAAAAGAGCGCGAGGAAGAAGTGGGAAACCCCGTGGAAACTGCTGAAAAAATCGCCCTTGGCGCGCTTCATTATTTCCTCTTGCAGCCAAGCCCTGTCAAGGATATGATGTTCGATCCAAAAGAGTCGCTTTCCTTCACCGGCAATACCGGCCCCTATTTGCAGTACATGGGCGCGCGCATTTCTTCGATGCTGCGAAAAAGCGGGGAACAAGGAACAGTGAGCAGTGAACAGAGAGCAGATGGCGGCATAGATTTTTCATTGCTGACTTCTGATCCTGAATGGGAGCTTGTTAAGGCGCTTGCGGCATATCCTGCGGCAGTAAGCGAAGCTGCCGCCGCCCTTGACCCTTCTCACCTGACGGCTTATCTTTACGAACTTTCAAAATGTTTCAGCCGCTTTTACCACGAATGTCCGATACTCAATGCAGGAGACCCTGCTCTTTCAAAGGCAAGGCTTGAACTTTCCCGCGCGGCGATGCTGGCGCTGAAGGATGCGTTTCATCTTGTCTGCATACCGTTTTTGGAAGCAATGTAAACACAATGATAACCTACAACGAAAGGCGTTTTATCCTTCTTTATTTATCCACCTTTGCCGTTTTTGCGGTAATCGCTCCGTATCTTTCCATAATGGTTCGCGATCTCGGCTACAGCCCTCTTTGGGTCGGGATACTTTTAACAGTTTATGAAGGGGCGGGAATTGCAGGCCCTTTTATATTTGGTTACTGCGCCGACAAAACCGGAAGTTACAAGTATCCCCTGCTTGTTTCCTGCGGCCTCCCCGCATTAGCTGCAATTCCGCTGGTGCTCTGGGTTCATCCCGCGTTCAATGCTATTCTCCTTGCCCTGATGGCAATCGGCATAAAATCCAATCTTTCCCTTGTTGACGCAATTACAACCATCAATATCGAAAAACGTGAAAACTACGGCAAAATCCGGGTATGGGGTTCGGTCTGTTTTATTTTTGTTACACTGTTTTTGCAGTGGACGCGGTTTATGAAACCTGTCAGCGCTGTAAACATCAGCAGATGGGTTACTGTTTTTTCCCTTGTGTCGATAGTCCCGATCCTTCTGCTTAACGAAAATATATTTAAGTTTTCATCGGAGAAACGTACTGTGCAGCCCGATGGAAAAGCAGCCGATGACAGCGTTACACCTGTTGTGAATCCGTTCTATGTTCTTGGCGGTTTTGGGATCATTTTTTTAAGCCGTCTTGCGATGGCGGCAATTTACAGTTATTTTCCGTTGTACATTATCGAAGAAATAAAATGGAACGCGGTGGGCATTTTGTACGCACTCTCTTCGTTATCTGAATTACCATTCATGTTTCTGTCCGCCAGATTGATCCGCCGGTTCGGCCCCATTCATTTACTTGCAGTCTCCGCCGCCGGGATTTGCCTGCGGCTGTTAATTTTATCACTGTTTCCGTTTAAGCCTTTTATTGTTGCCGCCCAACTGCTTCATTCCCTGTGCTTCGGGATATACTATCCTGCCGCGATATATTTTACCGCTAGCGTTTTCTCCGACAAAAACCGCGGAAAAGGGATGTCAGTATTCCTTGCTCTTGGATCGGGGCTGCCGTCTCTCATTGGCATTCTCGTGGGCGGCGCTGTTATTGAAGCTATCGGATTCCGCTTTTTGTTTTTTCTGTACGCCTGCGTTGCGGGGCTTGCTGTTGTCATTTATGCCTTCCTGCGGAAGAGGCAGTCGTTTTAACTGTTCGGAAAAGCCAGCGATACAGACCCCGGATTAAAATACAGATTTCCCGTTCCGTCTTTTTTCAGAATACATCGTCCGGCAGGGTCTATACCCTTGAAAATACCGCGGGCAAGAATGCCGCCCGGCTTGACAATTGAATTTTCGCTTTTGTTCTCCGGTTCAAAAACAACAGTCTTTGCGCCAATCCAGCCTGCATGGGAATTCCACTCGGCGGCAAGGGCATAGTTCCCCTGAGAATAGGCGGCAGTCGAAGTAAAAGTTTTTTTTACATTTTCAATTTCACCCAGTATGCGTTTCAAAACTTCCCTCCGAGAAACCTGATGCCCTGCTATTTCCGCAATGCTTGTAGTCTTGGCTGAAGGGACGGGGTTATTTACATTTACACCCACGCCGCCTGAGAGCCATGTAATAACATCGCCTTCACCGGAGATTTCGGTTATGATACCGGCAATTTTCCGCCGGTCGATATATATGTCGTTTGGCCAGCGCAGGCACGCCTTTTTTCCGCAGACTGATGAAACGGCGCGGACAACGGCAATTTGCAAAACGAGGGAAAGCAGTGTATAGTCCGCAACCGAGAGATCGGGGCGTTCCAAAACGGTAAAGAACAGCCCGCCCTGACGGGAAACCCATGTTCTGCCAACGCGCCCCCTTCCGGCAGTTTGTTTGTCTGCGGTTATAATCGTCCCGCCGGGAGCGCCCTTCAGCGCCAGTTCACGCGCCCTGTCCATGGTGCTGTCCGTGTTTTTGAAATGACGGAACAATGTTTCCTTTTCGCCAAATTCCCAAGGGTAAAGAAAATCTTTTTCTTTTTGGGGATCAAGATGATAGCCTGTTTCTTTTGCCTCAATGGAATAGCCGGCTTCTGTGAGAGCCTGCACTGCCTTCCATACAGCGACTCTGGAGATGCCAAGTTTTTTTGCCAGAACAGGCCCGCTCATGGGTTCTCCCTGTTGTTTACGCAACGCCGCAAGCATCTGCGCCT
>JAIRRJ010000059.1 GCA_031256035.1 Treponema sp. | reverse complement strand
TTAGTGGTGAAATCCTCTTCATTCTTTAATCTTCCTCCGTGAGCGCGCACCGAAGGTACGATGTATCTTTGTGCCTTTGTGTGAAATTTTTGGAAATAATACTTTTTTCAGAAAAAAAGCTTTGTTAAGTAGTTTGTATAGTTGACACGATCTTAGTGGTATTCTAATTATAATTGGGGATTTTCGGCAATCGGCAATCGGCAATCGGCAATCGGCAATCGGCAGTCAATGGGGAAGTGGGTTTTTTGGTCAAAAGCTTGCATAGTTAGTGAAGTTTATCACGGGGTGAGCGTTTACACAAGCCCCTCAGCCGCCCTTTTCTCAATGTACCCCTTTATCTTTTCCATGCTGTGCAGCGTGCCGGAATTAATTCCGGGGCATCCAGTGGCCGCTGTTTCCCAGGTTCCTGCTGAATCAACAATAATATCCCAAAAGGGAAAAGTTATGCATTGTATGGGGCGCGCTTCGTAGACCGTACAGCCGGAATCCCAGAAGATGCAGTCCTTGTTTTGTTTTTCCTTTAATGATAGGCAATGCTGCCCCTCCCAGCCTGTAACCTGGCGGCAATATTTTTTTACAAATGCGTCTTTTTTCATTTTAAGGTGAGCCGACAGTTTATCAATGTCTTTTGCTGATAAATAGACAAACCCGCTCTCATACCGGCAGCAGGCGGAACACTGCTTGCATGAGAATCTGAGGCCTTTCGCGTAAAAACAAGCGTCTGTCATGCTACAGTTGAAGAAAAAGCGCGTTGTCTCTGCGGTTCCACCTGTTGGCAATATCGGCGGGTGTTTCTCCCGCAATGTTCCGCAGAGCTTTGTTTGCACCTAATTCAAGCAGGATGTTGATGGTGTCCGGCGTCCCATGGCGGGCTGCAAGATGCAGAATGGTGTTTGCGGAACTGTCTTTGGCGTTTATCGCCTTGCCGGAAAAAAGCGCCCTGACATAATCTTCGCCTTTTGCCAGCGCCAAATCCGCCGATGTTTTGCTGTCTACCGCAGGAAGGAAGGGATCAGAACCAGCATCCGCAAGGATTTTTGCTGTTTCAGGCATATCCAAATCCAGCGCAAGCCTTAACGGGGAGCGCCCGTTATTGTCTACCGTGTTAATTCTTATTCCCTGATCGATGATAGCCCTGATATTGTACGGGCTTGTTTTTTCCTGTAACGCGATATGGAGGGCGGAATTTCCCAAATCATCAGGAGAGTTGATCCTGTCCTTGGTAAGAAGCCCGGATACCATTCGCGGCGACTGGCTTAAGGAAAGGCGGAAAGGCGTTACATTCCTTGTGTTACGCGCGTGAATTGATGCTCCCATTCGCAGGAGCATGTTAACAAGATCATAGCGTTCTTCCGAAACCGCAAGATGCAGAGGCGTATCGCCTTTTGTGTTCCTTGTAAACGGATCGGCGCCGTTATACGCAAGCATCTCGATTGAAGGTATGAAACCTGTTTTTATCGCCTTCATAAACGGCGTGTTGCCGTCTACATCGCGCACTTCAAGATTGGCTCCCTTTGTTATCAGCAATTCTACGATTTCCGTCATGCCCAGTGTTACCGCGTCATGAATGGCTGTGTTTCCGTTTAACGCATGGGCGTTAATGTCAATGCCGGATGCGATAAGCAGGATACTTGAGTTTTTTGTGTTCCACCGAATCGCGGCATGAAGGAGCGTGTTGCCCTGGCTGTCCCGCGCGTTCAGATTTGCCTTGCAGTCAAGAAGGGCTTTTATTACGGCGGGGCTGTCGTTTTTCACCGCCATAAACAGCGGCGTTTCCCCTGTGGCATTCGGCTCATCGACATAAATGCCGCTTTGCACGATTATGGGAATTGCGTTTGCAAGTTTATACTGCGCCGCATAGTGGAGCATATTGTTCCCCAGACCGTCTTTCGCGGTGATTGTTGTTGAGTTGATCATCCATCTGCGGATGCCGTCCGAAGAAGTCAGCGCAAGGTACAATGGCGTCTCGCCCGATGAGTTAGGCGCAAAAATATTCGCGCCCCGCGAAATGAGGAACTCTCCGTTTTCCCTCTGGTTTGTTCTCACGGCAATGTGCAGAGCGGTATCCCCTGCCCTGTTCCTTGAGTCAACCAGCGCCCGATGATCAAGGATCATTCCAAAATGTTCGGAGTTCCCGCGGTTTCTTACCGCGGCATGGAGCATTGTATTCCCCGCGCTGTCGTTTTGAAGCACTGTCTCATTTGTTACAAGGGCTTTGTAAACATCTTTTGAATCTTTAAGCGCTAGATCAAAGGGGGTAATCCCGAAATTATCCGCAGCAAAAACATCCGACCCATAGGACAATAAAACAGGAATCAGCGTTATGCGCTTTTCCTGAACGGCAATGTACAGGGGAGTTTTTCCCTGCATATTCCTGATTTGAACATCGCTGCCGCCGCCCAGCAATGTTTGTATTATATCCGTAGAACGGCTTAACGAAACAACAATGTGCAGAGGCGACTCGCCGTGTTCATCGCGGATATTGGGATCGGCTCCTCTTTCAAGTAGGAGGTTTATTGCTTCACGGTGTACATCCGCGGGGATTCCGATATGCAGAGGCGTGTTTCCTTTGGCGTCTCTGGCATTTACCAGCGCGCCCTGATCGAGTAACATTCTCATAACAGGGATGTTGCCGGTACGCGCCGCTTCATGCAGGGGCGAAGAACCGGAAGCGTTTTTAATATTGACGTCAATTTTCTTGTCGAAAAGAAATGAGATAAGGCCGTAACTGTTGTCCTGCACCGCATAATGAACAGGCGCAAGACCGTCTCCTCTCCTGATATTGTAGTTCGCGCTCCGGGCAGCCTGCGCAAGGTAATCAAATACCGGTTCATCTGAGTTAAATCCCGAAACAATTAATTTTTCAGCGATTATCATGTGGTTTTTCGAATCAGGCCTTTGCAGCGCGTAATCCAGCGCATTTTTTCTTTGATTGTCTTCCTTGTCGATAAGTACCAATGTATCTCCGGCAGCAAGAATTTCATCTACCGCTCGGATATTACCGGCAATACTTGCAAGGTGCAGGACGGTTTTGCCGTCATGGTCAGCGGATGCTGTCGAAGATGGCGTTAACATCGCCCTGAAAACATAGCCGGTCCCATTCATGGCGATAATGGCGGCACTTGTTCCGTTTCTCACCGGCAAATGAATATCAGCGCCCGCTCTTGCAAGAAGCCCGGCAATCGCACTGTTATTTTTTTCCGCGCAGATACTTAAAGGGCTGTTATTGTAATTATCGAGGGCGTTAATATTCGCGCCTATGGAAATGAAAAACGCCGCAAGCTGGTCGTCTCCCCTTTCAGCGGCATAATGAAGCGGGGTTTTCCCGTTCTGATCCGCCGAATGAACATCAACTTGGCTGTTGAAAAAGCCTTTGACCTGATTATCTCCCCGCGAAAGCATTGACCAAACATCATCATTCGGCATTACGGGTGCGGATGTTACAGACAGTTCATCCTGGGGTTCAACCGGCTGCTCTGCCTCCGGCGGAGCGCTTTTACAGCCGAAAACGGCAAAAACGACTAACATCGACAGGAAAATTGAGTTTTTCATGTATATATCATCGGCGGGAAAAGGTAAGGTTGTTAGAGGTTATCTGCCTATAACCCCCTTATATTTCAGCTAAAAGAAAAGCCGATACTGATAAGGATAATGTTTGGATGAAGCCAGTCATCATTAATTAAAAACCGTTGATAAAAGTTATGCTGATATCCCGCTTGAAGATACAGCCCAGGAATCACGGCGGTTGTAAACTGAATGCCTCCCTGAACTGAAAAGCCAAACGCCATATCAAATTTTAATTCTTTTTCCAGAGGCGGCAAAATCATGAATCCTCCGCCGACTTTTGCATAGGGAGTAATCGCCACTGAACCTGCAATAACAGGGATAAACACATCTATTGAGGCATCAAATTGAGCATAGTTGTCTCCAATGAATCCCCGTATTCCATATCCGAAATTTTTATACTGCCTGAATCCCAAGTCAAACCCAAATGCCGGCCCCAAATCGAAGGGGTAAGCAAAACCGGCTGATACTTGAAAAAATGGGTCCGAGTGCAGATTCCCGGTATGGGCTTTCTTGTTTACATCCATTTTTTCTTTATCATCAATAAGGGTTTTATCACCTGACGCAATTTTTCCAAAGCTTAAAATACGCCATATTCCGTATTCATTAATCCAAACGGACTCAACTACTTCATTGTTCACTTTGAAACTGACCTTGAAGTCATCTGTTCCTTTAGGGCTTATGGAATCTACCGATATCGAAATATTTCCCGTTTTTGAACGGATGGAATCTTCAATGGTCCAGGCAACAGCATAGGTTAAACTGGGTATTAGCGACCGGTTGAAAATATTATCCGTTACTCTCTTCAATGCTTTTTCCAGCACGCTGTTAACTGCATATTCGGCGTTCTCCCCGGTACAGGTGTTTGAAAGGAATTTAGCAATATGAAGATAGTCTGCCCCGGGTACATTTAATCCTTCAACGAAGGCATTTACTCTGGCTTCCAGCAAAGGCCTTTGATCCGCAGGCACAGGCACTTTGCTGGTGTCAAGAAAAGACTGTATTCTGTTCAGGGGAATAGAATAATTTGCCGCTTGTCTGCGGCGAATACTGAGAGTATTAATTCCAACGACGGCAAATCCTGCTGTTACTTCCGGAGTTCGTATTAGCAAGGGGCCGCCGGAATTCCCGGCGTCAATCTGGGCAGTATGCTGAATATACGGTCCGATCATTTTGTCGTTCTCATCCTCCGGCGGGAGGCGCACCGAAGCGTTGGAAATAATACCCCGCCCAAGCTGCCAGATCATGGCACTGCCGGCGCTGGGGAAGCCTGCTGAATACACATCTTCTCCCTCCTGTACCGGACGGGTAAGCAGGGACAATCCCTGATCGAACAGCTTTTGCCCTCCGGCAAAGGCTAACAGGGCGATATCCATATCCTCGTCTGCCGCTACAATGGTCAAATCTGAAAATTTTGTCTTTTCTCCGTCCTGTTTTTCAAATGTTATCGACAGGGTATGGGCAAGCGAAATTACATGATAATTGGTAAGAATATAATTTTTTCCATCATTGTCCACATAAACAAAGCCGGTGCCGGAATCGCCTTTTATGATTTCTTCCAGGCTCCGCACAGAATCGTTTAAGCCTTTTTTTTCCAGATTACTTTTCAGCTTCCGAAGGAACTCGATAGTATCGGGGTGGAATCCCTGGCTGATCATACCCACATAATCCCTGAGAGCGGCGGTTTGTCCGAAACAGACAGTACCGGAAACGAATAAAAAGACAATCAACAACAATGAACGGCGAATCATAAAATCCCCCTAAAAAATCGCTGAACAGGTTTCACATAATATATATTAATATATCTTGCAACCGGCAGTTTGACAAGAGAAATAACTGTGCGTTTAGTTGCCGACAGCGCTTACAAATTGATTCCGAAAAGAATAAAATTCCTTGGGCGGATTATATTGATAAATATTGCCATCCACACTGGCTTTGAGGGAAATAACTTTTGCACCCAATAGTTCCATAAAGGCATTGATAGGAATTACAGAGGTAATTCGCAATTCATTTGTTTTTGGCTCAACAAAAAGAACGGTTATATCATCAAGGGCGTAGTCTTTGCCTTCACCTGTTAAAAAAATATCTGAAACAGCTTCCGGTATTTTCACAGTATGATAAAATGAAATATTACATACAACAGAATTATCTTTTTCACTTATGTATGTGATATCCAATTTTGCGCTTGTATCTTTCGTATCTTTTGAAAGCCAAACGGTTGGAAAAAAATAATACAGCTTCGCATCTTCGGAAACAGGCATTATTCTTATCTGTACTCCAGATGAAGTTGCACAGCCTGTCAAAATAAATACAGCACATGCCCAAGTTACAATAATCTTCATGTTTTTATCCGCATTTTGCAACGAAGTTACCCGCGCAGAACAGACAGAAGAATACCGGATGAACAATCCGGTATTCTTCTTTGATCTATTTTAAAGATAGCGCTTTATTCGCCGCTAACGATCCATGTCTGTTCCAGTTTGACCAATGAGGGACTTCCAAATAACGTTACCCAGTACCAATGTGTTTCTACAGTTTTAAGGTCAACCGTAGCTATTTTGTTTATCCCTCCGCCTCTGGCCACTGCGGTGATACCGCCTTCCGCCGGACCTTCGGCAAATTTTTCAATCGTGTTATCGGTTACCGCACCGAAGGTGTAAGTGGTTATGGTTCCGCAGCCCATAAGTACAAAAACCAAAAGAAGCCCCAAAATAATAAAACCCTTTTTCATCTGTTTCTCCTTTTTTTATTCGCCTGTTACGACAAATTCTACTACGTATTTACCGGCGCCCTGTGTAATACGTTTTTCAACAGTGGCAATCTTGGTAATACCGCCATTTTTTGCCGCGGCGTAAGCCCCGCCCTGATTAACATCAACTACTCCGACCTTTGTACCAATCGGGTTATTTGTAACCGCCAAAGGAATGTACCTGACTGTTGTCGTACAACCCATTAACACAAGCGCCGTAAACACGGCAATCAACACTAAAAGTCTCTTCATAAGAGACGCCTCCTTGACGGTTTATCCGTCAATGTTGCATTACCTACCCATACGGATAGTTTTTCAGGCAAAAATTCCGTTAAAATATGGAATTAGCTGATAGTTTGCAGAATATTTTATTTTTGGAATCATGTCAATACTTGTTGGACTATCCCCGGTAAAAACCGGGGATAATTTTTAATTTAAAACTGTTCTCGAGTCATTGCGATAATCCGCGCTGTTTTTACATCCAGGGCTTTTAAGGTGAGCTGCTGGATGTTATTTGAACTGGAAATTGTCCCTGTCATAACAATAGTGGCTCCAAGCATATTCCCGATTGAAACGGCTGAATCGTCGCTTACATCGCCTGACATTTGAAAGTGCTGTTCCGCCCTGATTGTGTCAATTGTTTTCCGGTCAACCATTTTGAACTTTTTGGAACTAACCAGTTGAAATTCAAGCTCATCCATAACAAATGAGGCCGTTTCCTGATTACTTGATGATATACTAATTACCGCCACAGTTTCATTCGCCGCCATTTCTGAAATCACGGCACTGCTTGCCCGGTCTATAGCTTGAGTAAATTGTTTTTTTTGCTCTGTTGCCATAATTGAGCTTTGCTTTACTACATAAACAATTTGGTCTTCCTTGGGACCGTAACACCCCAGAACCCCCGGCAAAATGATCTTTTTCCAATACACTCTCTTTTCGAGTGCATGTTCTTCGACCGCATATCCGGCTACCTGGACTTTTGCCTGATATTTCTTCCAAATAGCGGTAGATAACTCGGCAGGTTGGTTCGAACGATATACTTTACCGTCTATGATGATGGAATAATCCGATATTGTATGATTTGTCTCCTTGTCAAAAACATGAAACTTTACCGTTGTCGAACAAGCCGCCAATGCCATAACAAAAAACATCAAAATCCACCACATTTTTTTTTCAATTGACTTAACTTTCATTTCCTTCTCCTTTATATCTGAAAAGATTAAGGGGGTTACAATTCCACCCTTATTTAAATAATGTACCCTTTTTCTAAATTCGTGTCAAGAAATCGCAATGCCTCACGATAAATCGAACCCTAGAAGAGTGATGCCTCAAGATAAAAATCGAACCATACGGAAAGAGAATAATACCGGTAAAACCAATTACCGGAGCACGTATGGAGTTGAA
>JAIRRJ010000099.1 GCA_031256035.1 Treponema sp. | reverse complement strand
CTGTGTTTGTTCATAAATCAAACTTGAAGCCGTTGCGCTTCGGTTCCTTTGGTTAGATTTTCTATCTTGAGGCATCTATTCCTACGGTTCGATTTTTACTTGAGGCACCACGTATAACTACAAGATTTGTTTCAAAATTGAAAATAAATCCTCCTGTGAAACGATCCAGGGTGAGTTGGAAACGAACTCAAGACAGCGGGCGGATTCAGCCGCCGCCATAAGCCGGTCAAGTGAAACATTGAATTCCTTAAGGCTGGGTTTTACCCCAAGTGAGTCCATACAGCGGCGGACAGCGTCCACCGAGGAATTGGCGGATTCGGCGACTGAAGCCCCTTTTGTGTTGCCGAAGAACGAAGCTACGCGCGCAATTTTTTCAGGACGTGCGGCAGCAAGCTTCTCGGTTAAAAAAGGAAGAAGTGCGGCGGCGGCGTTTTGTTTCGGTATCGGAGAGCGGGCGTTAATCGCAAGCGGCAATGCTGCCCCTATACCCGGTGAACTTAAAGCCAAGCCCATAGATGAAAGAAAATCCGCCTGGGCAATATTTTCCGCGTCTATGTTTTCAGAACCGCCTTTCAGCATTTTTATGAAGAAAAATAAAGCCCGCTCCAGCAGAGCGTCTGAAAAAAAGTTTGTCCTTGTTGAACAATAGGCTTCTATCGTATTACAGAGTCCTTCAAAGATAAAAACAGCGGCGGCGTTTCCTGACAGAGAAAAAGACAAATTACTGTCAACAATCAATGCCGCGCAGAGCTTTTCCGGAGAGGCAATTGTTCTAACCAAACGATCGCGGGGATCGACAACAGCAAAAAAATCTGAAAACAGAAAAGTATCTATGCCGGCGGTGGGAATGGCTATAAACGGAAGGAATTTATTCTTGAATTTGCGGCCGTCCAGCAGTTCAAATGAGGAAACTCTCATGGGCGCCATGATTGCGGTCATACGGGCTATGGTCTGGGTTTTGGGGCCGCCAAAGCCAAGCACTGCGCTGCAATGGGCAGCCCGGCATAGCTCAACGATATTATCCGCCATATCCACGCCGGAATCTTCCTGGATACCGTCAAAAATAATCGTCTCAATGCCGGAATCTTCCAGAATATCCTTCAGCCTTTTGACATATTGCGAGTCGAGGTCATGATCAGCGGCAACCATCAGCCTGTTTCCGTACCGGCTGCAGATCGTCCCCGCCATGCTTAAAGTGTCTGTCCCTATAATTGTCTCAGGATCAAGTCTGAATGAAATATCCATTCCTTTCCTTGCTTGAAAAAAAAAGCGCCTGACAACCTGATCACTTGACTCAGGTGGTCAGACGCCTCTTTACAGGTTAACGGTTAAAAACCTACGCAAACCATGAACTTAACATCTTTTCCGCTGTTGCATTGATAACCCTTTCGTTCAGATATGCGGGATCGTTGATTTTCTGCCTGAGTTCTGCAATCCGGGCGTCATCCAGTTCCGGGGCGGCTTTGGCAAGTTCCATAACCTGATACAACTCCGCTTTCTCCACTGCTCCCGGAGTAAGGTTGATTGTATCTTTCCTGTCTATCCCCCCCACCTGCTCATTCCGTCCCGGTTTTTTGCCGGGGAGAACGGGCTCTACATGACCTATCCTGTTGATTGTCATACTCATTCCTACCTTACCTTTCAATTATCGGCAACATTATACAATAAGTTTACCAGCTAATTAAAATAATTGCCAGATATTAGCAGGGTAAATTCCCCGATTTGCTCCCTTTTTTCGCTTAAAACGGCGAGAACTTCAGCGGCAGTGCCGCGGAGGTATTCTTCATGAACCTTGGTCATCTCGCGCCCCACGCAAATATAACGTTCGCTGTCAATTTCGGCGACATCTGCCAGCAGCTTGAGTATCCTGAACGGAGATTCATAAATGACACATGCCGCATCAAGAGCCATAAGCTCCCGCAGGCGGCTCTTTCTCCTGCCGGGCTTGGGCGACAAAAAACCCTCGAAAATAACGGTTTTGTCCCTGCATCCGGACACGCTCAACATGCTGGCAAAAGCCGATGGCCCCGGTATCGGAATTACATCATGCCCGGCTTTTGCCGCTAAACCAGCCAGCACCGCACCGGGATCGCTTAGAGCGGGAGTGCCCGCATCGCTGGTATAAGCCACTGTTTGCCCCTGATTCAGGGCTTCAAGCACTTTACCAGCCGCAAATTCTTCGTTTTGAGAGCGGCAGGAGAGCATTTTAACCCGAATTCCCAAATGGGAAAGGAGTTTCAACGTCCGCCGTGTATCTTCGCAGGCAACAATATCAACTTTTTTAAGCGTTTCTACTGCCCGGAAACTAATGTCACCCAAATTTCCTATTGGCGTGCCGATAATGTAGAGAGTTGACATAGATATATCATAACCTGAAACGGGGGATTATGGGATCATACTTACAAATACTGGCGCTGGTTGTCATCGGTATTGTATTGCTCTGGCTCGGCTATTCATTATTTCTTGGTCCGCTGTCGCCCTTTTTCCCGGGCATATTTTTCAGAAAAAGATACGACGGCCCTGAAAGCAAGATAGGCACGCCGGGCGATCCCCAGGTTTGCCCGGTATGCTCAACAAAATTGATGAGAGGAGAGCTGGTAAAATCCCATGCCTATCCGTCCGTTACAGGCGGCAAAGACCGGCTGATGCACATACAAGGCTGCTTTGCCTGCCTCCAGGGCAGCATGCAGAGGAAATGCCCCGTCTGCGGAATCATCCTTTACCAAAATGACTATCTTATATCGCGAATGTTTGAACGTTCCCACACCCGCAATCATGTCCATGTATTGGGATGCAATCATTGCAGAAAAGCCGGCAGAATGAGGTGAGGTTTTCGGCTGCTGTTGCATTATCATGAAACAATAATTATACTGTCTATATTGTGGATGAATACACAGTAACAATCGCCTTTGATGACGAAGCCCAAAAATGGTATGCCCAAAACGATGATATTCCCATAATTCTGGAAGATTATTCCCTTGATACATTAATTAACCGCGTGAAACTAGCCGCACCGGAAATGCTGGAAATAAACAACATGCCCCATGCAGGAATTTACCTGGCATTCAAAATGGAAGCTCAAGCGGTTATGGCATAATGGCGGAATATGAAAAAAAGGTTCGCCAGCTTCTGAAGGAATACGGCTGTCATTTCGTGCGGCACGGCAAAGGCGACCATGATATTTGGCACAGTCCGATAACCAACAGGAATTTCACTGTGGATGGGGAAATCCGCATCCGGCATGTTGCAAACGGAATAATGAAACAGGCTGGCATTGAGTACCATTTTTAGCCCAAAAAGCATCATTCCCTACTGCTGCACCAGTCTGCCCAGGATTGAAATGGCGTAAGCAGGGTAAATAGCCTGCGTTGCGGTGTTATCGTTCAAAAAGTCCCCCAAGCCGATTCTTGTTCTTGCGTTGGCGATCGCCTCAGAACTGCCGGTCAGTATCTGCTTGCCGTTCCATAAACCGATAGTGCCTGATATAGTGGCATGATTACCCCGTAGGTTGAGTTTGGTAACGCTGCCCGTCCAGCTTTCTCCAACGCTAATTCTGGTATTTCCCACAACACCGGAATTCAGTCCTAGCCTGCCTATTGCCGCGCTGCCATCAAGGGAAAGAGGATTGCCAACCTCCGAAACTAATACATCCCCGACAAAACCAGTATTCCCACTGATATTGCCACCTTCCATATTGAAAGTTCCGTTGTAGACATGCACAGCACAGGAAAGATAGTTATCGCTTCTGACACCTGCTGTGTTTCCAGTAATGGCCCCTCCCTTCATGGTAAAAAAGGCTGTATGAACATTCACAGCCGAACCTGTAGTTAAATTAATTCCGATGCTTGTATTCTTGGTTATTTTTGAACCGTCCAGCATGAAGAAGTGCGCACTATTTTGAACGGTAACGATGGTGTCGTTGTTGTCCGCTGTGTCATCTGTCGCGTTGCGGCCCAACAGGGTAATGTTGTTCCCTATGGTCAGGCTGATGCTGCTTTGCCCGCTCGCTCCCACGGTAAAGAGAGCGCCGTTATTGCTGCGTTTTATTGTCCGCTCGACGGTTAAGCCGATTATGGTCAGATTAACATTTGCCTTATCCAGCGTTTGCCCGGCAATGATGTAATTCCTGCCAATGGCGAGAGTGTATGAGCCGGGGTTTGCTTTGACGTAGGCAATGGCTTTTTCAACAAAGTCGTTATCGGCGGGTACTGCTGTAATATCGTCAGTGTCAACCAATCCGGGGGGTCTCCATCCTGCGGTTAATTCAATGTCTTCGGTTATTTTGGCGTCAAAATCAAAGAGGATACCGTCCTTGTACCATCCGGTAAATATCCAGCCGCCGTATTCCCCCGCAACATACAAGCCCACCGCTCCTATGGCAAAAGGCCTTGTGGGGTTTTTGGGTTCGCGTATCTTGCCGCCGTCTATCACCTTTTCGCTGTCCACATGAGAGCCGCCTTCGCCGGTTTTGTAGGAAACGGTGTGGATGTTACCGTGTGTACCGTCATCGCCGTGGTTGCCGTCATTTCCTGCGGGACCTTCGCAGGAGACGATTGAGAATACGAATAAGGCCGCCACAGCAATAATCGCTAGCCATTTGGTTGTTTTTTTCATAGACAAACCTCCTGTTTACGTAACGAAAAAAAGAACATCATCCCTCTAGTCTGAGGGTTTCTCAATGCATAATACCTCTTATTGAAGGGTTATACAAGAGGTAAACCCTCATTTTTGGCTAGTATGAAAAAATGAGTTTTAGGGAAAATTTGCGGGAAACCCTTGATTTTCTATCTATGGAACAAAAAGAATTAGCCGCGAAAACAGGCTTAAGTCTTAAAACCATAGAAAATTACGTTAAAAAGGATTCTTCCATTCCCTCCGCTGACCGGGCTGTTCTGATTGCTCAGGCTTTGGGTGTTACAGTTGAGTTTCTTGTTACCGGTCAGGACGGTAATAAAAAAGAGCGATGGCAAAATCATACCGTTCATTCAATAAAACAAATGCTGATTGAACTTAACGACAAAGACCTCGAAATAATCCTTGGACTTACCAAACGTCTTAAGGATCAGCAGAAGTATTCAACGGGCTGAAAAGATGACTCCTATGATTTAGTCATGGCAAAATTTCCGGGCAGCGGGTGCTAAACCTTTCCGTCAAGAACCTTCAGCCGGTATTCGGCGCGGCGCAGTTTTGCTTTTTCATGATCAACCTGAAACTTCAAATGCGCCACTGACAAATTCTTTTCGGCTTCCTGTTTTGATTTGAGGGCGCGCTCCCTGTCGATTTCTTCAGGCCATTCTGCGGCATCCACAATCAGTACATTTTTGTGATCCTTTACTTCCAGAATACCGGCGGCGACAAATGCGTTACGCCAATTGCCTTTCCAGTCTTTTATGCGGAGTATGCACGTAACGGAAGGCGCAATGAAGGGAGAATGATGCGCGTATACTCCGATATCGCCGTCCGCCAGAGTCAGGGTTATGACCTCCGCCATGCCGGAAAAGAAAAGCCGGTAGGGCGTATGTACCTCGAAGTTAAAAAGAGCCGCCATTACTTTGCCTTTTCGATTACATCGTCAATGCTGCCTGCCATGTAGAAATATTGTTCGGAAATGGAGTCGCATTCGCCGTCAAGGATCATCTTAAAGCCGCGCACGGTGTCCTTAACCGGCACATAACGTCCCGCAATGCCGGTGAATTTTTCCGCGACAAAGAACGGCTGGCTGAAGAAACGCTGTATCTTGCGCGCCCTTGTAACAATAAGTTTATCTTCCGCGGAAAGTTCGTCCATGCCCAAAATAGCGATGATGTCCTGCAGTTCCTTGTAACGCTGCAAGATTTGCTGCACACGGCGGGCAACATTGTAATGATCCTCACCCACAACATCGGCATCGAGAATGCGAGAACTTGAAGCAAGCGGATCGACAGAGGGATAAATTCCCAATTCGACAATTTTGCGGGAAAGGGTGGTGGTCGCGTCCAGATGGGCGAAGGTAGTCGCCGGAGCGGGATCGGTAAGATCGTCCGCGGGGACATAAACCGCCTGAATACTGGTAATCGATCCTTTTGAAGTACTGGCGATCCGTTCCTGCAGACTGCCCATTTCGTTGGCAAGTGTCGGCTGATAACCGACCGCGCTGGGAATACGCCCCAGCAGGGCGGAAACCTCAGCTCCCGCCTGAATGAAGCGGAAAATGTTATCAATAAAAAGCAACACATCCTGCCCGCCCTCATCACGGAAATGTTCCGCCATTGTAAGACCCGCAAGCGCAACCCTCATCCGCGCGCCGGGAGGTTCGTTCATCTGACCGAATACAAGCGCGGTTTTATCAATGACGCCGCTTTCTGTCATCTCCTTCCAGAGATCGGCGCCTTCACGTGAACGCTCACCAACGCCGGAAAACACCGAATAGCCGGAATGTTCTGTCGCGATATTGCGGATCAATTCCATGATGACTACGGTTTTTCCCACGCCCGCTCCCCCGAACAGACCGATCTTCCCGCCCTTTGCATAAGGTGCAATTAAATCAATTACTTTTATTCCGGTTTCCAGTATCTGTGTCGCGGGACGCTGATCGGCAAAACCCGGAGCGCGGCGGTGAATGGAATCGTACTGTGCGGCAGTGAACGCGCCTTTATCGTCGATTGGATCGCCTGTTACGCTAAACATTCGCCCCAGCACTTCCTTGCCGACCGGCATACTGATGGGGCGGCCTGTGTCTTCCGCTTCAAGCCCGCGGGACATTCCTTCGGTGGCGGACATTGCCACACAGCGCACGCAGTTGTCGCCGATGTGCTGAAGGATTTCCAGAACAACTGTCCTGTTTCCTGTTTTTACTTTCAGGGCGTTCAGAATGGCGGGCGTTTGCCCCCGCTCAAAGCGGACATCCACAACCGGACCGACTATCTGGGTAATGTAACCTTTATTCGCCATAAGCTAATTTCTCCTTCATCTATCAGCAAGGGCTGCAGAACCGCCCACAATTTCCGACATTTCCTGAGTAATGCCCGCCTGCCGGACACGGTTGTAACTGATCCGCAGTGAAGCAAGCATGTCCTCGGCGCTTTTTGAAGCCTCATCCATGGCGGCCATGCGGGCACTTTGTTCGCTTGCGTACGCTTCCACCATCGATCCGTAAATCAAACCCTTTGTATACAGCGGAACGAGCGCGTCAAAAACCGCTTCCGCCGAAGGCATAAATTCAAACTTCAACTCCACCCTTTTTTCGCCGCCGAACTCTGAAAGCTCTTGCTGAATTTTTTCAGTATGCAGCGGCATGATCTGCCGTTCCGTGGGCTGCAATTTGATGGCGCTGAACATGTGGGTATACACAATATGTATTTCGTTAAACATTCCCCACAGAAACTGCGAAATTATATAATCGGTAATTTCTCCTGCATGTTCCAGCGTGGGCATTTGCGAACGGAATGAAAAATTCTCCAGAATGACATGAGGCGAGTGAACATAGTAACGGTAGCCGATAGCGCCGATAAGCACCAATACCGGATTTTGTACCCGCGTGCAAAGTTCATTCACATGCCTGAAAATATTCGCGTTATAGCCGCCGGCAAGACCCTTGTCGCTGGTTATCACTATTATTGCCGTGCGGGAAGGTTTCGAAGGATCGTTTTTGCGGAAAAAGGCGCTCTGCATGTTGCCCGCGCAGGAGATAATATCGAACATGGATTTTTGGATTCGTTTGAAGTACGGTTCGGTATCTTCATGCATCCTACGTCCCTTGCGCAGTTTGGCGGTGGAGATAAGGTTCATCGCCTTCGTTACCTGCAATGTCTGTTCGATAGCCCGCATCCGCAGGCGGACATCCCGTAGGTTTGCCATTACCTTTTTAATCCCTTAAAGGTTTCTACCGCCGCGCGTAATTCGCCTTCCTGTTCTATGGAAACAATGCCTGTTTCTGCAATGCCATTCAATAGCTCCGCTTTCTGATTTTTAAGATACAAGAGATATGTTTTGATGAACGAAGAAATGTCCTCTACTTTAATATCCAAAAGATAACCGTTCACCGCGAGAAACAAGATCGCTACTTGTTCTTCCACGGGATACGGAGAAAACTGCGGCTGCTTGAGCACTTCCATCAGCCGCGCTCCCTGAGCAAGTTTGTCCTGAGTAGCCTTGTCCAAATCACTGCCGAATTGGGCAAACGCCGCCATCTCGCGGTATTGCGCAAGATCAAGCCGCAGCCTGCCTGAAATTTTGCGTATCGCTTTTGTCTGGGCTACGCCGCCGACACGGCTTACTGAAAGACCAACATCTATCGCCGGACGGAAACCTGAATTGAACAATTCTGAATCGAGGAATATCTGTCCGTCTGTAATCGAAATTACGTTGGTGGGAATGTAGGACGAAATATCTCCCGCCTGGGTTTCAACAATGGGCAGGGCGGTAATTGAGCCGCCGCCTCTTGCGTCCGAAAGTTTCGCGGCGCGTTCCAACAGGCGCGAGTGCAGATAGAATACGTCTCCGGGAAATGCTTCGCGTCCCGGCGGGCGGCGCAGGAGCAGACTGATCGTGCGGTAGGCGACTGCGTGCTTGGAAAGATCATCGTAGATAACCAGCACATCTTTTCCCTGATGCATAAAATATTCCGCCATTGCAACTGCCGCGTAAGGCGCCATGTATTGAAGAGCCGCAGAATCAGAAGCCGATGCCAGTACCACAAATGTGTAATCCAGAGCGCCGCGCTTTTCAAGATTACTGAGAATTGCCGCTACCGAAGAAGATTTCTGCCCGATAGCGCAGTACACACATATTACATTTTTTCCTTTTTGATTGATTATCGTATCAATGGCAACGGCTGTTTTGCCGGTTTGCCGGTCGCCGATTATCAGCTCACGCTGACCGCGCCCGATTGGGATCATGGCATCCACTGAAACGCATCCTGTTTGCAGTGGGGTATCAACGCTGCCGCGATCGATTACCGGCGCGGCTGGGGCTTCCACCGGCATGTATTCTTCGGTGGTTACCGGCCCCTTGCCGTCTACGGGTTCGCCCAGAGGGTTTACAACCCGTCCAAACAGGGCATTGCCGGAAGGAACGGACACTACTCTGCCGGTGCCTTTTACTTCCTCGCCGTCCTTGACAAGCGACTCTCCTGAAAGAAGCACGCAGCCTACGGTTTCGTTTTCCAGATTGAGCGCAATTCCGGTCGCGCCTGAGGCAAATTCTACCAACTCTCCGTATATGGCAGTTGTCAGGCCGTAAACAGTAGCGACTGAATCGCCTACCTGCACCACAAAACCCGAACTGCCTGATGAAGCCTTGCCCTTCCAATGTTCAATCCGCTCCCGCAAAACACTGGTAAGGTCATCATAACTCGCCATTGTTACCTCCCCGCCGCCATTCTTGCTCCTTAAGTCAGCTCCGCCGTCATTTTTTCTATCTGCCCCTTGAGGCTTGCATCCACATAAAACCCTCCGATCCGCAGCACATACCCGCCAAGCAATTCAGGTTTGATGTTAGTTTTTATTTTGATACCCGCCGCTCCTGTTTTTTCTTTGATCATCCGCGTCAGTCCTTCTTCAAAGCCGCTGTCCGGTGGAGCCGCCGATTCAACAGTAACATCAAGTATCCCCTTCCGTTCATCAAGCGTTTGTTCAATTTTGGTTAAAAGCAGATCAATGTATCTGAAACAATTTTTCTCAACCAGCAGGCAGATGAAACATATCGCGTACTCAACCGCTTGGGTGGTCTCTGTAGCAGCGGCGCTTTCCCGCAGTATCTTTTCAAGTTCCGCCGCCGCGCTGTGTCCGAAAAGAACGCCATGCACCGATTTAACCGGCGGCGCAAGCGCTTTCAGGCATAAAAAAGCGGCGTCCGCATTTTCACCCAATACCGCAAAAAACGCCCCGGCCCATCGATCTACATGAAACACTTAGGTTCGTCCCTTTTGATGCGCCGCCAGTTCATCCAGCAGCATATTCACATAACGCCGGTTATCATCGCCGGAAAGTTCTCTGGCAATCAGCTTGGAAGATGCCGCCATCACCAGCGCGGCGGCTTCGACCTTTAACTTTGCCAGGACAGCCTGACGCTCCGCCTCAAACTGCTTGCGGGCAACGGCAACAATATCCGCCGCCTCCGCTTTTCCCTCGGCAATGATCCGTTCTGCCTCGTGAGCGGCATTTTCCCTGGCGATTTTGAGAATTTCCGCAGCTTCGGCATCGGCATTGTTATGTTTGCCCTCGTATTCCGCAAGCAGCTTCTGCGCCGAAGCCTTGTCTCTTTCCGCCTGATCAACGGAATCCTGAACCCGCTTTACCCGCTCCGCCATGAATTTTGTTACCGGTTTGAACAATATCGCCTTCAGTATGAAAAACAGAACGGTGATATTGATAACGGTAATTATAAATGTAACGGAAAAATCAAGCATCGCTTACTATCCTAGTCTGGTGATCAGGAGAATCGAAATAACCAGCCCGTAAATGGCTGTCGATTCTGCAAGAGCTACACCAACAAAGAACATCGGCGTTATTTTTCCGGCGGCCTCCGGCTGGCGGGCTATTGCCTGCACCAATCCCGATGTCGCAATACCAATACCAATACCGGCTCCAAGACCTGTGGCTACCGCAATGCCCGCGCCAATCGCAATCAATACGCTCAAATCCATGTTATCCTCCTAATCATTATTCATCATGAATTTTCACAGCCTCTGAAATATAGAGGCTGGTTAAAAACACAAAAATCGCAGCCTGAATCATCCCATCAAAAAAATCAAAGTAAAGCGAAAAAACCATGGGAAGCGCAACCGGAAACAATCCTTCAATCAAAGACATCAGCACAAAGCCGCCCAAAATGTTTCCAAAAAGCCGCAACGCCAGAGAAACAAGGCGCGTCCCGTATTCCATAATATTAAATGGCAGCATCATCGGGAGGGGATGCAAGAGACGCTTAAACCAGCCGCCAAAACCCCTCGCCGCAAAACCGCAGACCAGCACCAGCAAAATTGAGATTACCGCAAGCGCCGCTGTAACGTTTATGTCTCTGGTTGGGGGACGTATTTCAAACGGCGGGACGAACTCAAAGCCAAACATTTTAAATTCGAGCGGCGAAATAACCGCGATAACATTGGCTACGAGCAGAAAGAGAAACAGCGATCCCATGTACGGTCCAAGATATTTTGAAAAAGAGCCGAATTGGTTTTTCGCAAAATTATTGAGGAACTCTACTCCGGTTTCCAAAATCGCCTGAGCGCCGGAAGGGACTTCTTTCAGACGCCGAGTAAGTACGAGGGAGGCGATGATAAGAATGAGCATTACCCCCCAGGAGGCTATGACAGTTTCAGTAATGGGAATCCGGTAGTTAAACAGGGTAAGAGTAAAAATTGTCTTTATTTCCAGCGCTTCCATACTTCCCCGTGGAACACTAACTATTTTTAAAGAAGAAATCGTCTCTGAAATATTTTTTTAATAGTTCCTCAGAAACCTGATCATGAACACTCATTCTGGTATAGGTTTCTTCGAGAAAACCCTTGATCAAGTAAAAACTGCCCAAAAGAAAGAACTCCGAAACCTTGGTCAACGCCCCCAATGACTGATACATCCGCATCGGGTTTTCCGGCGCAAATTCGGTCATAAGGTATTCAATGACCACTTTTTGGGCGAGATTCAAGCCGTAAATCAACTCGGAAACCGGAAAACCGGTACGCAGACGTTCCTTCCCCATTTTTACAAAAAATCCCCCGACATGAGAACGGTCAAGCCCCCTGTCCAAAGTCCTTGCCAGCAGGGGATAAATCTGCTTGTGTACTTCTATTAAAGTTTCATCATCCATTGTCTGGTAGTGTTTTAGCTGAGGTGCGTTACGTATCTGGTCTTTCCATTTGAGGGCAAAATCGCGGGATTTCAGGTTCAGGGTATCTATCAAAACCCGATCAATCATAATAGGGACAGTATACACCCGCATAAAACCCACCGCAAGCGGAACTCCTTACAAAAAAATACAGAAAAAGCACTTGACATATATTTGAAAGCGTATTACAATCGGTAATATGGAGAGGTACATGAGCGTTCAAATAACCACTGCCCGGCTTCCCGCCGACACACGGAATAAACTGCTTGTTCTTTCCCGGCTCAAGCGTAAGACAAAATCAGACATCATAAAAGAATCCCTGGACATGTACTATGATTACGAGGAAAAAGAGATCGCTTCTTTTACCGTTGGGGAGCCGTATTTCGGCAAATACAGCTCAGGCGATCACGACCGTTCTGTCACTTACAAACAGCGCATAAAAGAGAAACTCCGTGCTAAACTCAATACTAATTGACGCGGGGCCGTTAATTGCCCTTTTTGATTCAAGCGACAGGTATCATAAGGGGATAATCGCTTTTCTGAAAGAAAATCACTACCGGTTCATAAGCACCCTGGCAGTTTTTACCGAAGTATCCCACATGCTGGACTTTAACGTCTGCGCCCAACGCGATTTTTATGAGTGGGTGATGTGCAAGGGGGTAATCATCAGCGATATAAACCAGAATGATATGCCGCGCATCGTCAACCTGACGGAACAGTATGCCGTGACCTCCACCGAGCGAACGCAAGTGAGCGAAGGTTCCCCTCTGGACTTGCCAATGGATTTTGCAGATGCCACCCTTGTTGTTACTGCGGAAAAAACCGGCATACGGGAAATAATCAGCATGGACAGGGATTTTGATGTGTACCGGCTGCCGGGAAAAGAACATATACACAATGTATATACGCATTAAAATGACATGAAAGAGTAACTTTTATCCCGCAAGCGTCTCCGTAATATCGGAACAATAATCGCCGAGTTTTTCGATGCGGCGGACAAGGTCGATAAAAAGCAGCATTGCCTTGACATCTTCGCCTGCCTCAATCTGCTTGCGGCCAAGTTTGCGGAGTTTATCCCGGTTTTTGTTAATCGCCTCTTCAAGTTTTCTTGCATTCTTGAGCGTTTCCGCAGAAAGACCGCGCCCCAGATTGTCCTGAATCAGATTGAGAAAATCCTCCACCTGTTTTATGTACGGCGCAAGCGCGTCCATTTCCTTTTCCCTGAAGAAGTGATCTTTTTTAACGCTCCTTTCCAAAAGGAAACTCATGCTGCAGCAGTCATCGGTCATATCTTCAAGATCGGAAATAATACTCAACAACTGCGAGATACGGTGTTCGGAGCGCGGGTTGAGCTGCCCCTTCGCGCACTCCATCAAAAACGCCCCGATATGTTCGCGCATATCATCAGCGTATTCTTCCTTTAGTTTTAATTCCGCGCCCAGATTGTCAACAACGGCTTGCCTGTCTTTGTTTTCAAGCAGGGACTGCAGCACTCCGCTGAACCTTGCAAACATTGACGAGACAAGACCTGCCATGTCCTGAATTTCCTTTTCCGCCCGCGGTATGTGCAACTCCGGCGTATTCCGCAGTGAGTCGGCTGCATAAACAAGCCGATAATTTTCAGGCACGGCATCAGTTTTACCTTCCTTGATGATGCGCGAAACCAGTGCGGCATAAAGCTTCACAAAGGGCAGGAAAATAATTGTATTGATTGAGTTAAAAACAGTGTGCAGCATCGCCAGATGTGTAGTAATGGAAGCATCACCGGCCACCGGATTCCCGGGCGTTAAAAAACTGACCAGCGCCAAAAGCGGCTTTATAAGGGGCAGCGCCCAGACGGTTCCGAGCACATTAAACAGCACATGGACGAGGGCAGCCCGTTTTGCCGCGGTTCTCGCGCCAATAGCAGCTAACGCCGCGTCAATGGTGGTACCGATGTTGGCGCCAAGAACCATACCGGCTGCCATTTCGTAAGTTATTATATCGCTGTATGCCATTGTAATAACTATGGCTGTAGACGCGCTGGACGAATGGACAAGCAAGGTCATCAACAATCCCGCCCCCGCGCATATCAATACTGCCGTAAAGCCCATGTCCCTGAACGCGCCAATGGCATTAAAATCAATCACTTTGTTTATGCTGCTCATTTCCTGGGTAAGGTAATGAAGCCCCAGAAATAAAAGACCAAATCCCAGAAGCAATTCTCCCAGGCTTTTGTATTTCCATTTAATAATGCTCAGGATAAACCCGATGCCTACAGCCGGCAGAGCCAGATTAGTAATTGATAATTTAAATCCAACCAATGACACAACCCACGCGGTAACTGTTGTGCCGATGTTTGCCCCCATGATTACCCCGATTGACTGGGTAAGGGTAAGCAGGCCAGCGTTTACAAAAGAAACCACCATGACAGTAACCGCAGAAGAGGACTGAATAATTCCGGTAACCACAAAACCGGTCAGCACCCCTACAAAACGGTTGCCGGTCATGAAATTCAACGTCTTCCTGAGCCGGTCACCGGCGCTCTGTTGTATCCCGTCTCCCATTACCTTCAATCCGAGGAGGAACAGGCAAAGACCGCCGATCATGCGAAATAGCAGTGTAAAAACATTCATAGTCGTATTATATCAATATTAATCTCTTGTTAGAATACAGTTATGGACAACCTCTTGCAACGAAGTTTCCCGCGCAAAAAGCTTTTGGTTCTTTCCGATACACACGGCCATATTCCCGCACTGGAAGCTGTTCTGAAATGGGCACAAAGCAGTACGCCGGAACTTTGTTCCGCACAAGGCAATGCAATCACTACTGCCGTTTTTCTCGGAGACGGTCTTGATGATCTCTCCCGCGCGGCGGCAACAACAGGTTTTTTCTGTGACTGGAAACTGATACGGGGCAACAACGACTACGGACATTCAACGCCGGAAGCCGCTGTCTTTGACTTTGAAGAACATCGTTTTTTTATTTGCCATGGTCACCGTTATGCTTTGTACAACGGTTACCACACGCTTGTTGCCGCCGCGCGCAATGCGGGCGCTGATACGGCGCTCTTTGGACATTCTCATGTCCCCTTTTTCAAAAACGAAAAAGATGTGCTGCTGATCAATCCCGGCAGCATTGGGCGCCCCCGCAGCAGGATAGGCGCGTCATTCGCCGTTATTGACTGCATCCCCGGCAAGCCGCTTGAAGCTGAATTTTTTGGAATAGGCGCGCGGGGAGAAATTCGTGAGATTAAGATTTGAGAAGAACAGCCATCAGATCATCTTTTTTTCTACCGCTATGCGGATAAGACCGGCGAGATTATCGGCGCCAAGTTTCATGTAAATATTGTTGATCACCATCTTCACGGTGTTGATTGAAAGACTGCGGCTTACAGCGATTTCGGCGCGTGAAAGACCGTGGGAAAGATCGCCAAGGATTTCTGTTTCCCGCGGAGAAATGGCGACACTATCCGCCATGTGGTTCGCCTGTCTGTATTCCGAAACAATGTGGCTCTGACGTTTGGCATAAGAGGCAGCTTTTCGGTTGACATTTTCAAGCCAGAGTATGGGAATTGCGCCGTTCGATTCTTTGATCGCGGAGGCGGCGAGGGTGCGCATATCTTTTCCCAGTTCAATAAAAGGCATCAGGATGTTGTTGGGAGCAGCAGCTTCATAAGCCTCTTGCAATGCGGTAAAAGCTTTTCTTTTATCCTTCATTTTGTAATGCACACACGCCTCTATCGCAAGCATTTCAACCCGTCCAAACAGAAAGGATTCTCTCTGTTTCATTTCCCGGATATACGATAACAGGGGAGGATAAGACCTTGTCATATAACAGAAACGGGCTTTAATTTGATTCTCAAAATTTTCTAAAAACCCGGCATAACTGTATGGTGAAAAATTTTCCTTAAACAAATCAGATACTTCTTCCGGCATACCCAGAATACAGTAATACCAGGAGAGAGCTATATCGTAGTTGATAAAGCGATTGAAATATTCAAGTTCGTCCTGTTGAGCTTTCATGCTTTTCAACGCCTGTTCTAACTTTGCGAAATTTCCCTGAGAAACAGCAATTCGCATGGTATAAAACAACGCCCTGTGCATGATTTCAAATTGTTTGTTTTCACGCGCCTGGTCGAGGGCACGGATGATAAAGGGTTCTGCGGTGCGCACATCGCCCCGGAAAAAGAATAATTCTCCGCGTGCCAGCTCATCCTCTCCGGTTCGGAAGCCGCCAAAATAATGCGATATATGCGTGCAGGTACGGGATAAAGCGTCGATATATTCTTCAGGAACGCCTTTCCTTGAAGGGCCGATGGCGTTGATCCATGGTCCCGGGCAATGGTAAGTCAAAATACCCTGTTCGATCGGCTTGGAAACGCATTTACAGAATTTTTCAAAGTAAATGTCAAAATCATAGCAATCATCCGTTAAGCACATTAAACCGCGCAAAAAACCCCAATAATAATAGAGGCCGGCCAATGTATGTTTCCTGACGGGATCATTCTCCGGCAGTTTGAGATATTTTGCCTCATAATATTCTGCTAATTCTGTTGATTTTTGCCAGAGACCCTGGCACATAAAGGCGCGTAAATGCATCACTGCAAGAAATTCCACTGTATCGAAAGCTTCCGCCGGCGCACGCTCAAATATTTCCGCCGCATATTTTGCGATATCAGAGGGAATTTGGGCGGACAATTCATAAAGAATGGATACTATCGATTTATAGTCTCCGATTTTCTCATAATATGACAGCGCATCGATCTTAAAACCATTATTGTTACACCAATCCCCGGCAATAATATATGTTTCCCGCTTTTGCTCCGCAGAAAGAAGTTCCTGCTTGGTTGCCAGAAATTCCAAAAACAGGGGATGAATGAGATATGCGTTGATATAGCTGTCGCGGCGTACATACGCGCTTTGCTTTTCCAGTTCGGCGATTAAATCATCGTTTCCTTCGGTCAAAAGCGCAAGCAAATCGACTGACAAATGATCGATTAGGGAAAGACGCACCAGAAAACATTGTAATCGTGAAGAAATCCCGTCCCAAATTTCCGTTTCCATTACGCGAAAAATGTTAGTCTTCATCGCATTACGCAAATACCCGCCGTAACCGGGCGCTCTTTGATACGACCGGGCGATAAGGTTAATCGCAAATGCCCAGCCTTCGGTGTCCTGCATGATCTCGCGCATGCTGTCCGGCTGAATGGAAATATCCAAATGGCGGAAATATTGGGCAAGTTCGTTGTCCGTGAAACGCAGCTCGTTTTCGCTTATGTTAAATACATGGCCTTTTGAAACCATGCCGGCAATATTGAGGCATGGGGTGGAACGGGAAACAAGAATCAACGATGTTCCCGGCGGCATTATACGGATGATATTTTCTACAAAGCGAATTACGGGAGGATTTTCAATGAAATGGAAATCATCCATAACAATAATTCGCCGCTTCACCTCTAGAATTTCACGAACAAGGGTTGAAAAAAGTCTGAGCTTATCCGGGGTATCCGGAAAACCGAGTTTGCCAATTTCCCTTGCAAATCTCAGATTAACCTGCGCTATAGTATGGACAAAGTTCTCCCAAAAACGGGTGCCGACATTGTCGCGTTCTGAAAATTGAATCCATGCAGTAGCCGCCTGATACTCATCCACGAAATCATGAACCGAGCTGGTTTTTCCATAGCCCGCTCCTGCGCACACAATAACAAGAGGACATCTTACGGCTTCCATAAATAGCTGGTTCAGCCGGGAACGTTTGAAATGGAAAGCGTCACTGTTACGGTGTGTCTGAGACACAGGCTCAATAAGGTTTGAGATGTCTTTCTTCTGAAATCCGTTTTCCATAAAAATCTCCTTTTCCTTATTTTTTCTTACTGGCAGGCTTCAACAGAGAATAAATCAAGTTGAGACCCCCCTGCCATTCTTCCAGTGTAGTTTTCATCACGGTACGGTTTAACTCTGCGGCGCTGAAAGCATAAAAAATTACCACGCGGGAAAAACTGTCAACATCAATAGGCTCTATTATCCCCAATTCGATGGCCCTGCTTAAAACCGGCCTTGATAGCTGAAATAGCGGTTCAAGAAAATGATCCTTGACGAAACTTTCGCTGACTTTATCCAGGCAAAGCCTCTGACTGCCAATAAGGAGGATACGATCCATCTTATCCTGGAGATGCGGCGGAAAATGATATGACAATTTCGCCAAAACATTATAAACAGGTTCTGTCTCCAGCATGGGAAGTAATTTATTTAAATCAGGCATGGCTGCCTGGTGCACAACATGGTAAAAATCATAAATCCCCGTTAAAATATCCCGCTTCGATGAAAAATGGTTATAAATTGAAGCTGCTTTGATACCAACCTCCCTGGCAATATCCCGCATAGAAACCGTGTCGTAGCCTTTCTGGGAAAATAACATGACAGCGGCATCAATTATTCTTTCTTTTGTTGTGAGCGTATTTGCCTGCATAGTGAATGTATCCACGTAAACTCTCCTAATTATCAAAACTAACTAACGTTAATAAATAATAACTAACAAGCATAAGTTTGTCAAGGTAAAAATTCGTTAATTTATGTAAAAAACAATGTCCTGGGCTGGCAATCGACACTTTTCCGTTGACCAGAGTTTCATATTTCAAAATGCACACAAAATTTTGGATAGCTACGCTGGAGTTTGCGGTAATTTTTGAAATGGCATTTCTATATATTAAAATTCAACTATTGCCCATTTGAAATTATTGGGGTTTTCTATCTCCATTGAAACATTTTCATATCCCGATTTGTCCCAATTTGAAATCCGGCAGAGCGTGTTCCATCCCTTTTTAAAAGAAATATCCAGGGCGCTGTCTGTACGGTAAAAATAATCGCCCGCAGGCCCCTCTGAAGGGCTTCCGGTTATCCGGCAATTTCTGTCTACATACATATATAATATGAATTCCATGATCAATGAAGAATTCAGGCCGATTACCCCTTCCCTGTTCAGATAATATTTACCATCTGATGTTACAAGCATGATGGCATTGCCCATTGTTTCCTGAGGTTCAATTTTTACAGCATCATATTCCTTAAAGAAAATTTTCAGAGCATCTGTATCTACCATATTTTCCTGTTCCAGCGGAGCGGCCTCAAAGCTCAGTATTCCGTTATTGATTTTTCCCGAACCTGCCGGTTTTGGATAAGGAGTCAAATTTCCCTGACCATCGTACGAAAAGTCGGTAAGGACAATAACGTCAGCGTTTCCTTTATATTTGTAGTAAGAATCTTCATTTACTCTGTTTGAATTGATGTTCCGCTCCCACACCTGCTGACCGTTGATTGTCAAGGAACCGCTATAATGTGTCGGTACGTTGTTATCATCAATGTGATCGATATTCCCGGCATCATTCCCGGTATCGTCACAAGCCGTCATTAAAAATACCGCCGCGAGGACGATAACACAAAACAGTTTTCTAATTGTTTTCACGATAACCCCTTTTACATCGCGTAAGCGATGAAATATATCGAACGCCGCCATCGGCGGCGATAACTCCTTTTTATTTGACCTGCACAAGTATCATTTCAACCCGGCGGTTAAGCCCCGCATAGGTAGAATTAGAGCCGAAAAGATTCTTTCCGCCGCCGTAGCCGCTGACAGTTACCCGCGTATCATCAATGTTCTTTCCGCCGCTATATGTTTTGAACTTTGCCCTGAGCGCTGTCTCTACCGACTTTGCCCGATCCATGCTTATCTGTTCCAGCTCTCCTTTTTCACCTTCGGTAAAAGTAGTAGGGTTGGCATGGCCATGCAGCATTATCAAACAATCAGTGTCATCCACGAGAGCCTGCGCCATAACATTAACAATCGTTTCATTGGCGCTTTTTTCCTGAGCGCTAAGGTTGGTGCCTCCCACCGGAGAGTTCCCGTTAAACGTTACTGAATTCCCGGAAAAAATGACAAACTCAATGTCGATGATCTTTACTGCCTGGAGAATCACTTCAGGTGGCTGCTGCTGTATGACATATTTGATCTGTTCATCGGTTAGATATATATAAATCTCTTCAGGAGGAATTTCCTTGATTACCTCCATTATGATCTCGATATATTTAGGATCCTCCTTGATGATCTTTATGACCTCTATGAGGTTATCCTTTATATATTCCCTGATCTCGTCTTCAGTGGGATCACGCACGAGTATGTCGTACACTATCTCGTAGACATACTCGTAGATTATATTGGGGGGAAGCTGTTCTATGATATTGATATAGATTCTTTCGTATTCTATGACAGCTTCATATATTGTATCGTAGACCACTTGAGGGATCATTTTCGTTATCGTAACATATTCAACTTCCGGCGCTTTTGGCTCCGGGTCTTCCCACCATTTTTGCATTATCGGATTCTCGCAGGTTACAAAACAAATACATGCAAGCATTATAAAAAAATAAACAAACGTTTTGTTTTTCATGTTGTGTCTCCTGAAAAAAATTAATTTGTACTAAGCTGCATAAGGATCAGTTCGACCCGGCGGTTCCGGTTCCAGATGTCGTGATCGCTGGTAATGGTTCTTGTTCCGCCATAGGCGATAACAACCATTTGATTTTCGTTCACGCCTTTTGCCCTAAGCTGGTCGGCAACCGCATATGCCCGCGTTGTGCTGAGGGCCATAAGTTCATCAGCTTCGTTTGGATCGGTTGTTACGGGATTGGCATGACCTTCTATCCTGACCCGGAAATCAGGGTTATTTTTCAGCATTTGCGTTACGTGATTGAGAACCAGTTCGTTAAGACTTTCAGCGTCATGGTCAATGCCTATGTTATATCTTCCCACATCAGGACCGAACAGGATGAATTCAATCGAGGTTATCAGTATCCGTTTGATAATTTCATTTTGAGGCAGCGTTTTTATGATCTCACCATGTTCAATATATTTTGACTTCTGCGGTAACGGGATTTTGTACCCGGCTGTTGTGCTAAAACCAACAATGTGCGGATATCCGCCGCGGATCATAGGCTCAATGTGCCACCGGGATGTCAAAGGTATAGTTACTCCGGCTGCCGCGTCAAACAGCAGAGAGCCGCGGGTCATCGTTACATCGCTAAGCGGCGTATCAGTTCCCCTGTACGCGGCAAGCATACCCATGCCGCCCTGTAAAAAGATATTGACGGTTTTCTCAAGGGAACCCGGACGCAGGAAATTCCAGCGGAGGTAGACCTGACCTTCAAACGTGAGTATTTCATCAGTGCTGTAGTTTACGCCTACCTTGCTGCCTGTCATTAATTTTGGCGAAAGCCAAAGTTTGGGATCGATAATGAATTGGTAAGACTGCCCCTCTACAAGGATATTGGTTACTCCGATTCCCGCGTCCAAAGACCAATAATCCCCGATTGGGAACTCTGTTTGAGCATGCAGCCCGTTTATAAGTATTAATAATGTAAAAAACAATAGAATATGTTTTTTAGGGCTGACCATCATTTAATCCCTTCATGTCTTTACGGTAATCCGGTCGAATTACACATAAAATACCTGAAGGGAGAAAAAGAAATTCACAAAACACACCCCGCCAAAAAAAAGCACGGTGAAGCCGTGTAGATGACTTATGCCGCATGGCGTAGGCTTGGTCAGCAAGCTGACACAGCGTTGGTCAGCAGGCTGACACAGCGTTGGTCAGCACCCTGACATAGGCTTGGTCAGCAAGCTGACATAGCGTTGGTCAGCAGGCTGACATAGCCTTAGTCAGCAGGCTGACACTCCCTACGCCTGCTCCAGAGTAAACCTGCTCGTTATCACCCTTGGGCTTTTGAGGGTTGTACTGCCCGAACCCGTAAACTGGGTGCGGATTTCGATTTTGTTGAGCTGGCTGCCGGTTTCCGGGCATATTCCGATTAACTTGCCGGAACTGTTCTCGAATATACGGGTTGCTTTGACCGCCTTAGAGGGGTCGTTTACCGGCACGAAGAACACGCCCACGCCGGGATCATCACCCGCCAGCTTGATTTTAACGCCTGTAATGATAAAGCCGTCTCCGGGGACGAAAATGCTGTTCACGGCGTTTTCGTCTTTATCGATAAACTCGGTGATGTGCCCTGACGGGTCGGCTTCGCCGTCCTTTACGATGCTGATATGCCCGGCAAGCTCGCGCAGTATTTTGTTTATGCGCACCCTGAAAGTCAGGGGGTGCTTTTTGGGGTCCGGGTTTTCATCGATGTTAGCGAAAGTCCCGCCCACGTTGGGGTATATCGAGAATGGTCCAAAATTGATTGTAAACCCGTCAGCGAGCTGGTAGGCGGTTTCCTTGAAGAACCGGTTTATATGTTCCACATAGCTGGAATAATCGCCCGGGAAACCGCCCCTTTCGCGGTCAGCGGCGCAGACTTCATCGACAGTGAGTGTCGCCTCGCTGTCTGTGCGAGCGTGGTAGGTGTTTTCGTAACCCGGTAGGTAGTTCGGGTACATCCGAATTCTTATCCTGTGCATCACTTGTTTGATGCCATACATTAGTTCCATTTGTTTACTCCATGAAAATCGTTGTAAGTTAACGGGCAAAGAACGCCGCCAACGGCGGCGATAACTCTATTAAATGCTGCCCGCTGTGGTGTAAACCGTTGCATTGTTTTATGGCCACGGCTTTTGGTAAAATATTTTGATGTCCTGCACTACCTCCTTGTTAAAAGATTTCTCGCTCTGGTGACTGGCACCGCCTACTTTCCCGTAATGGGGTCATTTGTATTGTTTCCTGTCGCAATAATATTCTCCCCATTACTGTATTTGGCTGTACCGTTAATAACATACAGCGATTCTCCTGTAGTAGCGGTATTGCCGGAGATTGTACCGCCTGACATGGTGAAACTCCTCATGGCAACACACACGCCGCCGCCCTGGCTTAAGGCGTTGTTGCCGGTTATGGTACCTCCTAACATGATGAAGTCGGCATTTAAAATATATACGCCGCCGCCGTAACCGGCAGTGGTATCACTAGCGGTATTATTGGATACTGAGGCGTTGTCGCTCATTTTAAAGGTACTATCGGCGCCAACACACACGCCGCCTCCGGTTGCGACTCCTTTAGAGGTATTATCAGATACTGAGGCGCTGCCGCTCATTTCAAAGGTACCAGAGATGACAATCACGCCGCCTCCGCGTCCGGTTTGCATAACTGAAGTACCGTTAGCGGTATTATCAGATACTGAGGCGTTGCCGCTCATTTTTAAAATGCCTACGATAACATACACGCCGCCGCCGTGCCCAGAATTGGTTCCGTTGCCTGTTACAGAGGAATTGTCGTTCATGAAGAAGTTGCCGCTGTTTTGAACAGTCACGCCGCCGCCGTACCCACTAGCGATTTTATTTCCTGTTACGGAAGAATTGCCGTTCATTGTGAATGTTCCGCCATTGACGCTAACAAGCGAGGCGTTGTTGCTGGGGTTGCCTTGCAGTTCGATGTCTTTGATGGTGAGGCTTTTGCCGCTACCTATGGTGAAGAGAGAGCCTGTGTTTGTGAGTTGGATTGTCCGCACTTTGCCGTATCCGGTGATGGTGAGGTTGGCTGGCAGTGAGTTTTCGCTGACTTGGCCTATGGTGATAGTGTTGTCGTTGGCTAGGAGCAGAGCATAGCTGGCGGAGGTATCTACGATTTGGCCGATGGCGGTATTCCAATCACCGATGCCCGTTATGGGGAGCGGATCAGTATGGCGGGTTTCAGTGTGCTGGCAGCCGGAACCGGTGCAAGTCCCTTTTTCTACGCCCTCTTTTACAAAGGAAGGCGCGGTTGTTTCCACCCATCTCAACTCGTGCGGAAGCGCAGAGCCAGCGACGACAAAATGTGTGTCGTTGTGTGCGGGCTTTTTGCAGGTTTGATGCAATGCTTCGTCTTCCGTGCAGGTAGGTTCTTTTAACTCAAATTTACAGTCTTTGCAGAAGCCATCGCCCGACATTGTTATGTTTGCTTTTTCTGTCTGCCCTGCTTTTACGACTACGGTTTCTGTGCCTGTTGCGTAGGGTATTTTCCGCAAGTCCGGGGACAACGGCGTTTGATAGCCGTTCAGGGTTGCTTTTACTGTTACGGTATATTTTCCTGACGGAACTCCGCTGTGCGTGATTGTTCCTTTGTTTGCAGGTATGTTTTTCTCGTCATGATTGTAATTCTTGCCTTCTATTTTGATGTCGTATTTAATGAAATCAA
>JAIRRJ010000013.1 GCA_031256035.1 Treponema sp. | reverse complement strand
TTATATATATTTTATTTATATTTTTGTCTTTATAGTCATAAAATAAAAATAGAAATATAATAAGTATATAGAGAGAGCAAATAAGACGTAATTCTGATGATGACTAATAAACCCGAATTTTGTTGATTTTACCAGTCACCCATGACAAGCCCAATAGTCATGGATTTTATTTGGCTTTAGGCGACATGGATGTCGCTGGAAAAATGCTTTAGTTGAGTTTTTTCGTAGAAAAAACTCCAAGGTGAAAAAATTGCATGGACGTAATTTTTTCACCGGGGGAGCGCGTGCGTCTCCCAAAATTTGCCATTTTTTGTAAGTGTGAAAATTATTTTTGACAACTGAAAAATTTTTGCAGGTTTTCACATACACAGAACATTAATAAAGCATAAGCCTGTTATGCAAAAACCCGCATATTGTGTTTTTCCTTCACAGCCCTATAGGGCGCAAGGGGAAAGCACGGCGGCAAGCCGTGTAGATGAAAAATGCGGCATGGCGTGGCGCACAATAAAGTCCCCATTAAAACAAAAGGCGGCGAACCTTTAGGTGAGCCAGCGCGCCGCAAGGGGGAACCAAGAAAAAGCACCCGCAGGGTGTAGATGAGCAAATGCCGCCTGTTCAGAGTCCCAATAATGCCGCAGTCTGCCGAAACGGCGGTGAGCCTTTAGGCGAACCAGTGCGCCCCCACCGCTACCCCGTCCGCAACGCCAGCCCCGACCAGAACCGAGCCTCCGCAGTCCTGCCCTGCTCATAGCCCATCTCTTTAAGCCGCAAAGTAAAAAAACGTTCGCTTACGGCGTGTTCGTTGTTATCATCACACCAGTCCGAATATGCCTTGTACAATTCCCTGATCCGAATTGTCGCCTCAAAATCTTCCCTGCATCGGTCTTTCAGGAAATTGCCGATAACGTCCATTTCCCCCCGGTACTCGTCCGTTGCGTTCAGGACAACCGCAGGGGCTTGGAGCCGTTCACGTTTCCACCGGGCGGCTCCCTCCAAAAGCCAGTTGAGAATTCCGCTTGCCTCATTCCGCAATTTCAACTCAAGGTCTTTGTCCTGCTTTTTTTCCTCAATCCGGGTTGTGAACGGTATCAGCTTGATCCGCCGCCATATCCCGTGGTCAGTGCCTTTGATCACCGGCTTATGATTGGTCGCCATCCAAATCTTGAATGTCGGCATGAACGTAAAAAATTCGCCGTACAGGAACCGCGCCGTCATCGGATCATTGCCGGTTATCTTTTTGATGAGCGGTTCGGATAATCGCCGTCCCTGTTCAGCTTCCGTGGTGGTTACAAACCGTGTACCCCGTAATCTGGCCAAATCATTAGTGTTCTGGTCGCCTGTTTTCTTCATAAATGTTTCGGTGTTGGTTGAGGTGGCGTAATCGCCCAACAGGTACATGATCGTATTGAGAAACGTTGATTTTCCGTTGGCCCCGCTGCCGAACAGGATAAACATGGTCTGTTCCGAAATATCCCCGGTTAATGACCATCCCGCCGCCGCCTGCACAAAGGTAATCAAATCCGCCTTGAAGCCCATAATTTCTCGGATAAACTGTTTCCATAACGGGCAATCAGCGGCAGGATCATACTCAACATTGGCAAGTTTGGTGATCATGTTTTCCTGTTTATGTTCCGTGAATTCCCCGGTTATCACATTGACAGTTCCGTTTTTGACATTAAGCAGCCACGGGTCGGGATCAAGATCGTCGCTTTTGATATTCAATGCGTTCACCCATTGAGCCGCTTTGACAAACGACTCCCGCCGCCTCACGCTTTCGCTCAACATTCCGTATCTTTCGATGTCCATCCGTTCCCGGTGGTCGTCTGTCTTGATGATTTCGTCATAGATATTCCGAACCGTTTCAAGACCTTTTTCATGGACAAGGGCGCCGCTGTCGTCCGTTTCCCAGAATTTGCCGTTCCAGACGACCCATTTCTTCCACGCCTTGTTGTACCGAATATCACGGCCATGTTCCTTAATAAGTCGCGCCGCATTGGTTGAATCAGTGAATTGGATACTTCCTTTTTTCAATTCGCTGATCCGCAGATAAATACACTCGTCTACCATTTTTTCAGACATAATGACTCTCCTTGAATTTTGTTTGCATGAGCAAACATATATTGGCAAAACAATGACTTTTACCCTGTCATAGATAAAAAGTACGGCTGTTGTTTACTGGAATATATAGGTGTTTTGTGCAAATTTTAACAAAAGAAAAAAGAGAAATGAGAAACTAAAAAAGACTGGATTTTATTCTTTGCTCTCTGTTAATTGTTCATTGACAACATCACATACGTCTTAAAAGTCTCTTTGTCCCATTCGGTAATCACTTCGCCGTCATAGCGGGCGGCTACCGCACGGACGCTTCGCAGGCCAAAACCTGAGTCCTTCTTTGCGCTTACCGGCTTGCCGTCCGCAAGGGTAAGTTCGCCTGAATAATTATTTTTCACCATAATCGCTAAGTGCGTCCCCTGCGTCTGCACCACAAGCTCTATTCTGCTGTCAGTTTTTGATTGACGCGCCGCACCAACCGGATGCGCCGCACCAACCGGCTGCGCTGCTTCCACGGCGTTTTCAAGAAGGTTGCCGAGGATTATGCACATCTCATAATTGGGAATGGGCGTTTCAGGCAGGGCAAGCTTAACATCATAGCAGATATGCAATTTTTCACAGCGGTCGGCGTAACTGGA
>JAIRRJ010000002.1 GCA_031256035.1 Treponema sp. | reverse complement strand
CGCACAAACCATGATCCCTGAACCTGAATGGCAGTGGGAAAAGCCGGACGGCTCTCTTGACATGGATGCGCTTCTGAGAGAGTTTCAGGCGTTCTGGAGGGAACATTCTGAAATATGGGAAGAAAAGATAAGTTATACCGAAGCCTTTCCACATCTACTGTTAATGGCTTTTTTGCAGCGAGTATTAAACGGTGGAGGAAGCATTGAGCGCGAGTATGCGGCAGGCCGTGGAAGAATGGATTTGCTTGTTAAGTATAACGCGCAAAAATATGTGATTGAAATAAAACTAATACACGAAAAACAGACACCCCACACGATTAAGGCTAAAGGTGTGGAGCAAACCGCAAAATACAGGGATACAACAGCGCCGGATGCTCCCGCCTACCTCGTCATCTTCGACCGCCGCGCTGAAACAAAGGAAAAACCCTGGGACGAACGGCTGAGTTGGGATGAAGTAAACGGCATTACAGTGATAGGATGTTGATGATATTGTGCTTATAAAAAAACTGATTAACTTACAGGAGTCAAAATGCAGGCTGTAATCCTTGCTGCGGGTATGGGCAGCCGTCTGGGAAAATATACCAAAAAAAACACCAAGTGTATGTTACAGGTCAACGGCCGTACTCTGATTGAGCGGTCGCTTGACGCTCTGGATAACGCCGGAATCCGAAAATGCGTTATTGTTGCCGGATATGAAAAAGATAACCTTATCAATTTTGTCGGTTCTCAATATAAAAATATAAAAATAACCTGGATAATTAACGAAATATATCATAAAACCAATAACATCTATTCCCTTTACCTTGCAAAAGATCATCTGCTTTCAGATGATACCCTGCTTCTGGAAAGCGATTTGATTTTTGAAGATCGTATCGTAAAAGAGCTGCTTGAAAATCCCGAACCAACGCTGGCGGTAGTCGCGCCGTACGAACCATGGATGGACGGTACAGTGGTACAGATTACTGAAGATAAAAATATTGCCGCATTTATTCCCAAAAGGTTATTCAACTTTATTGAAAAAGATACATATCACAAAACAGTCAACATTTATAAATTTTCACGTAATTTTTCGCAAAATACCTACATTCCGTTTCTGGAAGCATATTCAAGCGCAATGGGTAATAATGAATATTACGAACAGGTTTTACGTGTTATCACTACTCTTGACAAATGTGAATTAAAAGCATTTATTTTAAACGAACAAAAATGGTATGAAATAGACGATGTCCAGGACAAAGATATTGCTGAAATTATTTTTTCCAATAATGCCGTCGAACGTTTTAATAATATTTCCGCCCGATATGGCGGCTATTGGCGTTTTCCCAAATTGCTGGATTTCTGTTATCTGGTGAACCCCTATTTCCCGCCACAGCAGATGCGCAACGAAATGAAAGCCTGTTTTGATGAATTGCTCACAGAATACCCATCAGGTTTGAATGTGCAGAATTTGCTCATGGCAAAATTGTTTAATCTTGAACCGGAAAATACGCTAACCGGAAACGGCGCAGCGGAGCTGATACGAGCGGTTTCACAGATAGTAAAAGGTAAAGTTGGAATAATTTATCCGACCTTTAACGAATATCCTGAAAGCTTTACTAATAATGAAATTGTACCCTTTTATGCAGAATCCATGAATTACAGTATTAAAGAATTGATTGACTGGTCAGAAAAATGCGATATGCTGGTATTGATCAATCCTGATAATCCTTCCGGTAATTTTATCCCTTGCTGTGATATTATCCGTCTGTTAGAGAAATTAAAATCGCATAACAAGAGACTGCTATTGGATGAATCATTTGTTGATTTCTGCGATATTGAAAATGAGACTTTTCTGCGGCAGGAAGTTATTGACGAATTTCCCAATTTGCTCGTTATAAAAAGTCTAAGCAAGAGTTACGGAATACCGGGGTTGCGCCTGGGAACGCTTGTTTCAGGGGATCGCGCTTTAATTCAGGATATACGCAGACAAATCCCCATTTGGAATATAAATTCCTTTGCAGAGTATTTTTTGCAGATAATAGGGAAATACACCAAAGAATACCGGCTATCTTGCTACTCAATAGCGGAAGAACGGAAGCGTTTCTATGCGGAGCTTAAAAAGATCGGTTTGTTCATGGTATATCCTTCACAGGCAAATTATTTCCTTTGCAAACTAAGAGAAGGTATAATCGCCAAGGATTTAGCTTATTATCTACTTGATAAGCATGAAATATTTATTAAAGACCTGACCGGCAAAAACGGATTTTTTGAAGGATCATGGATCAGAATCGCAATCAGAAATAAACATGATAATGATGTATTGATTGAAAAGTTAATGCTGTATAAGCAAAAGTGATAATATGGACCATTTACAGCAACTAATAAAACGTTATCCGCAGCTTGAACCTGTCAGAAATGATATAAATACGGCTTTTGATATTATTTCTGAATCATTTGCCAAAGGCGGAAAATTGCTGATAGCGGGTAACGGCGGAAGCGCCGCTGATGCCGAACACATAGTCGGCGAATTGATGAAAAATTTTGCTAAAAAACGCAGTTTACCTGATATGTTTGTCTTAAATATCAAAAAAATTGATGAGGAAATTTCAAACTACCTTGTTCCTCGCCTGCAGCCCGGCCTGCCCGCCATCGCCCTGTCCGGCCATGCTTCGCTTAACACCGCCTGCATCAACGATATTGACGGCAATATCACCTTTGCCCAACAGGTATACGGGTACGGAAAAGAAGACGATGTATTTCTTGGCATTTCCACTTCGGGGAACGCAAAAAATGTATTGTACGCCGCCGCCACAGCAAAGGCAAAAAAAATAAAAGTAATAGCGCTGACCGGCGCAGACGGGGGAAAATTGAAGTCTCTTGCCGATGTGTGTGTTATCGCGCCGGAAACCGAAACATACAAAATACAGGAACTGCATCTGCCCATTTACCATTGTTTGTGCCTAATGCTTGAGGATCACTTCTTTTAATGCGAACCGTAATCATGGCAGGCGGGAAAGGGACCCGCATCGCATCAATAGCAGGCGACATTCCCAAACCCATGATTCCAATAGCCGGAAAGCCCATTCTGGAACATCAGTTAGGTTGTTTGAAAAAAAACGGCTTAACCGAAATAACCATCGGTGTCGGACATCTTGGGCAGTATATAAAGGATTATTTTGGAGACGGCAGCCGCTTTGGATGTAGTGTAACTTATTATACCGAGACTGAACCGCTGGGCACTGCCGGAGTCCTTTATAAACTGAAAGACCTGCCGGATAATTTTATAGTATTAAACGGCGATGTCATTTTTGACATTGACTTTTCGCGGATGATAAATTTTCACCGTGAAAAAAAAGCATGGGCAACCCTTGCGGTACATCCCAACAGCCATCCTTTTGACAGCTCACTCATTGAAACTAATAGTAACAATCAGGTTACGCGCTGGCTGAACAAAGAAGATGAGCGTACTTGGTATAAAAATCAGGTAAACGCCGGGATTCATATCCTGTCTTCTGAATTTCTAAAAAATTGCGCACAATCCTGGCCGAAGACCATGGAAAAAATCGATCTTGACCGTGATATGCTGAAACCTTCGATTTCAAGCGGGAAAATTTTTGCCTACCCTACTCCCGAATATATCAAGGACATGGGCACTCCCGAACGTTACGCACAGGTTACCGCTGATATTGAAAATGGTATTGTGCGCGGAAAAAATCTTTCAGTAAAACAAAAAGCTGTTTTTCTTGACAGGGACGGAACAATTAACACATTTAACGGTTTTGTAACTAAGCCTGAAGATTTCACTTTAATAGACGGAGCGGCGGAGGCGATAAAAAAAATCAACAGCCTGGGGTACCTTGCCATTGTTATTACCAACCAGCCTGTTATTGCGCGAGGAGAAGTTGATTTCCAAACGCTTGATCTAATCCATAAAAAAATGGAAACTGATTTGGGGAAACACGGCGCTTATATTGACGACATTTTTTATTGTCCGCATCATCCTGATGTGGGATTTGCAGGCGAACGCCAGGAATACAAAATTGACTGCGATTGCCGAAAACCAAAACCGGGAATGATTTTGAAAGCCGCTGAAAAATACAATATTGATCCGGCGCAATCATACATGGTTGGCGATGATAAGCGTGATGTGCAAGCAGGGATCAACGCAGGCTGTATTCCTGTGTTCCTGACAAACGGAAAGAAAACAAATGAAAACATTACAAACACAGACGTTAAAATGTTTTTAGACTTGAAAGAATTTTCTGATATTTTATGAAAAAAATAATTATTGTATCCTTAAACGGTGATGACAACTCAGGCGGGGTTGAACGCGTTGTCTATTATCTCAATGCAATTTTACGCGAAAAATATGATGTTTCAATTATGAAACGAAACGGAAAGCCGGGTAAATTTGACAAACTGATATATCCCATTCTTTTTTCACTACGCCTGCTTTTCAGGAAAAAAGCTATTGTTATTTCAAATTCCTGGCAGTCTTTTTTGTCCCGTGTTGATTTCAGCATACATCACGGAACAACCGCAGGCTTTATGCACCACGCCGGTATTAAATCAAAAAAATCTGCACTTCTTGCCTGGATGGAAAAAATCAGCGCACGGCGCGCCATGATCGTCATTGCGGTAAGCGAAAACTGTAAACTAGAACTTGAGGAACTGTACGGCATCAACGGCAAAAAGATCATTGTATTGAATAATTTTGTTGATGAACGCCTTTTTTATCCGGAAAACACGGAACAAAGCGGCAAAATACGAATCCTGTTTTCAGGACGGCTTGAAGAACGCAAAGGACTTTCCGCTCTGCTTGAACTTGCAAAGGAAATTGACTCAACGGACAAATTTCAACTATTGATTGCCTCCAATTCCGGCGATAATTGCAAATTGTTTGCAAATTTCAAAAACACCAGCATTGCAACACAGTTGGATATAAACGCCATGCGGGAATTTTATAATTCAGGCGATGTCTTTTATTTCCCCTCAAAGTACGAAGGCTTTTCAATGGCGACTTTGGAAGCTCTCGCCTGCGGCATTCCGGTAGTGGGAACAGGTTTTGCAATTCCTGAAGAAATCCGCCATTATGATTTTGTGCGGCTTGACGAATCATCGGATACTCATAAAATTTTACCGGTAATTGAGCAAATGAAACAGCAATTTGACAAAAAAAAGCAAAGTATTCATGAGAAAATTATTGCCGATTTTGGTTACAGTCAATATAGCGCTAAATTATTTAGAGTTATTGAAGGGAAACCGGCAGTATGAATCAAAACGAAATTGTTATTTGCCACCTGATAAATTGGGAGCATCCGTTTACAGGAAATTTTTTGGCATCGCTTTTTGATTTGGAAAAAAAACTAAAAAATAAAAACAATAATAACAAGGTAATTTATGCTTTTCATAAAAATTCGATGCATTGTAAATGGACTGAAAAAATGCGGCAGGATGGCAGGGAAATATATTTTGTTAAAAAGAAAGGGATAGGGTCAGAATTAATAAATGTTTTGAAAAAAAACAATGTTAGCATTTTACATTTGCACTTTACTGTGCCTGTTATTAAAATTGTTTTAGCAAAATTATTTTGTCCAAAAATAAAAATAATAGTACATTATCACAATATGTTTTCACCGGAAATACGATATGCTTCATTCGTTGAAAACTTAAAAAGAAAAATAAAAGTTTTTTTGTACAACAGAATTGCGATTGATAAAATTTGCGGATGCGGAAAGGCTGTTTTTGAAGATTTGATAAAATGGGGCATATATGATCATAAATGCTGCTACATAGACAACTGTATTGTTTTTTCACGTTTGGATGTAGATATTGAAAACGGAAGGGATATTTATAACATACAAAATAAAAAAGTTTTAATGATCATAGGAACGGCGTATTATCAAAAAGGTGTTGATTTTGCTGTTACAGCGGTTAAAGATATAGCGGAAAAATACAATATCGTTTTTTTCATTGTTTGTCATAACAAGGATTTTATTGTAGGTGAGATAAAAAAACTATTAAATCATATTCCGGAATGGGTTATTTTAGCGCCGTCCCGGGAAGACATATCGTTTTATTACAAAATGAGCGATTTATGCCTGATGCCAAGCCGGGAAGAAGGCCTTCCTTACGCATTGCTTGAATCTATTTATTGCGAAACTCCTGTGATAAGAAGCGACATTTCTGAAATGGCTATAAATCTTCCCAATGACATAATTGTTCCCAAGGGCGATATTCCAGCTTTACAGCAAAGTATAGAATATGTCTTAAATCAAACTGATGTCTGGAAAAAAACTATAATAAAAGAACAGAAAGAATATGTGCTATCTCAATGGAATATTGACATTTGGAACAACAAGATAATTGACTTGTACATAAACGTATTAAATAAAAGACCGCACATGGAAGGAAAATTATGCTAAATATTCTTTATACTATAATTATTTATCCTCTTGTTCAAATCATTGAGTTCGTGTATCTGGTCGGATACAAGGTTTTTGAAAATAAAGGCTTCGCCATTATTTGCGTAAGTTTTGCCGTTACTTTTCTTTGTCTGCCGCTCTACATTGTCGCTGAAAAATGGCAAAATGTAGAACGAGAAACCTACAGGCGTTTAAAGCCGAAAATTGACAAAATAAAAGCTGTTTTTAAGGGTGATGAACAGTATATGATTTTGTCAACTTTTTTCCGGCAAAATCAATATCACCCCCTGTATGCGCTTCGCAGTTCTTTCGGTATTCTCATTCAGATTCCGTTTTTTATCGCCGCATATACTTTTCTTTCCAATCTTGATTCACTGAAATGGGCTTCATTTTATTTTATCCGCGATTTGAGAGCACCTGACGGACTTCTGTCAATCGGAGGAATAAATATTAATGTTCTGCCGTTAGTAATGACAGCAATAAACTGTATCGGCGGGGCAATTTATTCAAGGAATTTATTTAAAAAAGATAGAATACAAATATACGGAACAGCCGCCGTATTTCTGATTTTACTTTACAATTCTCCATCCGGTCTGGTACTGTATTGGACTATCAATAATATTTTATCACTTGCAAAAAACATCTTTTTTTTACTGAAAAAACCTCTATTTGTATTGTACATCATCCTCTGCGCCATTGTCGCTTTAGTAATTCCATATTTGTTTTTCTTTCATCACGGAGACTTTTACAAGAGAGCTGTATTGATAGCCATATTACTTGTTATTCCATTCTTGCCGCTTGCGGCAAAACTTTACAGATTCCTGTTGAGATCAGCGCTAAGCCCATTAGATAAAAATCAAACCATCTGCACTTTTTTATTTGTTCTTTCTCAGGGCATTATCTGCCTGTTGCTTGGGTTTGTAATCCCTTCCGGCGTTATTGCATCTTCGCCGCAGGAATTTTCCTATATTGAATCTGTCGCTTCACCTTTTGTTTTTTTACGGAATACATTTTTTCAGAGCCTTGGGTTTTCAATATTCTGGCCGCTTTGTATTTATTTCCTGTTTGGTAATAAAGTTAAAACAGGATTGTGTCTTTTTTCAATTTTCTTTTGTTTTAATGCGTTACTCAATACATTTGTTTTTCCCGGTTCTTACGGCGAGTTTACCGGGATGCTTAATTTTATTAATGTCAATTCACTTAAACCATCCCTTGGTATAGCATTACTTAATATCTTTTCATTGCTTCTTGTTTGTTCCATATTAGTTCTGATCATTTCAAAAGACAAAATGAAAATCATAATATCCGTTTCATCCATTATAATTATAGCTTTTATAGGCAGCGCTGTCATAAACAGTGTAAAAATACACCGCGAATTTAGGCGTTACACCGTGATCCTCGCCGCAAGGGAAGAAGCGCCAACTTCGATCAAGCCTATTTTTAATTTATCCAAAGAAGGAAAAAACGTTGTTATAATAATGCTTGACCGGGCGGTAAATGTATTTATACCCGAAATTTTTTCCGAAAGTCAAGAATTATATAACCAATTTTCAGGGTTTACATGGTATCCCAATACACTTTCGTTTAACTGCTTCACGCTGATAGGAGCACCTCCTCTTTTTGGCGGCTATGAATACAGTCCCCGGATTGTCAATTCACGTTCAGAAGAATCACTGGTAAAAAAGCACAATGAATCACTGCTGTTGATGCCTGTCATTTTCAATGAAAATAATTTTGACGTAACAGTTACCGATCCGCCCTGGGCAAATTATAGCTGGATACCGGATACAAGAATTTATGAAAAGTATCCTGAAATAAAAGTGAAAAATACGCTGTGGGCATACCTTAACCTGTGGATTTCACGAAACAGCCACCTGGATTTACAGATTAAAAGTCAAATACTGAAAAGAAATTTTATTTGGTTCAGTTTATTTAAATCAGTTCCAATGGTAATAAGACCGCCTCTGTACAACAGCGGAGACTGGTGGAGCACCAATTTGGTAACCGTTGATCTAAACACATTTCTGAACAACTATGCGGTACTTGATCTGCTTCCCGAGCTGACCGGCGCTGATTCGCCGAAACTCAATACATTCCTTCTCCTGCAAAATGATCTTCCCCATAATCCCATTTTTTTGCAGGCGCCTGATTATGTTCCCGCAATCAATGTTACTGATCGTGGAAATTCAAAATACGCCGATATTATAAATTATCCGGTAAACGCGGCGGCTCTTAAACGTATTGGGGTATGGTTTGAATATTTAAAACAGCAAGATTTATACGATAATACCCGGATTATCATTGTATCCGATCATGGCGCTGACATTGATTCAGGAGCTTTTCCTCAAAGCAAAAATATTCCTTTTAACCGCGACGCCTATAATCCCCTTTTACTGATAAAAGATTTTGACGCCGACTTTCCATTTAAAACTGACAACGCTTTTATGACTAACGCTGATGTCCCCGTTCTTGCTTTTGAAGGTTTTATTGAAAACCCGGTTAATCCCTTCACCGGAAACCCGGTAGACACTGCGGCAAAACAACTGCCATTACACATAACAATATCAAAAAAATGGATGCCCAATGATCATAATCCAAATACTTTCAAAATAGGCGTTAATGAATGGTACAGTGTTCATAGTGATATTTTCAATTCAGACAACTGGCAAAAACTTGACAAATGAAAGTTTCAATCATCATTCCTACCTACAACCGGGAAACAATGTTATGCAATACGCTGGCGAATATTGTATCATTTGAACATCAGTATCATGAACTTATCGTTGTGGATCAAACCAAAAAACATGATCAAGAAACTCAAAGTTTTCTTGATGATTTGACCGCTGCCGGAAAAATCACCTGGTTGTATGTCGATTACCCGAATTTACCAAATGCGCGCAATGTGGGCATTGGGAAATCCTCCGGCGATATTGTCCTTTTTTTTGACGATGATGTCGAAATCAATGAAAAGACTATTCCTTCCCATGTTTCGGGATTCAATGATCGCCAAACCGGGTGCGTTACCGGAAAAATTACGATTCAAAACATCAATACAACCGGAAACAAAGTTCTGGAAAAATCAGGAAGCATCAAAAAACACATAAAATCTTTGTTGTTTCTTTTTTTCAGAAAAAGAGCATCGTATGTGGGGCGGCTTGGGGTTCTTTCTGATTTTTCCGGAAATAAAATGCTTCCTGCCGATAGTTGCATCGGCTGCAATATGTCATTCAGAAAAGATGTGTTCGAAAAATGCGGCTCATTTGACACACAATTTACAGGTAACGCCATACGGGAAGACACTGATATGTCCGTCAGGCTGCGCCGTGGCGGTTATAAAATCGCGTATATTCCCCAGGCAGCCCTTGTTCATTACATGGATAATGCGGGCGGAACCAGAACAGCCGCAACCCAAGCCTATTGGCATACAATTTTCAAAAACCAGTGCTATTTTTACATCAAAAATTTTCGCTATTCACGTCTGTCAATTATGTTAATTCACATATTTGATTTTTTTAGATGCAGCAGGCAGGGGCTTAAACCTATGCCTATTTTCCGTCAAGCATGGAAAGCCGCAAAAGTAATCGCTTCACCGCAGTGCGATGACGCTGAACAAAGGAGAACTTATGAATCTGTACCCGCTGTACATTGATCCCGGCACGGGGAGTATGCTTTTTTCGATACTCATCGGCGTAGCCGCAACCCTTTACTTTGTTGTAAGAGCGCTCATCATCAAAGCGAAAACAGCTCTTTGGGGCGGCAAAAACCAAGGAGCAAAAAACCGCGCATTTTGCAACGAAGTTTCCCGCGCAAATTATGTCATTTACGCGGAAGATAAACGTTACTGGAATCTGTTTAAGCCCGTGCTTGATGAGTTTGAAAGGCGGGAGCTGCCCCTACAGTACCTGACTTCATCAAAGGATGATCCATGTTTTGAATCTTCGTTCAAACACATTGCGCCTGAGTATGTCGGCGAAGGGAATAAGGCCTACGCACGGCTTAACCTGTTAAGCGCCGATTTTGTGCTGATGACCACGCCGGGCATTGATGTATACCAGTTGAAACGTTCAAAAGTAGCGAAGCACTATTCTCATCTGCTTCACGCGCCAGGGGACGCCACCATGTACCGCCTGTTCGGGATAGATTACTTCGATTCCATCCTTCTTACCGGGGATTATCAGGCACAGGACATACGCGCGCTGGAAAAACTCCGCAGCTTGCCCGAAAAACAGCTTGTTACTGTCGGATGCCCCTATCTTGATGTTGCGGCTAACAACATACAAGCTTCCCCTGCCCTTCCCCACCCGTTTACCGTACTGGTTTCTCCGTCATGGGGGCCGTCCGCCCTGCTTGCCCGCTATGGAGAAAAACTCCTCGATCCCCTGCTTGATACGGGTTTTCACATTATTGTGCGGCCTCATCCGCAGTCAAAAATCTCTGAAAGCGCAATGCTGGACAGGCTGACTGTCCGTTATCAGGATCGCAGCAACATTGAATGGGATTATGAGCCATCTAACACTATGTCGATCAGCAAAGCAGACATAATGATTTCCGATTTTTCAGGGATCATTTTTGATTATATGTTTCTTTTCGATAAACCGGTCATCTATGCCAAAGACAAGATTGATATGCGTCCATACGATGCGGACGATCTTGATAATGAACCCTGGCAGTTCAGAATTTTGAAAGAAACAGGAATCGAGCTAAGTGAAAGCAATTTTCCTTCCATTGGCGAAGTCATTAAGCAGGCGTCTAACAGCGTCGCATTGACTGATGCCCGCAGAAAAGCAAAAGATACAGCATGGCAGCGCCGGGGCAAGGCGGGCGAATTAATCGCCGGTTTTATGATTGAAACTGTCGCAAAACTTACAGCATAATGTAAAAATGAAAACGGCAATCGTTCACTATTGGCTTGTAAATATGCGCGGCGGGGAAAAAATGCTCGAAGCCCTGCTGGAGATGTTTCCCGATGCGGATATTTTCACTCACGTATACAACCCCAAAGCGGTCTCTCCGCTGATCAAAAGCAAACAGGTTTTCACCTCACGAATAAACCGCCTGCCCTTCGCAAAAAAACTTTATCAGGTTTATATGCCTCTCATGCCCGCCGCTCTTATGGATTTTAACCTGCAATCATACGACCTTGTTATTTCCAGCGAAGCGGGGCCGGCAAAGGGCGTAGTTCCCAATCCCAATGCATACCACATCTGCTATTGCCACAGCCCCATGCGCTATCTGTGGGACATGTACCATGATTATCTTAAGACAGCCAATCCGGCAGTGCGCCTTTTTATGAAGAAACTCATTCCATCACTGCGTGTATGGGATGTTACTTCGGCAAATCTAGTAGACAGATTCATAACAAACTCTCAGTATGTCGCGAAAAGAATACAACGCATCTACAACCGGAGCGCGGATGTTGTCTACGGTCCTGCCGCCATCGAAAGATTCCTTGAGATAGAACGAAAGCCGTCTGATTATTATCTTTTTTTCGGGCAAATCACCGGTTATAAACGGGCGGATATTGCAATCGAAGCCTGTGTCAAATCAGGAAGAAAACTTGTTGTCGCAGGAGGAGGCGCACGAAAAAAGGACGTTAAAAAATACAAAAAAACAGGCCTTGTGTGGTTTACCGGAAGAGTTTCGGATGAACAGGGCGCTCATCTTTTCGCCGAAGCCCGCGCCTTGCTCTACCCCGGTATTGAAGATTTGGGGCTTGTACCAATAGAAGCGCAGGCGGCAGGTTGTCCTGTTATAGCCTACCGGGACGGCGGCGCTCTGGAAACAGTGAAGGAAAATGTTACAGGGCTATTTTTTAACGAGCAGACCCCAGAATCCCTTATCGCAGCTATGGAGTTTTTTGAACAAAAAGAGGCTATTTTCAACAACCGGGAGAAATATAGCTCGCATGTGGCGCAATTCTCAAAAGCCGCATTTTTAGAACGTGTAAGCAAAATTATTGAAGAAAGAGTACGAAAGTAGTATATTGATCTTTAGAAAATATGACACTTTCTGAATTTGACATCCGGTATCGAACCAGATTTCGCCGCACCAGTTCCGCGCTCACTTCGACTGCATTTATCATTTCTGATCTTCTGGCCGTTATGCTGTCCTTCGGATGGGGTTTCTTCTGGGTCAGAATATACGGCTTTGTTAACAATTACGGCAGCATCAATTTCAAATCCTTTGTAACCTACTGGCCGTACCTGCCTGTCTTTATTATCATCTTTACAATATTGCGCCTTTATCCCGGCGTTTCCATGGCTCCCTCCGAAGAGATGAGGCGGTTCACTATCGGCTCCCTCATGGCATACTGCGGTATTATCATGTCCAGATATATCGAAAACAAAAGCTGGGATTCCATTACAGCCGCGTTTATCATTAGCTGCATTTTCTCAACCATGATCCTGCTTATTTCAAGAAGCATAACTCACTGGCTGTTACACAAAACAAGGCTTGGAGGAATCCCGGCTGTGATATACGGATCAGGCAAAACCGGGAAGCTGGTCGCCGATTGTTTAATGGGCAGCATCAGAACCGGCTATATTCCGGTGCTGATACTGGACAATAAACCGAGCGGCGAGGATGAATATAAGAACATTCCAATTATTCACGATACTTTAATCGGACCGGAAATTGTTAAGCGATACAATATAAAAATGGCGATAATTGCAAGACCGAAACTTAAAGCCAAAAAATTAAAAAACCTTTTGAATACATCGGCATCAGCCTTCCGTTATAATGTGATCATTCCCAATTTTTTTAATGTAACGAATATTTGGATGTCGGTGCGGGATTTTGACGGTGTTTTAGGCCTGGAAGCCAGTCATAAGTTTATGTTAACATGGAACCGTGGAATCAAACGTTTTATAGATATTGCCATCGTGATTACAGGCGGGCTTTTAATTCTGCCTTTCCTGTTGTTAGTTGCTCTTTTCATAAAAATAAGCTCTCCCGGCCCTGTATTGTACAAGCACAAGAGGCTTGGCAGAAACGGTAAACATTTTTATGCGTATAAATTCCGCTCCATGGTTGTAGATTCACAGCAGCGGCTCCAAAAACTGCTCGAATCCAATCCCGTCATCAGGGATGAATGGGAAAAAAATCATAAACTTCAAAAAGACCCAAGGATAACCGCTATCGGAAAGATACTCAGGCGCACCAGCCTGGATGAATTTCCCCAGTTTATCAATATATTGAAAGGCGAAATGTCCCTGGTAGGTCCCCGCCCCATTGTGGATGATGAAATAACAAAATACGGAGAAGATTTTGACCGTATATTCTCCATTAAGCCGGGATTAACAGGGCTTTGGCAGGTATCGGGAAGATCCGACACCGATTACCAAGACCGTGTTACTTATGACACCTATTATCTGCAAAGCTGGTCGCCCTGGCTTGATTTATGGATAATACTCAAAACATTCAGTGTAGTTCTTAAAAGTAAAGGAGCATATTAAATGAAGAAAAAAACATCCATCGTTCTTTTTTTATATCTGTTTTGTGTTATTCATCTTTTTGCTGAATTACGCGCATTCAACGATATTTTCCCGAATATGAGCGAGGATGTACGGAAAGCTGTTTTCAGGACTTCAGGTTATGTTCAATCCGGTCAAACAGGAAAAGGCTTTGCTTTGGTAAGCAATGATTATTATAACGGTCTGGATTCCCAGATTGTCAACATGGTCTTAAACAAAAAACCTGTCTATATTGCGGAATCCATACAGGTCATTCCCGGCGAGCCGGGAGCAATAAGCCTTCTTAACGTATATAATGCCATGGGAAACATCAACGGGCTTAAAGGAATATTGTACAGATCGGCTACCAAAAAACAGAATGTTCCGCTGTTCGAAGAAGCTACCCGCATAATAAGTGAAAAAAACACATCCGCGATCCCCGATCCGGCTCCTGCCGCAGCCGTTCCCCGTGCTGAGACAGTTTATATCAGATTAAAAGATGCCAATTTCGGAAACACTTATTACCGGCTGGAAATAACCAGAATTCAAAACGGTCTGCGTTATAACCTGACCAATTTCAAAAGCTTTAGCTATCTTTTAATTCCGGTCATAAAAGAAGGAAAATTCATTGCCCAGCTTTATTTTGAACCCATTGCGGAAGGAGTATTAATTTACAGCATTGCCGGCACCGATCTTTCCGATTTTTTCGCTTCAAAAATTGATATGGAATCCGCCATTGCCAAACGTCTGGCAGGCATAGTTTCCTGGGCTGTCAACGGCATCAATAAAATAAAAGGGTAAAATATCAAAAAATTCACAAAAACCTATTGCAAAAAAAAAAAAAAACGGATATAAGGTAAGTATCATCGGGGAGTTTCCAGAGCGGTCAAATGGGGCAGACTGTAAATCTGTTGGCTCAGCCTTCGAAGGTTCGAATCCTCCACTCCCCATAAGTGAGCTAATTCGTTACGTTGTAAGGAATTAGCTGTTTTTTTGAAACGGTAATTTTTATATAAAACCCAAGACGGGCAGCATCGTGCATTAATCGTGCATTTAATCCTGTAAGGAGATGCTATGCCCAGGCCAAAAAACAGTCGTTCAAAGACATTTTCTACGCCCCAGCGGGGAGATTCTAAGACCTTTCAAATAACCCTCAATCCTTCATGCGGGCTTCCACACCGTATATGCAAGGAATGGCAGCGCCGGAGTTTCAAAGACCTGCCGAATGAGCTGGCAGATTACCGCAGCCCTAAATCAAATAAAGCAGCACAAGCCGGTGCCTTAGCCCTCATTGAATACCTCAAAAAAGGACAGGCGCAAGGCAATGCCCTGCGGGTTAGGGCGCAGGATGTTCTGGTCAGCTCATGGATTGAGAAATTTACAGTTATTGACACAAGCCCCAGGACCGACATCAACATATCTGAAAACCGACCCCCGTCCATTGACACCTTTGAAAATTATGAAAGTTACTACAGGCTCCACATCAAAGGGGATCCGCTGTTGGGTCTGAAAATGGCAGAAGTCGAGGAACAGGACATACACGGTTTCAATAAAAGAATGTGGGCTAAAAAACTTACAGACGGTCGGCAAATGGGCGGAACTCGGACATATGTCGGTGTGGTGAAATTTGTCCGCATGGCGTTTAACAATTATGAATTGAACAACAAAAATTGGGTTAATCCTATCCGCCGCATAAAAGAGCCCAAATACAAAAGCAAAATAAAAGGGGCGCTGTCAGAGGATGAGGTTGTCAGGCTGTTTTACCCGGGCGTTTTGAAGGACACAATGGAGCTGGCCGTGTGCGCGGCAATGTTCCTTTCCGGGCTGCGGTGCGCTGAGATATTCGCCCTCAAGCCTGAATGCCTGAATTGGCATGACATGGCTTTTTTACAACTTTTCATAGACGATCCCATTCGCCGTCATGTACTCGCGGAGCTTTAAGAGTTGCTCCTTTGTTCCTTTGAAACGCAGAGTGTATTCAACAATCTCCGGCTGGGATTGCACTGCCGGTTCGGGAATGTCCAAGGCTTCATCTACCAGATTTTTTACCTGTTCTTCTTTTGCGGCTGTTTGTTCCTCTTTGTGTTCATTGACCGCATTTTGGGCAACCTGTTTCTGCCGTTCCCGTTCTTCACGCTCGACTTTTTCCCTGGCAAGGCGCTCGGCGTTTGCTTTCATGTTTTCTACTTGCCGCATTGCAACACTCATGTCCAACGTGTCAAGGTAAAAAGTTTTCGCAGCCAGACCGTATTCGGCGATGTTTTCAAGGGTTTTGATGTCGCCTAAAATAGTGGTGATCCTGATGTCGATTTCCTTTTTGATGTCCGCAATTTTGCACGTTTTATTCAGCCATTTGCTGTTGAAAATCTTGTCCAAGGGAACCAGATCAAATTGCTTGGTGTTAAAATAAACCTGGATTTCTTCGCGCTTTTTGCCTTTCTCTTTTTCCTCATAGGTTTTTACGGCTCCATCAACAATGCCAGAAGCTTTTTTTATAGCGTTCCGGATCGACTTGATATTCAGCTCAATGTTTTCCAGAGGCTTCTCATACGCCGCTTTCAATGAAGCGTACTTCTCGGCGATGTTCTTTTCTGCTTTGTTCAAAGTTGCCCTGTCACATTTGGCAACTTCCTCCATAGGTTCATAGCCTTCATTAAGGTACTTTGCATACGCATCAGTCGCATCGACCATGCTCTGATGGATTGAAACTACAGCGTCCTTATGTTCGATAGCTACTTTCAGAAACGCTGTCTCCAAGTCATTGTCGCTGATAGTGCTTATTTCCATTTCGGAAATAAGAGGAATAACCACAGCAGTATTTGTCTCATCATTTTTCATACAAACCTCCATATTCGTTTTATCCACACCCATACAGGCATGGTAGAAACCCTAAAATAATTCCCCTTGGACTAATTCCCCTCGGGGTATCATAATTTCTATTGGTATTTGTTCAGGCTCCGGTTCTGCCTGCTCAAGGTTTTTTACTCTTTCAATAAGTTCTTCTGCTCTGAGACGGAATCCCATACCGGCCATGTAGTAACCGATTGTTTCCCTTTGCCAATACATTTCAAGAGTTATGGTGTTTCCGCAGATAATAACTGCCGGAACACCCAACAGGCTTAATTGGATAAAAGTCATTCGTGCACATCGGGGGTCTATGTCCTGACCTATGAAAAGGGCGTCCTGTTGAAAACTAAAGCCCATTTTCTTCATCACCATGGCGCCGGCGATGAGCATTCCTCCGGCACCGCAACACGGGTCATTTATTTTACACACACGATTTTTTGGTAACTCTTTTTCACCGATTGCCATTTCTGCCATTAGATATGAAATATGGTAAGGTGTGAAAAATTGACTGTTTCTTGTATTGGATAGTTCGGCAAATGTAAATACTTCACCTAAAAAATCCTGTTCCTGATCTTCAAGTGCTTCTACTGTTAAACTTAATAATTGGCTAAGTTGATCTACTTCTTCGGGTTTATATTGTTTTACTATTTCCAGATATTCATTTTCTACAGCGTCATCTTTTTTCCATGAGTAAAGAGCAGCGGAGGCCATGACCAGCCAATCATTAAAGATTTCATATCTATTTTTTGAGGGTTTTATATTTTCGAGTAACTTAATAAAATCTTTGCCATGTTTGGTCAACATAAAACATCCTTAATAGCCGCCCGTAAAATATCCCGAACGGCTATTGATATTCAGCTACTTCGCTGATGCCGGTACCACGGCAGGTTCTTTCTTGGCTTTGAATAACTGCAACTGTTCTTTTTTGATGTTTCCCATGTTGCAGAACAGGGTGCAGAACATATTAAGTTCTGTTGCGGAACAAGCGGTATTCTCAAAATAGAGAATCTCGACACGGTCTACAAAACTGCTGACGGTAAAATTGTCCTTTGGGAAAACCGCCTTGAGCGCGTTTTTTACCTGCTTTACAATCCGTTCACTGTTGAACTTCTTTTCCTTTTTCGCTTTCGCTTCTTTTTTTTCAGCCATGATAAAATCTCCTTATCATCTTGGTTTTCCAGTGCCATGCACCGGAGGCTTTCGCCGACCGCCCAGGGGGAGGGCGGTTTCGGGGAGTAGCCAGCTCCCCATCATCAGGGCGATCAACGGGGAGCAAAGCCCTCTGCGGCTAACTCTTTTTGAACCTTCTCGACCACATCCAATGTGCAGTATGCGTACTCTTTCATTTCCTCATGTGTGCCGCAGTCGGCGACTTCGTAGGCCATGTTAAATGTGAGCCGCTTGAGGAAAACCGCCAGCCGGTATTTTTCTTTGTCATCTAAAAAATCCATACTCTTGCTTTTGCTCATTATTCTTCTCCTTCAATTTTGTTTAGATAATCGCAAAGTTTTTCCACTGCTTCTTTGTCAGTGGTGTAACCACCGATATGCTCAACATTGCCTCCGTGCATAGGTTCTGATGTATCAAGCAACCTTGTCGCTATATGTTTGTATTCATCACCTAATACCATACAGGTTCGTTTCCACTTTCCTTTCATGCCGTTGCTCCTTTTATGCTGAATAATCCTTCACGCCATTTCGGGCAATCAGGTTCACCATACGATGTCCGTGAGTGTAATGAGCGGAGGAGTAATTCTCTTCCTTCTTGATCCAAGGCTTCCCATCCTATGCGTGGAATAAGGTCGGTTGTTACATACGCCCTGCCGTTATCACCATCAAATACAGCGCGTCCCCAATCATCTTCAAATCTAAAAGTTAAAATTATTTTTTCCTGATTCATCCTTGCACCGCCTTTTCATCCAGTTCTTTCATGCCGCAGTTTTTCATAATTGAAATAACTGCGTCCCAAAAACCCCAATCATATTCGGCATTGAGTAACCGACTAGAAGCTAAATCATGCTTGACTAAGCTGTTACGGCGATCTCTTGCCTCATTTCTTTTTGCCAATGTTTCTGCAAAGGTCATTTAGTTATTTCCTTTGAGGCATTCCAGCGCCTCAGCAATAGTTTCAATCATGTCCAGTGAAATGCTCTCAGCCTTGCCCATGCCTTCTCTATGGAACCAAACCATTGGCTCTCCAGCACCACGCTCCACGACCCATACATGGGTTTTATCATCACTACTAACCCAGGTTTCGCTTATGCCATTTTCAAACTGAATCATGCGATCCTCCCGTGAATATCTGCCTCCGGTTTGCCGAACGGGAAAATCTCCCTGAATGAACCTCTGACAGATGTGCGGGTATTGAAACCTTCATTTGCAAGGTGCCAGAGCAATTCATTGACCGTACGTCCTGCTCTTTCATCGCCCTGCCTAGATTTGGCAATTAGATCGGGAAGGCTGAATAAAACCTCATCAAATTCTTCTTGGGTGCTTTCACCAAACTTCCCGATAGATTTTTCGTTGCCCTCTGCATCCGTGTAACTCAGTTTTTGTTTTGGAATACCGAAAAAAGTTTTGATGTCTTTCCATGTACCCTTGGCCAAGGCTTCCCGGAAATCGTTTTCCTTTCCCCAAACCTCAGCCTGGCCAAAGTCTCTTTTTTGCCCGGTACCTGGCATGAAGCCTTGATGGTCGATATGCAGTTAGTTGAAATCAAAACGCAACTTGTGGGAATTGTGATGTCTCCGGAAGATTTTATTTTCCGCAGCAATATTTCATCGTAATCTTCGCTCTTTGCATTTGCCTGTACTGCGGTTGCATTGATAACGGCACCGCGGTTTATCTCCTGACCAATTGCTGAGAGAACCTTGTCAGCAATTTCCGTTGTTTTTTCTCTGACAATGCCGTATATTTCTTGACTTCGTTCATCAGAATTCACTTTTGCCAAATATATCCGAACAGTTTCGTTGCCCTTTATTTTTATTGCCTTCCGGAGCTGTTCCTTTTGGTTTTCTGTCAATTCAAGGTTAAATTCCATGAAAGAATTAGCCGCGAGATCCGCAATGAGGCGGTTTGCTAAGTCATCAAAACAGTCCTGCAATGCGTTAAGCCTTGTAACATCTTCAAAAATCTCGTGAACGGTATTCACGATCTTCTCGTCAATTACCGGCTGGATAGTATTATCTACTGCCGGTTTTTTGTTCTGTACTTTGCTCATTTTCTTTCTCCTTAAAAATCTGTTTCAACTATGATTTGCGCCCCAGTTGCTCCCCGAGCGTAAAACTTCCCTGCCGTAACATCAGACACCAAGGCATCGTCTTTCCAAACACCTACGGCAGTCATAGCGTCCATGACTGCCTTAAACAAATTGTCAGTATCAGGCTTAGACGTATGCGGTGAGCCTTCTTCAATATTCTTTCCATTCGGAACCGGCATACAGAAAAGCACTTTCAAACGTGCCGGCCCAATGATGGTTGGCTGGCGGCATGAATGAAAAGCCATTTTGATTTCGTTCTTCCATGCGTCCGCTGAACTCGGGTTATACACATGCCCTCTTGCGGTCGTTCGGTGCCTCGGCTGTGCCTTGGGGGTGCCGTTCACAAAGAGGTGATAAATCTGTTTCACGCATTCGCCTCAGTTGGTTCTATTTCCGCAGTGGATTTGTTTTTCTGGAAATCTCCCACGGTAGTGTGGCTGGCGGCAAAATCCCTTATCTTATTTCCGATAGAGATAACCGGGCAATAGATCAGCCAGAACACTGGTATCCCGAACGGCCTGATATGCGCCATGCGTTTGCCGCTTTCCTTTATTGCAATTCCTAATCTGTATATGAAGCCACGCATTATACCCTCCTGCTTCCTTTGCTTGCATTTTCTGATACTGTCATCCATTGACAGTTTTCAGGGCAGTAATTACCATCGTTATCAATACGATCTATTGACAGACCCTCTTTATAATCACTGGAAAGAGCCCAATTATAGAAATTTTGGAAATCATCCCATTCTTGACACATAACGATTCCCCTGCCGCCATAGTGAGGATAAGGTTTGCTGTTTGGGTTATTACATCGTTGTCTCATAGATTCCCACACCGCATATAATTTTGTTGTATTGAAGCCGCAGAAATGCTCCGCTGCGGTAAGAGCATCATTCACCGACACATAAAACACGGTACGCTCCCTTTTCCCTGGATATTGGCATTAAACGGGCAAAGGTTAATAAGAGCATCTGTGATTAAACAATGGATGGCAAAACGAGAAATTCCGGCCGGCGTGAAGCCGGGGAATATATGAGGAGGTGTGCCATGAAGTAGCGAACAGAGGCCGTTTCAAAAAGCGGGGGTTTCGGAGCTGTCCGTCTTGCCCCCGCACCAAACCAAATCTTAGGAGGAAAAAATTGAGAGAGAGGCCATTTATGGACTTAACTGGAATGCGTTTTGGTAAACTCACAGCATTAAATTTTACCAGAAAAGAAAAGGACAAGCATTTTTTCTGGAATTGTAAATGTGATTGTGGAAAGACCATCACTGTTAGCAGCAGCCATTTGAAATCAGGTCATACAAGAAGTTGCGGTTGCCTGTATGCAGAATTTTTCAAGACAAATAAGTTTGGGAAAAAACATGGTCTCTATAACGGTCAGCAAATCGGTATCTTGAGGCACTGCCTTTTTTCCCCTCATAACTTCCTCCAGCTAAAGTTCCGCGAGATTATCTTTTAATTCCCGCTCTGGGCGGAAGATGATCCGGCGCCTGGGCTTGGTCATAACGGCTTCTTTGGTTTTTGGGTTATGCGCCTTATAAGATTTACGCTCGCGGTATTCAAAAGACCCTAAGCCTCGAAGTTCCACTGGTTCACCTTCAGCCAAAGAGTCAGACAGAGCCCGGATGATCTTGTCTGTTGCTTTCCTTGCTTGGTGTGTGTCCAGCCCCGCGTCCATTAGAATTTCCTGGATGCTAAACCGGGTGAATTTATTTGACATCACTTCCTCCTCTATCTTTTTGTACATAATTGAAATAAAATGACACTAAAATTCTTTTCAGGAGTTAATGAAATGACCAAAGCAGAAAGACTTATGAAATCGGGTCCGTTCAGTATTAAGCTAAGCCGTGAAAGAAACGGGAAACTTCACGAAGACTATACTGCCGAATTTAAACCGGATTTTGATAACCCTTTGCACATCACAGATAAAGATTTTGATGCCGGAGACCTTTATAATGGCAACGGCATCATTTTATCCCGTGAATCAGCAGCAGAATTGGCAAAGTTCCTCAAACGTCTCTTTCTTGATGAAGACGCCAAAGATTAAGCCGTCCCATTAACTCAAAAAATTAAGCTATCTTTTTAGGCCTCCTTGCTTCTGCGAGTTCTTTGTGTTTCTCAGGGGCTTTCATAATCAGTCGTTTCAGGTACTTCTTAATGTCAATGCACCCCTGCTCAATGAAGTTGTTGAACGCTTCCAGTTCTTCCTTGGAAAGTTCAATTTCAACCGTCAGCTTTTCCATCACAACTACCTCCAATAAAAAAGGCTTACACCGCCCATCCCCGCCGTCACGGTTCAAGGCTGTGTAAGCCCTCTTCCTTCCCAGTGACGGCTGGGCTAAATCTCTCTATGAAAACCGCCCCAATTCTTGGGAGAACTATAAAGGGCGGTTCGGCTGACGTATCAGCCTATACAATAACTGTCGCATAATTCAAACATATTGTAAATATGTGTTTGAATAAAATACATACTTTTTCTCAAAATATTTTCGATTTTTACTTCACGTTTGTATAGTAAAGTGTCTGAACATTCAAACAATTTATGAAAAGCGGTATAAATGCCGATAATTAACGGTATGGAAGGTATTACCATTACAGAAATGGCAAAGGCGCTAAAGTTGCCACAAAGAACAGTTGAACGGCGTATACAAAGAGCCGGGATAAAACCCATGAGCAGGGAAGCCATGTATCCACTTGGTACACTGGAAAAAATCCGTGACACAAAGATGGGCCGCCCGCCCAAGGCGAAGCAGGAAGCCAAGCCTAAAGCCAAGAAAGCTAAAAAGTAACCGCTCATCCCAAACAAACTCAATCTCCTTCACCACCCTGCCCGCACAAGGTTTGTTCTCTTTGATTCCTTTTAAGGTTGCAAATCTCTTCCCGGAGTTTGGCATTTGTTTTTTTCTCATCCGCCAACTCTTTTTTCAATTCACGCAGTTCTTTCTCAAGTTCCATAGTTCTTAGATGGCATCTCATTCCATCCTGCCAAACCCTCCAAGGGCGGGTCATAGTAATAAAAAGTTCCCGTATCATATAAACCTCAGATAAAGAAAACCCGAAATATAAGATATGCCCTTCAAACTGTCTAAGAAAAAGGCGTTATGGATTGCAGGAAGCTTATTTTTAGGAATAGCAGGCTCGTTGATCGCTAATTTCCTGTTTGGCTTAAATATTAAAAGCATAACTATAGCCCTCCTTTCCATTGTTCAACACACTTTTCAAAAACTGTTGACGCTTACAATTCCACTGTGGGTAATATTTTTTATAGTCGTTGCATCTATATCTATTGCCGCAATCATTAACCGTATAAGAAAACATCAAGCGGAAAACAGATTGCCGGATTGGTATCAATTTACACAAATGGAATATGGAGGGCGCATATTTAAGTGGGAATACCGGCGTGGTATCCCTGATAATCTTTCGGAAATATGCCCTAATTGCGGCTGCAAGGTTATCGACATTCGCTGCCCTAATTGCGGGAAGCCGTATAAAGTAATAAGTAATACTGTTTTTTTTGATCTTTCCAGTAAAAAAGACCTGATGAATGTTATACAACATAAGATTGATACAGAGGAATATAAATGGCATATAAAAGAGGAAGCTGGGAGATTTCATGGGTCGCCTTATACATAGGATCATCTGTTCTTCCCCATGACTTTTTCCTTCATCTCTCCTCCTCCAATAAAAAAGGCCAATCTCTCCAGCCATGTGACCGGAAGCGGCGGCAACCGGTCGGCTTTCAAAATTAGCCTTTCTTCCGCTCTGCCGCCGCAAAGCACTAATCGCTCAATGGGCTGGCGGCTTTCGTGGGTCTTGGGAGAACTCCATGTACACCCGCCAGCATCGGGCTATTCACCCGATGTTTATATTGTGTTATAATAACACAATATTGTCAATAGCAAAATGAAACTTTTTTTATTTTTTTTTCCGCCGAAAATAAGGTATGGAAGTCAAAGGCTGGACACTGGATGAACTTGCCGAAAATCTGAAAATGTCCAAAAATGCCACACAAATGCGAATAAAACGAGAAGATATTGAGCCTCTCTTTAACGGTTCCATCTACCCTCCAAACACCTACGAAAAAATCAAAGACGCCAAAGTTGGCCGTCCCAAGAAGCAGCCCGCCGAGGCTCCCAAGAAGCCCCGGAAACCCTGATGCGCTTCCCGGTGCACTGGGTATTATCAAGATACCCTAGTTTTAGTATTTTGTCAAGAGGAAATGCGAAAAAAAGGAGAAAAATAAATATGGGGATTTTGGTGACAATTATAGAAAAATGCCGATTATCAGTTGCAATTTTTTAACATTAAGTTATATAATGAATGTAGGTTTCTTAATTCGTAGTATTTGTTGACAGTTTTCTTCCTTTTGTTTAATTCCTTGATTTTGGGTAATTTCCTCATTTGTCTTTGTTGAAAAGACCATATATGAGCATGATGGTTTGATTTATCAAAGGAAGGTGAAAAATGAAAACTTGGCTAGATACCGTGTATTCAATGATTTCGCATCCTGGGTTTTGGGCTATTCTTGTGGTGTTTATTCTTCTTGTTTCTTTGGTCTCGCGCTATTCTTTTCTTGTAACAAGGAGGGAAATATTTAGAGTAATAAGCGCCGATTTCTTGAAAGCATTATCGATCTTAGGAGTAGCCATTATAACGTATCTCATAACTCATGTTTTTGAATGGCTAAAAGGGTAATCTGTTAGGGTTCACACCTTTCATTTTGTTAATTTATTACGATTTTTATAGGAGATTTAGGCTAAAATGTGATTTAGAATACCAAAAATACCGATAAAAAGGGGGATTATCAATGCGAAAAAAAGGGTAAAAAAAGATTGATTTTTGATAACAAATGCAAAAAAAATGCCGGCAACCTCTAGCTTTTTTTTTACATTGGGTTACAATAGAGGTAGCTCTTTTGCTTTTTTATTTTGTCATTTAAATTTTCTCTCCTGTTTTAAGGGGGAAAGCTGTCATGACAGGTAGAAATAAAAAACAAGAGTTACTGCTGCAATTTTCAAACATTCACTCCTTGAGGTATAGAAGAAGATTTGGGAAATCTTTCGACTTAAGAGAAGGAGTGCCTTTCTATGGCTGACATTGAGATAGTTAAGTTTGCAGACAAGCCATTAGAAAAACGGGATTATTTATTCTATTTTACAGATATCTATTTCTCTGAAGTTGTTAAAGAAACAATTTTCCTTGAAAATTGGGAAAATAAAGACTTTGATCATCGTTATCCTGAATACGTTAAGGAATTTTTAGACATAAAGGATAAATGCTTTATTGAAGAGGGCACAATAGAAGGGTTAAAACAACGTCTATCCGTACTCAAAAATGAAGTTCTGAATCGGTTTAGTAAAAAAATGAAAAAACTTTTTTTAAATGAATTAAAAAAACGAGGTTGTAATGAAGAAATGGCAGACCAGTTATTGCCAAAGGACATTCTTATTAATGAAAAAATCAACACAAACATCTTAATAACTTTTAGAGAATTGGAAGAGAGAGTCTATACTCAGAACCAAGGAGAAATATAATGGGCCAAAAAGAAAATATGAATCTACTTTTACAACTCCACAGTATTATTACTGGTACTCACCTAACCTTAGAACAAATAATTAATAGGAGAACAATCGACCCTGATATTACACTTATCCATAATACAGAACTTAGTGGGAAAGTTGCTTCCAATGGCACTATTTCTGTAAAGGATTACTATACATTGGGAGGACAACTTGAAAGCAGAGCATCAGAAAAAACTGGATGAGATCACAGATGAAATCTCATATTATGTATACAATGTATGGATAATAAAGGATTTATCAGAAAATATAGATAAAAAATTTGGAATCGCATCACCATATCTTAATTTCCGCGATGCATTATTTCACTATAAAAAAATGTACGAAGCCGCTTCTCAAAATGACAATTTTACATTTATTCAACAACAGGCTTGTATTTGTGAACATCTAAATCGAGGATTAAAGGATTTTGTCGTTCATCTCATTGCATTTTTTTATGCAAAAATATTACATAAGATGATTATAACAAAAACAGGGGCAATAAATCCAGAGAGAGAGGCAAAGTTAAGACACGTTTATCATGATATAAAAAATATCGTCATAGAAATACGTCTTGAAGGGCAAGGTCTAAAACATTTTAGTAATAATAATAATGTCTGGCTTCCCAAGGTTGTTGATGCAGTAAAAGCATTGGATAAATTTTTAGGAGAATTTCCTACATTGAGGCAACTGTTTAACAATACTAAAATTGAACTAATTCATAGTAATTGGAAAATATAGCCAATACCCGTTTTTTCGCATTGTTTCCTCTAATTCTGCCGATAATTAACTATGCTTAGAAATAATCTCAAAACCGCCATCGCCAAATCCGGCTTTATTGTTAAAGAAATCGCCGCGAAATCAGGGGTCAACAAAAGGACTATTGACAAATGGGTAGGATCAGAAGAAACTGAACCTAAAGTCAATGATTTATATAAAGTCTGCGAAGCCCTTGGCATCACAGTCGAATGGGTGGTAGCTGGCGATGCGGGTCTTGATTACGTACGGCGGCTTATAGCCAAAGAGGGGAAGCTCTGGGACGCGCCGGAACGGATACGGGCAATCGTTAAAGTCCTTGAAGGGCTTGACGATGGCACATTAAGGACAGTTAGAAAGATGATTACAGCGCTGCAGTATGAAGCTGAGGCGCCGGTGTACCCCCTCTACACCAGAGACCCGGCCCCAGAGTACGAGTACGATCCGGTTGCTATCAACATTTCACGTTTTATCCCGAAGTCCAATCGTATGGACAATGTACAGGTTGTCAAATGGGATATGCTTATGCTCCCCTTCTACGGCAACACCGCTGCGGGTTACCCGATAGACATTTCGTATTATCCGGATCAAGCCATTCCCTTCCCTCATCAGAAACTTAAAGGGCGGCCGGAAAACTTTTTTAGCGTTCGTGTAAAGGGAACTTCAATGTCAAAGGCTGGCATTAATGACGGCGATTATGTAGTTATCCGCCGGGCTGAAGAACCAGTTGACGGTAAGATTATGCTGGTTCGTTATGAAAATGAAAGCACTTTGAAAAGGATAAATATAAAAGAAGGAAGAAAAGGCAGAATTCAAGTTTATATCTGCTGGGAAGACGGAAGCGGAGAAACGCGGTTACTGGATTCTTCTGAGTATGAGATTCAGGGCGAGCTTTTCTGGAATTTGCGGGAGTAATGGGGTACAAATATGTAATTCCGTTTACTTCAAAATAAGCTGAAAAAAGGCTCCGGGTTACCGGGGCTTTTTTTTGGGTTTCGAGAACTGTTCCCTCGGCACAACCATAAAAACCTCAAAGTCTAATTCGTCCACTTCTATTTCCAGACATTCAACCTTGCCGTTTTTATCAGTTTTTGGGGCAATCCTCGTCAGTTCTAAAGCATCCTTAATTTTCATTTTTTCCTCCGCTCAAAATATCGGTAAATTACCTTTTCTTTTTGAAGTTGATCCGCATCTGTTTTTTCAGATTGTCAGCCCCGCGCTCAAAACGCTTCAGCTCATCCATGTCATAAAGCCTAGTTGTATACAGAACTTCCCCGGCTTCAAGTGCTTCCCCAGCCTGGACGTTGACTTTCGCCAGATACGATTTTGTTTTCGGGTCCAGCCCGTCAGCAAGGGTTATGGCCAGTTTCTTCCCCATGTATACCTTATTACCCACTACACGGATTTTTGAGGGCGGGGCGGCAGCTTCCTCCCCTTTGGAATATTCCTTGAACGCCCGGAGGGACATATCTTTTACATTTTTGAATACGTCCCTCTTTTCGTATAATTCCAGCGCCCTGTCAACATACGGCAGCTTTGTAGGACCGTCAGCATCTGTGAACTCAATACGTTCAAGATCGCGCCGATATTTGGTGTAAGCTTCCCCGATGTAAAGCCAGTTATGGGCGGTACTCCTTTCGATTTGCATTTCATCGCAAAGATGTTCCAGATAGTCGTTCATGCTGCGGAAACCGAGGTCGTCATACAGCCCCTTTGCCTTGAGTTTTGCCAACCCCAGCCCCATGGCCAGAATGGACATGCCAATCCCTTTTATGGTTTCCCGGATGCCGGCGTCAATTTCGGCGGCATTATCGGAACTGACATAATCGAGGCTGACATGGCTGGACTGTAGCCTCTTGGCTGGCGCCCGGGGGCCGTCATATTGGTTGGGTATGGTTTCTTTACTCATGGGCGGCTCTCCAATCGTGCATTAATCGTGAATTTACATCGGACGTATAGACACAATATGGACAGTATACTACACTATGGAATTAAGATAAATCTATACAGGATATGTATTTATTTATGCTGTAAAGAATTACCGTGAGGGGTGATTGATGACTGTAAATCTGTTGGCTCAGCCTTCGAAGGTTCGAATCCTCCACTCCCCAATCATAGCGGTACAGGTAACACTGTACCGTTTTTTATGTTCTGATGATAAAAGTATATAAACAAAGTCCACTTTATCTTTGATAATGCAGGTAAACTCAATCACAGTTGTTCTCCGTTGCTTGCAATGACATCCCGATACCAATAAAAACTTTTTTTTCGCCAGCGTCTGAGTGTGCCGCCGCCTTCATCGTTACGATCAACATAAATAAATCCATAACGTTTTGACATTTCTCCGGTAGATGCGCTAATTAGATCAATGCAGCCCCAGCTTGTAAACCCGAGCAGTTCTACTCCGTCTTCTTCAACTGCAGCCTTCGCCATCCTGATATGTTCCCTCAGGTATTCAATTCGGTAATCGTCATGTATTTCGCCGTTAATGTCCGGCATATCTCTTGCGCCAAGCCCGTTTTCAACGATGAACAACGGTTTTTGATAACGATCCCATAGAAAATTAAGAGCAACACGCAGGCCTATAGGATCGATTTGCCAGCCCCATTCGGAAGATTTAAGGTATGGATTCTGCACGCCGCCGAAAACATTGCCGGTCGTTTTTTGACTGCGTATGACAGGATCGGAAGATACCGCGCTGCTTGCATAATAGCCGAACGAAACAAAATCTACTGTATTTTCCCGCAAAATCTTTTCATCTCTTGCGTTAATACCTACATTAATCTTTCTTGATACAAAAAAATGTTTCATCCATGAAGGGTATGCTCCCCGCGCCTGCACATCGGTAAGGCAATAATTGGCGAATTCCAATTCCAATTTTTCCCAGTTGTCTTCCGGTTTGCAGGTATACGGATATGCGGTCATGGATGTCACCATGCTGCCGATTTTTGCATTGGGCAGCATTTTATGACAGGCTCTTACAGTCAGAGCGCTTGCAACAAGCTGATTATGGCAGGCGGTGTAACACATTGATTCTTTTTGAGCCGGATCATCAACAATCATCCCGGAACCCAGGAATGGTATGTGCAACGTCATATTGATCTCGTTAAAAGTAAGCCAATACATTACCTTGTTTTTATAACGGGCAAAAACCGTTTTCGCATAATTCACAAACAGAGGAATAATATCCCGGCTTACCCAGCCGTTGTATTTGCGGGTAAGATGTATTGGCATTTCCCAATGGGAAAGCGTTACCAGCGGTTCAATGCCGTGTTTCAGACATTCGTCAAACAGGGCGTCATAAAAGGCAAGCCCTTTTTCATTAGGCTGCGCATCATCCCCATTTGGGAAAATGCGCGCCCATGAGATCGAGGTGCGCAGTGTCTTAAATCCCATTTCGGCAAAAAGGGCCAAGTCTTCTCTGAAACGATGATAAAAATCAATCGCAATATGTTCGGGAAAATATCCCCGCGGCGCTTTGATGTTTGATCGAATAGCCTGCGGATCAAAAATCTCTGTAAGCCGTCCTTTGCCGCCGTGCAGTACATCGCAGGTTGAACGTCCTTTGCCATCTTCCAGGTATGCCCCTTCAGTCTGATGCGCAGCAATTGCACCGCCCCACAAAAAATTCTTTGGAAAAGCCATATCACACCTCTATTCAACGTATAGCACCAGATCGCCTGTCATACAGTCGCCGGTTTTTGCCTGGGTAATTGCCCTGAAATCAGCCGTATTGGTAATCACCATTTGAGTTTCAAGATTGAAACCGGCACGCGCGATAATATCTTTGTCATATTCAAGCATGGGCTGACCGGTTTTTACCTTCTTGCCTTCCGTTACATGAACATGAAACCCTCTGCCGTCAAGTTTAATCGTATCAATACCAACATGAATTAAAATTTCTATTCCCTCATCGCTTTTCACCTTAATTGCATGATGGCTATTAAAGATAAGCTCGACTGTCCCGTCAAAGGGGGCGAAAATCTTCCCACCCAGGGGCATGAAGCAGACGCCCTGCCCAACTGCCGCTTCCCGGTGGACAGGATCAGCGGATTGAGTAATCGGAAAAATCCGGCCTTTCACGGGCGCATAAATCTTTTTAGCTGTTTTGATGTTAACCTTTGACGTATCAATAACCACTGCGCCCACAGCCTGAAGTTCCGCCGTTTCCGGTTCATAGTTCAGGTAGACCGTGATGAATGTAAAACACATAGAAAGGATGCTGGCTAAAAAGGCAATCAGGAAGTTTGCTGCAGAGCCAGCATAATCAGGGAGTATATAGCCGGGATAGGAAAAAACACCTAACGCACCCAACTGCGTAACAATGCCGCGGCCTTCGGAAAAGAGATTTCCCGCAAGGGCAGCCAGCGCACCGAAAACTGCGCCTATTATACAGGCGGTAAAGAAAGGTTTCTTTCTGGGAAGGGTAAAACCGAAGATGATAGGTTCAGTAATACCGAAAATACCGCTGATACCTGCCGCGACTGCAGCTGAACGCTGTTCAATGTTTTTCATTCTGAGCGCCATGGCAAAGACTGCGCCAAGCTGGGCAATGACCGCTATCTGCACATATGCCAAAATCGCGGAAACCCCGTTTCTGCCAAAAAATATGTTAGGCGCCATCGTCGCTTCCTGAATACCAACGGTGACCACCGCCCAGTGCAGTCCTAATATAACCAGCACCTGCCAGAAACCGCCAATAACAGCTCCCAGAATAATATGGCCGATAAATGTGAATCCCAAAATGACCCTGATGGCGCTTTGAATACCAAGTCCTACAATTCCAAAAACAGGTCCTATCATCAAAAATGTAAGGGGAACAATGATAATCACAGTTAAAAAGGGAGCAATAAAGATTTTTATTGCCGAATGAATTTTTTTGTGCAGATACTGATACAATTTCGCCGCGCCGTAGACTGCAAAGATTGATGGGAGTACGGTGCCTGAGTAGCGCATAATGACAAGTATTCTGGCACCGAAAAATTTTTCCAGCGACCAGGGACCGAAAGGGTACAACTCCGTGATATTCGGGTACACCAGAGTGCCGCCTATAACGAGGCCAAGAATAGGATCAAGACCGAATCTCTGTGCAGCTGAAAAGGCAATCAGAACCGGCAGAAAATATATTAAAGTGTCTCCTGCGGCATTCACTACAATGAATGACCCGTCTCCTGATGCCGCCCATTCGGGAAAAAATATTTGCAATACCGCAATAACCCCCTTGATTAGACCGGCCCCCATAAGAGCGGGAAGTATTGGGGTAAACAAACAGCTAAGAGTATTGATAAGAGCGTTCCAGACAGACGCAGAGTCCAATGGTTTTTGATGTCCATTATTCCTGCCGCCAATTCCTGCCCAAAATCCATCCGCTGTCCTTGCGGAATTGTTTCTCATACTTCTGTCTCCCCGTAATGTGCAATTCTGTCTATTTATTAGAAAAGTAATCACGGAAGCAATGAGCGTCAATTAGTTACATTTATTTCTTCTTTTTTTTTTCGCATTAGGGTGTATAATGCGATTGAAAAAATATTACAGAGAATGCTTTCTTTCATGTGAATACTTTTTTGAGAAAATTCACATACCTTCAGGCGTGGTTCATCATTCTCTGCCGGCGGATTCCGGATACAGCACAGCCTGCACTGGGCCTGAAACGATCATATCACGGCAGAGCTCCTGCACATTTTCGGGACGGACAGCTTTTATGACATCCGGCCTTGCATTGAGTCTTGATAGCGGCGTGTTGTACAGCGCCGATGAATTGGCGTAACTCTGCGCTATGTGCAGATTCCTCTGCAATGAATTTTCATGTTCCTTTAACAGAGCTTCCTTCGACTGGTTGAAGGTTTCCTGATTGAGGGGCTTTGCGCCGACAGCCGTAATAAGTTCCTTTACCGCGGCAGCAAGTTCATTGGCGCGTGCCGGATCGCAGTTAAAATTGGCGCTGAGCCTGTATTCGCCGTTAGGAATAACCGATACCGAAGCACCTGCTGATATGGAATAAACCCCTCCCATCTTTTCACGGATTTCATCGGTGAGCAGGATGTCAAGATATTCCGACAAAACCGCCGCTGTCTGATTTCGCTCTTCGCTGAACGCGGCTGAGCCTCGTGCAAACCAGACAAGGTAGACCGTGCATTTTTCTTCTTTTCCTTTGTAGATTGCTCTCTCGATTTTTCCCGGGCGTTTAATCCCCGGATCAGTCCACTGGTTCATCGGCTGTGATGCGGGTATAGAAGCGATATATTTTTCACAAAGACCGCGCATCTCTTTTATGTCAAAATTGCCGGTAAACACAAAAGTATAATCCTGCGGGTTAAGGCATTTTTCCAAAAACGCGAAAGCCTTTTCAAGGGAAACATTGTCTATATCCGCAAGTTCAAGCGGCTTGAAGCGGGGATGGCTGCCGTTAATCAGTTTTGTTATCTCGCGGGAAAAAACCCTCTGTGGGTCATCTTCAAGATGCGCAAGACTTGTCCGATACTGGTCGAGCATGGCGGCTATCGCGCTGTCGTCAAATTGCGGGTCAGTAAAGAACAGGCAGATCATTTCAAACAGGGTTTTGATGTCTTTTGTAACGGAAGAACCCTGAAAGCCGCGGTAATAGTCGCCGGTCCAGAAAGAGAACGAAACCTGCTTGCCTGCGAGTTTATTGACAAGTTCCGTACGCGTGTAGGGGCCAAGGCCGGAGACGTTAACCATTTCAGATAACATGCCTACTGAAACCGCCTCAGCTTCTTCTGAATTGACAGTCCCCCCTTTTGCCGCGGCATAGAAGACTACTTCGTTGTTTTTATTCGATGTTTCTTTGAGGATTACCTTTGCCCCATTACTCAATGAAAAGATAACCGCGCCTGTCTGGTCTGTGGTTTCTTCTGTTATTTTTCCCGGCTGAGGCTGCCTTTCCAACAGTTCATCCGAAAGCGAATCAGAAACCTTAGCCGCTATCTTCGCTTTTGCGGTTTCGTTAAAGATTGCCTTAATGCGCTCTTTGGAAGGAATATTCGCGGCTTCCGCTTCGGGTGCCATTAAAAAGACAGTACAGTCGTCAGCCTTAAAATAATTACTTACAGCCTGGGCAATTTCCTTTACCCCGATACCGGGTAAAAGCGCGTTTACGGCTTCCAGTTCCCATTCGATGTCAGCCATGTCTTCACCGGTTAAAAAATGGGATGTAAAGCCCCTTATGTATGTGCGCGAATTCTGCCGGTCTTTTTCAGATGCCATCTTCTCCATTGTTGAAACAAGGCTTAACTTTGCCCGTTCAAGTTCAGCTCCTGTAAAACCAAAACGCCGCACAGATTCCTTTTCCATCAGCAGTTCATGCAGGGCGTCTTCTATCTTCCCGGTCTTCGGCCTTGTTCCCATCGTGTAAAAACGCGAATTGACAGACCAGTGCCACATACCGCCGGACGAGCGTGAAGCGGCTGATTCCGGCTTAGAAGAGGTCTCTTCAAAACGCAGGGAGAGCATTGTATCTATCAAATAATCAATCACCGATTCACGGTAAGAAGAAAGCGTACCTCTTGCCGCCCCCGGATTTTGTTTGTAATAGATCGAGTAACTCGCTGACGTAAGCTCTGGATCGGTGATAATTTCAACGCGGAATTGACCCTTTTGGGGCGGAGGCAGTTCATGACGGGGGCGGTTCACAGGCTTTGCAGGGGCAGGCATGTTAAAATGACGCACAAGTTCCGCTTCAAGCGCTTTGCCGTCAAAATCACCTACAAAGATAAGAGCCATATTGTCACCTGTATACCAGCGATCATAAAAACCTTTTACCTTTTGTGAAGTTGCGTTCTCGATTACCTCCGCAAGACCGATGGGTTCGCGCTGCGCATAAGGCGAACCTGAGAAAAGTATCGGCAGGGTTATCTTTCTAACACGATCCATTGCGCCTAACCTTCCGCGCAATTCTTCAAGAACAACGCGGCTTTCGTTAGCCACATCTTCAGGATTGAAACTTACAGCATGAGTCCAGTCGTCGATAATGGCAAGCGCCTTCTCCGGTATCCGCTTAACGCCGTTCTGCACCTCAACAGGCACGTCAAAGTGGTACACCGTCTCGTCATATGAAGTGTAAGCGTTGGCGTCAGCGCCGAAACGCATTCCCAATGAGCGCAAGTATTCAATAAGTTCAAGTTTCGGAAAACGGGCGGTATCGTTAAATGCAAGATGCTCGGTAAAATGGGCAAAGCCGCGCTCATCGTCCCTTTCCAGGACTGAGCCTGCGTTTACAGCAAGGGCAAGATGCGCCCGGTTTTCAGGATAAGAGTTTTCAAGTATATAGTACTTTAGCCCGTTGGGAAGCGTTCCCGTTATCGCATACCTTGTAAGCGGGACAAGATCGTTTGCTTTGCCGAGGCCGCCGAAATTGACAGAGGAAGCCGTGGCGCAGGTGAGAACCAGCGCGAAAGGCAGGAGGGAAAGTATAGTCCACCGGATTAATTTTCTATATATGCTTTTTGTTTTCATGGTTTGATTGTACCGGAAAAAATAAATAAAACCAATACTCCAATCGGCGTCAGGCGCTATTTACTTTTGCAGCCATAGTCATGGACATAGGCATTGAAGCCATTTTTGCGCTGCCAACTCCGACAAACGCATCTTCGGGAGCGTTTATGATTTCCTTTCTTGCAAAATCGGGAACGCCCTCAGGTATTTCTTTAACATTCTCTTCTTTATACAGTTTAACAACTCTGTCCGCCGCTTTGAGCACGGGGGAAGTCTGTCGTTTTTTGTCTTATTGGCAAATGCCATTATCAATCTGGTTAATTCTGTGAACTTGCCGCTTAATTGTTTTCTGTTCATGTTTACTCCTTGACAATCTGTTAAAAAAAGTATAAGTTTATAATGTGTTTGAGAATGATATTGAGTTCAACGAATCTGCTTTCAAACATGGTTTCAGTGAGGCGGATATACGCCATGCCATCAGATATTTTATTTTTGAAGAACAAATTGATGATGGTGATAACAAGCATTTGATCATAGGATTTGATACCTGCCGCAGGCTGCTGGAAATTATGTATAATATGATTGACGAACAGCGTATCAATGTATTTCATGCGATGAAGTGCCGGAAAGTCTGGCGCACCCTTGCAGGTTTGTAGGAGGTAATTATGGCGAGAATGACCGAAGAAGAGGCTGACGCTTTGGACGAACTGTGGACAAAAACCACACCGCCTCTGAAGCACGGGGCAGGCGGTTTTTTTACCCGTCAGCGCGATCTGCTTGCGTCCCTCGACCGTATAACAGCTGAATATATAAGTTCCCAGGCTGAAGTGTTACGCCAGTCCCCCGCCGAAGTTATTGCCAACATGGTGCGTAAGGAAATTGTAGCCGCTTCCGCTTAATTGTTTTCTGTTCATGCTTACTCCTTATTTCCAAAGTCCATGATTACCAAAAATTGACTGTTACCCAAACATCTATAACTTTTCCAAAACCGGCTCAATAACAGGATGGGGAATACATAAATTTAACATTCCTTCCGCGTCATTTATATTTGCTTCCAATGTTACCAGCGCCACCCATTCAGAAGGGGGAGCAATTCTGATGAAACGGGGATCGGTCTCTATCTTGTCTTCTAACCGGGGTTTTAAGTCTATTATTCTATACCATGCGTCCCGAAGATCATCCAATAAGCCGGCGTAGAATTTTGTCATGATGAATTTATCGTTATCGGTTAATTCACGCCACGACTTTGATGATACAACATCGCTGCAGCAAATTTTGTCAATAATGGCGAAGGTGATTGGGGGGTCCATTTCCAGTACCGCGCCGCCAATCAGCGGTTTCATGCTGATAACCCCCAGGGTAGTGGGTGCAGGTATTGAGCGGATAAATTCTCCCATGTAAAGCTGATCAACCGAAGCTACGGTCATCTTGACTGTTCTTTGAAGTTTGATAGAAAGGCTTTTGGCTGCTAACGATGCGAATTTTTCATGTATTAGTGAAATTTCACGGAGATGTTCCCGGGAAAATTTATTCGGGCGTTCGTCTGTATTGCCATCGGCAGATTCTTCTTTTCCGGCGGTATTTATGGCATTTAACAACAGGCCTATTTCATCCTGTGAAAGAACATTCATGCCGGAACCTTTTGTCTCTTTTTTGCCGCCGGAAAGCGCGACATCTACGCCGGCAAGCAGTGCGTCAATTTCATCTTGCGGAAGAGCGCCATCACTCATGCGTTTACCCTCATTTGTCCGGTTCGCCGATGTTTATTTCTTCCCAGACTATTGGTTCCGGACCGTATGGATATGCGCCATTAGCGGTGATTTGAAAACGTGTTGCGGTGAAGCGTTTGAATGACATTGTCCAGATTGTTCCCATGCCGTTGCCGCTGTGATTTGACTGCACTGGTTTGTAAAAACGTGAAGGGGTGTCAAGGTCTTGTAAGGTGAAATGTGAAAATTCCCAAAAGCCGTTGTGTCCGTTTGAAAAATCGCCTTGTGCATTTCGTGCAAAGAAAAACACAATATAGTCATTGGATGCTACGATCTGTGCAAAATAAAAATTGATTGGTAATCCTGCCTGCGTTGCCCTCGGTCTTGGCCATAAGGTATATGTACCGTTTTTCATTCCTGTTAGCTGCTGTGCCTGCGACCCTTGCAGTTGTGTTGTTTGGCTGTTACTGCCAGTGTCGTTGGTGGTTGCGGTGATCCCCTGTTTGGAGCTTGCTGTTCCATACGAAGCGGTATTACTCCCGTGCGGGGAGCTGGATTTTCCGTCTTTCAATAATGCAGTTATGGTTTTGCTTGGGTTGATGTTGCGGTTGTACTGTCCCTGCACTACGGCGGTTTCGACATTGAGGGCGCGGATGCGCAGGCGGTGGCGATCGGCAAGGGGGCTGATTGCGCCTGATACGATTGTCTGCGCTCCGAGGAATTTTCCGATTTCAAGGGCTGATTTGTCGTCTACTTCTCCTGATAACTGGAAATTTAACTCCATGCGGATTTGATCTAGTTGCGCCCGATCCACTACGGAAAAAACTTTATCGTTCACGGCGTTGGCGATGAGTTCGTCAATGATGTATTCGGACAGGCCGGTGTAATCGGACTGTATGTTGAGGATAACGATCTTGTTTCCTGTGGGGATATTGTCGTTGAGATAGTCCGATGTGTCGCGGATTGCTACGTCAAGGTCGTCTGATGCGGTGGGGGTGGTGGCACAGGCGTAGAAAACAATCAACAATGAACAGAGAACAATTAACAGTGAAAAATGTTTGTTTTTCATTTTTACTCTCCTTTTAAAAACAGTGACTGACACTCTTGCGTTATCATTTTCATACAAATCTCCCCTACGTTTGCCATGATTTCTCTCTCCTTAATAAGATTTCTTAGAATTCGCCTTTATAGCCCGAATTCTTTATCGCCTGCCGAGAAGCGGCGGACAGTTTGCTACAGCCTCTGAAAGAAAACCAATTTGTCGTTCCCGTTTTCTTCTGTCCCTCACTGAAACGTTTGTCCATATCATTGATACGATAAACCGGAGGATCAAAGTATAAACCGTAACTTATCTCGCAACCGGGTGGTATCTTTACATCGGTCAGCGATGTGCAATCTCCAAATGCCGACTCGCCTATTCTTTTAATGCTTTTCGGCAGTGTTACCGATGTAAGGTTTTTGCAGTTGCTGAATGCACGATTATCAATATCCGTAACTCCTTCCGGTATGACGATAGATGTTATGAGCATTAGTTCATGCCTATTTGAAAAACCAGACCCTATGAGTTTTAAGGTATCTGGAAAGGTAACCTGTTCAATGATAACTTCTGAGCGGTCGCTTAAAAGACGGGTTACTCCCACTACGGGCAAGCCTTTTATCGTATCAGGAATTACCACATTGCCGTCTTTACCTGTGTATTCCTGAATGATTATCCCATCTTTTGCTTCGGTTAAAAAAGTACGGAAACCGCCGCTCGCATTAACATCTGCGTTTACTTTCGCGGCAATACCTGTAAAACCAAATGGGATTACTCCCGCAATAATAACCGTAATTATCAAACCTTTGGGGTGTAATCCAACGCTCTTTTTTTCTTCTTTGGCGGCAGCCCGTACCGAGAAACTTTGGTAGATGTAAAAGATAGCGCTTGCGATAAGTGAAATCCAAAATACGGTATATGGTAATTTAAATATCTGGTAAAAGATTAACGTTAAAACGGATCCGTAAAATGCAATGGCGAAGGGCTTTACAAATATGCTGATCTTCCCTGTCGTTTCTATATTCTTAACAAGCATCGCCTGTAAGGTAAAGTAATGCGAACAATAGATCCATACAGTAACCGCTAATACAAAGATACTGAAAAGAAAAAGCAGTACCAAGCCAATATCACCAAAAAATTTAAAAACCGGAAAGTTTTTCTGCAGGTGATAGAGCACAATCCCGCTGAATACCAATCCCATTAACAGTGATAATATTACTCTCCCGGCAGTCCCAATCGCAAGTAACAACATTACGATCCAATCAAAAACCTTCGCAAGAAGACCCGGAAGAAATAATGCTATTAATATTGGTAATGTCGCCGCCCCTGCAAATACCGCGCTTCCGGCGCCCGTTATACCGCCGCCGCTGCTGCTGCTTCCTATTGCGTTCATTTTTGCATCTGCATCAACCTGACTGTTATACAAATTACCGTCTTCACCTCGAATTGCCATATAATTCTCCTTTGTGGTTTTAGTGTCGCCACACGACAAATATTTATTTACAGCCCACAAGGGGTGGTAATGTTCAATTTCCAAATAACCGCTTGCCGCATGGAGGAAGGTCTGTGGCAAGCGGTTACGGTTTTACTGTTACTTGAACAGTCTCTCTAACTCATCTTCCATGATCTTTCGATCTGCATCAGACAATTTTGCAACTTTTTCGTTTAAGGCATTTGTCTTTTTTGTATGTGACACCACTGCCGGGTCTGATGGATTGTCCATTTTGCCCTGCTCATACAGTTTTTCCATTTCCTGCATAAGAGCAATGCCTTCCTTTGCCAGTGCTTTTGGGTCGCTACTGCCTCCGCCGCAAGCCGCTACTGTGATTCCGATTGCCGCAACAAGAGCAATAATTGCCAATACTTTGTTTGTCTTTTTCATTCAAAACTCCTATTTATGTCGCGGCGTTGCACAGCAACGAAGCGACGAAGTTAATCGCGCCACTACTGTGGCACCGCCGCCAACGGCGGCGATTACTCCTTTTGCGGTTACGTTTCGTCAATAAATCTCAAAATCAAAAACCTTTATCGAAGCGGTTGAGGCTGCCGCATTATCATTGGGATGTTGAAGAACCAAAAAATCCAAGTTGTTCTTGTAAAATGTTTGCTTCTTGCCCCACGTAGGCTGCTTCAATTTAGAAAGGGGAATATCTATCACAACAACACTGCCTTTTTTGGTTGCTATCGTTGCTTGATAATGGCAATGATCGACCTTTGTCTCATCTGTTGCAAAACCTAATAGCCAACTTTTTCCATCGCCCAATGCCTTAAACCGCACACCGGTTGCTTTCCGCAGCTGCTGCATTGCTGTCCGATCTTCCATTAAAACCTGACCGTATTTAAAACCACTCCCCTTATTGATAGATACATCAACAGTTAATACGTCTCTGTCCTGACCGCCAATATTTTCCCTGCCTACGCTCATATTCACAGTTGCGTTCCCCTGCCCTGAATTATTAATCCACGCGGCGGGAATTACTATGAAGCCGCTTGGGGCAGTTGTAGCCGGTGTTGATGTAGTAGTTGTTGTTGCAGGACGGGCAGTTGTTGTCGTCGTAGAAGTCCCGGCAACATAAGCAGTCCCGGTCAACGCGGCAAGGCGGGCATCCTGCGCTACATCGACATTCTGCATCCCCACTATCTGAGCGGACTCCACCGATATTGCCCTGATGCGCAGCCGGTACGCGCTGCCAATTGTCGTGATCGAGCCTGATATTATTGTCTGCGCCCCAAGCATTTTTCCGATGGACTGCGCAGTTTCATCGCTTACATCCCCCGACAACTGGAAATTCAATTCCTTGCGGATTGATTCAAGGTTCGCACGGTCAACCACAGCGAACTCCCCGTCGTTTACGATATAGCCGATCAACTCTTCGATGATGTAATCCGACAGCTTAGGCCAGTCTGATGTAAAGTTAAGGACGACAACCTTTGTTTTGGCGGGAATCCTGGTGTTAAGATACTGGGTCGAATTTCTTAACGCAGTATCAATGGTAACGGCAGACTGGGCAAAAGCGAACATCGGGATGAAAACAGCAAGAATGCAAATCACAACAAATCTTTTCATTTCAAAACTCCTCTAACAAAATATATCCTCCCAAAAGGGCTGATTTCTTCTAATTGCAATCCTTACACACATCTCTATTGCAGAGACAATCGTTACATACCCTCTTGCCGCACACCGGACACAGGTTGTATTGAAAGCGGGCGTCAAGGTTTGCCTGCTCAAACGCCGCCTTGTGTTCGTGCGCCCACAGGAACTGCCGGGCTATGTCATTCTCAATGGCGGTAAAATACCCGTAATTGAAAGGCAGCGTCTCGCTCCGCCATTCTTTGCCGCAGCGGTCGCAAAAGAAGCTGAACGCAAACTGTTCCGTACCGGAACGGTCAGTAGATTTCCGTGTAAGCGGCAAGCTCATGTAAAGAATTTATAGCGCAAAAAGCGTTTTTACCTACCACAAGATTTGGGGGATTTCTAGGGGAATTTTGGGGGGTTATTGACGAACGAAGCGAGAGTCGCGGCTGTGCTTGCACAGATATGACCGAGCGAGTGAGGAAACGAAGGGTTTAATACCCCGCGGCTTGCCGCGGAAGTCGCCGCAGGCGACGGGTGCAGGGCTTGCCCTGCGGCATTGATACCCTTCATTACTGGGTAAACTTTATATCCCAGACCTTCAGATTAAATTCTTTGTTAGAATGGACGTCAATTTGAAAATACTCAACATTATCCTGAATAAACGGCACCGGTTTACCAAAATGGAATGCCTGAGCAAGCTCATTGAGATAAACCGTCACGGTAGAAAGCTCATTATTTGGGGGAGTTATTAACTTGCGATAATGGTTATTACCGCCTTCTGTTCTGCTCTCGGTTGTTGTTACTCCTATTTCATAGCTGTTTCCATCTCCTAAAACCGTTAATGAGAAAGAAGACATTTTTTTCATTATTTCATGTGTAGATGAATCGGGAAAGAAAACAAGTCCGGCATGAGCGCCAGCAACAGGCAACAATATCCCTGAGATTTTATAAGTTTTAATGTACTGTCCCCTGATGTCCTCAATTTCTTCTGTTAGGCTATTGTGTGAACCAAGGTTATCGTTATAGGTAAACACTTTGGTAAAAACAGCGGGCGTTATTAACGGTTCATTTTCCTTTGATTCTTTTTTTACAAAATCAAACCGGGTAAAAGTAAAGACCGGCGGTATTTTTGCATCGGATTGAATATCTATAAACAACGCACTTGCGGTATGTTTTGCGCTGCTTGAGGTTTTCACTGCCAAAAATGTTATAGAACCGCTGTACGGCGTATTTGCTTTGCCATTGGTTATCGGCCTTGCCGAAGGGCAAAGCAGCGTAAAAAAATCCGCTTCAGCCGTATGATCCACAAGGTGAACGAGTAACATTCCAAAATCTACATCTGACGTAAAAGAATAGAACAAAATATAACTCTCACCCGCAGTTATATGATCGGTATGGGAAAAGGGTGGGATAATGTAATGCTGCCATGTGCTTGTCGGATTAAATACGGCATTATCATAAAAACGGGCAACATAAGGTTTTTCTGGCGATGCTATTACATCAAGTGTTTCTTTGACAGGCGCGGAATTGTCTATGGATGCCGGTGAACCAGTCCCATTTTTTACCGAATATTTGGCAAAAAGTTCCTTAATGCTATGTACGTCCAGCTTGCGGTAAAGGTTTTTTTGATGATCCAGAACGGTATCGTAGCTGATGGTCAGAGTGCTGGCGATTTCTTTAGGAACCTTGCCGTCAAGCAGCAAATTGAATATTTCCTGCTCACGGGATGTTAATTGGGCTGCTTTTTCTGCCATATGGAGATTTTATCGAATTTATGCGGAAACGGCAAGGCGGACACAGCCGCCTGAGAACTTATTACAGCATTTGCGTGGCAAATTGTTATCTTCTGGCGGCAGCTATTGCATCACGTTCCGCTGTTTCAGAAGCAAAAACTTCTTTGCGGTATTCATGCTGCTTTTTTTCTTTTAGTTTTTCCATTGCTTTAAGTTCCCTTGACGCTTCAAGATACTGGGCGCGTTTTTCTTCGACTACCAGTTCAGCCTGAGCGGCTTTTTCGGTGAGAGCCTCCGCCTCCTGTTCAAGCCTTGTGATGTAATGGCTCCATTCGATTATCCGGGAGGTGTCCGCAAAACGTTCTGTCGTTGCACGATGGCGTTTCATTGCGGTTTCCTTTATTTCATTTTCAATTGCGGAGAGAACGCCTATCGCCTGCCCAAGGGCGATCTTGCTCTCTTCTTCCTTGTATTTACGGAGCTGCAAAACTTTTTGCAGGCTAAAGTTAAACTTTTTCATGAGCCGCTATGTATCCAGCATCGAAGAAAAAAGAGACGCTACGCTGTTAAGCGCCATTGCGGCGTCCTGTGCGGGAACTTTGGTTTCCTGCTTTTCTTTTTCACGGCGCAAATTCTGGCGGACATTCATTCCGGCTGTCAGTTTTGAATTACCGTCGCTCATTTCATCCGGCGGAATATCAATGCCCGTTATTTCCGACATAACAGAGAGAGTCTCTTCAAGAGAGGACTGTTCATCCATGCTCTGAATAAGGAAATCTTCAATGGGGCCGTGTTTTGCTATTGCTTCGTCGATTGACGGGTTTGATCCCTGATGATAGGCGCCGACATTGATAAGGTCTTCCGCTTCGGCATAGACCGCCATGTTTCTGCGGATAACACCTGCCGCATTTTTTGAAGCGGCGCCGGAGACAGCAGGTGCGAGACGGGAGATGCTTTGCAGCACGTCTATCGCCGGATAATGATACGCCTGTGCAAGACGACGTGAAAGAACAATGTGGCCGTCCAAAATACCTCGGACGGTATCTGCGACAGGTTCGTCCATGTCATCGCCGTCAACAAGTATCGTGTAAAAACCGGTGATGCTGCCCTTGTCGGAAGTGCCGGAACGTTCAAGCAGCTTGGGCATCGAGTCAAACATGCTCGGAGTGTATCCCCTGGTCGCCTGTGGTTCGCCGGAAGCAAGACCGATTTCCCTCTGGGCGCGTGCAAACCGCGTAACGGAGTCGAACAACAGCATCACATCAAGCCCCTGATCTCGGAAGAACTCGGCTACCGCGGTCGCCACATAAGCTCCGCGCAGCCTTAACAATGGCGGAGAATTGGATGGGGTTACAACAAGAACACTGCGTTTAAGCCCTTCCGGTCCCAGATCGTTTTCGATAAAGTCGTTTACTTCCCTCCCCCGCTCCCCGATGAGGGCTACAACATTGACATCGGCGCTTGTGTTACGCGCAATCATCCCAAGGAGGGTGGATTTGCCTACTCCTGAACCGGCGAAAATGCCAAGCCGCTGTCCTTTGCCTGCCGCAAGAAGTCCGTCAATCGCCCTTACCCCTGTTGTTATGCGCTCTGTTATCCGCCTTCTCTTAAGCGGATCGGGAGGATTGGCAATGGCGGGATATATGCATGAGGATTCAATTTCCCCCTTGCCGTCAATGGGATTACCGAGAGCGTCAAGAACGCGGCCTAAAAGTTTTTTTGATACCGGAACTTCAAGGCGGGAGCCTGTAGCGATCACCCTGTTGCCGACTTCAATGCCTTCTGTTTCTTCAAATGCCATAAGCTGGACAATCTCATCACGAAGTCCGACAACTTCTGCCTTTATCAACCCTTTTCCTTTCGGAACTTCAATTCTGCATATTTCACCGATTATCGCCTGCGGGCCGCGGCTTTCGATTAACAGCCCTTGTACTTTTGACACCCTGCCGACACATTTGATCGGATCGGTGCGTTGTGTGGACTCAAGATATTTTTCAAATACTGCGGTTTCCATGAAGCCCTCCCTGCTTCAAGAACTATTGACTACTGCTCTGCTCCTTTTGCTTTTTTTGCATTAAAGGCTGCAAGAGCCGCAAGAGCTGCGGATGCTGTCAGGGCTGCGGAAGTTGCAGGCGACAAATCATCGTCTTTGCCGGAAGAAGCGGGAACATCATCCGAAGCGCCCATAAGAGCGGAAGAGGCAGCCCGGTCTGCCGCCGGATTTGCGGCTGGCTCAGGCCTCAGCTTTGATTTTATCGGAGAGATTTCAAGTATCTTGCTTTCAAGCTCCGCAAGCTGGCTTGATATTCTCGCGTCAATTTCGCCGAAGTCCGTTTCAATTATACAGCCGCCTGAGTCAACAGCGCCGTCTTCTATCACCTGAATGGACTTCGCGCCTTCAAGCATCTGAATAAAATCCTGCTTGCGCTCCGTAGCTAGTTTAAGGTCTGCCATGTTGACTCTGATTATGACATTTCCCCTTGCTTTAACTTTTCGCAGCGCCTGAACAACATTGGAGACAATGACGTTACGCTGATTTTCGGATATGACCTTGATAACTTTTCGCGCGATGAGCAGCACAAGATCAACTATTTCCTGCTCGGCTTCGGCAAGGATTTCGCCCCTCTTATCCTGAGCGCGTTCAAGCACAACTTGTGTTCTCTGAATCAGCCGTTCAACTTCGGCCTTTCCTTCTTCAAAACCGGCTTCCCTGCCGTCTTCCTTTCCCTTCTCACGCGCTTCTTTGCGTTCAGCTTCAAGAGACTTTCTGACTTCCCGTTCAGCCTCACCAGCCTTCATTTTCGCTTCATTGATGATAAGAGCGGCTTCGTCTTCCGCCTCTTGTTTCAACACTTGAGCTTCATCAGTCTTTCGTTTAACTTCCTGAAACGCGGCTTCCTGCGCGTCTTTGATGATATTTTCAGCCTCCGTCCTTGCGTTGTTGATCATTCTTTCTTTTTCATCTTCCCAGCGCATTTTGAAAGCTTCGGCTTCTCGGCGGAGATCATCCGCCGTAGGTCCTGTATACTCTTCAATTACTTCCTTGTCTTCATCTTCTTCCTCATTCACGGACAAATGAGAAAGATCATGATATGAGGTGGGAGAGTCAATTACTATCTTGTCCGGCAGCACCGTAAGCTCACCGGGTCTGAATACAGCCTTCGCCATTTAGCACCTCATAAAAAAGAAATTCAACCGGTAATGCAACAATCTGTTTTATTGTTACATCACCGGCTTGGGAGCTTTCCAAAGAAAACTCCCAAAACTCACACTACAAGTTCGTCTTCACCCGCGCGGGCGACAACGATCTCTCCGGTATCCTCAAGGTGCCTGATGATGGAGACGATCTTCTGCTGGGCTTCTTCAACGTCTTTCAGACGTACAGGTCCCATATACTCCATATCTTCCTTGAGCATACCCGCTGCGCGTTTACTCATATTCTTGAAAATTTTGTCCTGCACTTCCGAATCCACAGACTTGAGCGCTTTCGCAAGTTCCTGTGAGTCCACTTCGCGCATAACCTTCTGGATGGCGCGGTCGTCGAGCATGACAATGTCTTCGAATACGAACATTCTCTTCTTGATTTCTTCCGCAAGTTCGGGGTCTTCGTCTTCGAGAGCCTCGATGATCTGCTTTTCAGATGCGCGGTCAACAAGGTTTAAGATTTCAACGATGCTTTCAACGCCGCCGGCTGCTGTATAGTCTTCACTGGATAGCGAAGAAAGTTTCTTTTCAAGTACCCTTTCAACTTCGCGCAATACTTCAGGACTGGTTCTGTCCATTGTCGCTATACGCCGCGCTACATCGCTTTGCACCTCATGCGGCAGATTTTGCAGAATAATGGAAGCCTTGTTCGGCTCAAGGTACGCGAGGATCAGCGCGATTGTCTGCGGATGTTCCTGCTGGATAAAGTTCAAAAGATGCGCGGGATCAGTGCGCCGGATAAAGTCAAACGGACGCACTTGCAGGCTTGATGTGAGGCGGTTGATTATGTCGATAGCCTTCTGGCTTCCAAGTGATTTTTCCAGAAGCTCCCTTGCATAGTCGATGCCGCCCGTTGATATAAACTGGTTCGCCATCATCAGTTCCTGGAATTCCTGAAGGATGGCGTCCTTCTGCTCAGCGTCGATTGTTTCAAGCCTTGCAATTTCAAAGGTGAGAGTTTCTATTTCATCTTCACGCAGATATTTGAATATTTCAGCGGAGATTTCCGAACCGATGGTTACGAGAAAGATCGCCGCCTTTTGGCGCCCGGTATATTCTTTCTGGCCCTTTTTCTTTGAGCCGCCTGCCGCCGCGCCCGGTTGTAATGCTGCCTTTGCCATTTTTTCCCCCTATATTGCCCGGCCCGAACCAATGGTTCGACAAAACCGGACAATCAAATCAAAAATGAAACAAACATTCATGACTATTCCTCCAACAGCCATGTTCTGATAAGCTGTGCCGCGTCTTCAGGATGTTCTTTTGCCATGTTGATTGCATTCTCCATCAGCTCCATCCTTGTCCGCTCTTCCAGTGAAATGGATACGTCCATTCCTTCCTGTTCAGCTTCTGCCATTGCGCTCTCACGCAGCATCTGTTCACGCCGCGCCCGTTCTTCTTCGGCAAGCCGCCTTCTCCTCTCCATCTCGCGGGAGACCGTTCTGAATACTATAAAGCCTACAAGCAGCAATGTCAAACCGGACAAAAATACAATGATAGTTGTCTGCATCTGTTTCTTTCTGAAATACGCAGCGTCCTCAAGTTTGAATTCTTCCGTCCGGTCAAAGGGAATATTCTGCACGGTAACAGAATCTCCCCTTGCGGCATTGTAACCTATGGAGTCGCGGATTAAAGCCTCGGCCTTGCGAAGGTCTTCCGGCGGAACAGGTATGTATTCCCGCTCTATCGTACCGTCCTGCAAAATCACAGGATTGCCCTTTTCATCGTATTTCCACTTCCATTTTCCGTCTATGTTTACGGAGACAGTTACGCGATCAATTTGAGGGCTTTTTTCTTCCTGTATCTGCCGCTGGTTTATCTCTTCGTTGTGGGTTCTTGTAGTCTGAGTCATTCTTCCGTAGAGATTGGACATATCCTTGAAGGCGGGAGGTGTCTGCCCTTCAACTCCGGCAGGTCCTTCGGGATTGTAGCCCGTTCCTTCCCATTTGGTTTCTGAAACGGTTTCTGAAACAAGGATGGATTCCCGTCTGATAGAATCGTCATAAGGAAGTCCGGGCGTCTGTATTTTTATCATGACAGGAAAACTTTCCTTTGTTTCGATTGTCTTTTTCGACATATCCTTGTCTATCTTGATGTTAAGGTCTTTTACACGGTTAGCTGAAAAAGTCGCCTGAAGGAATGAAAGGATTACCTTGCGGTAGTCCATTTCCATTTCCCGTATATGCTTGTTTTCCTTTATTGTGAGTTCGAGTTTGTCATACGCCATCATATTCGCAAAATCGTTAAGCCTGATGCCGTTCTTTGCGGTGATTGTTATATGTTCTTCTTTTAAGCCTTCAATAGCAAATTGAAGGAGTTTTTGAATACCTTCTATCTTTTTCCTGTTTTGGGTAATGTCGCTTCCCGGCTTCGGAGTAATGATTACGCTGGCAGTTACAGGGTTCTGGTCATCCCAGAAGAGTCTTTCTTTCGGCCATTCAATAACTACGCTGGCATCGTCCACATCGTCAATTGCTTTGAGGTGGTTTACAATCATCTGGGTCTGCGCCCGGCGGAAATTGACATTCCGCTCAAAGTCAGTGATTGTCCAGCGGTCTTTATCGAATATCTGCCAGGGATCAACTCCTGACGGGATAAGGTCTTCACGGATAAGTATTGACCTCATCCGCCGGGCGGTAGATTCATCGGCTACCTGCACCAGCCCGTTAGCTGTAACGGTTACTCTTACACCTTCTTCATTGAGCCTGAACACTATCCTGTCAAGAGCATTTTCGTCCTTGATCGGAGCGTCAATAACAGAAACCAGCGAAGGATTTGCTGAAATTCTGAAAAGCGCGACAACTCCGCCGATTACAAGAACAACAATCAGGGCAAAAATACCCCGCCGAGCCATTGAAAGCCCCGCCCAAAGAGTACCCACTCTGACAAACGCTTTTTTTAAAAACTCGTTCATATTCCCTCCCGAATATTATATTTAACCTTTTATCTTGTATTGATCAAATCTCTCCAGCCCTGCACGAGCCTGCTGAGGACATTTCGCGTAATGCCAAGCGCCATGCTTGATTCCGCCTGCGCGATTGTAATGTCATGAATGTCAACCGAATCAGGATTGATGATTGCCTCTTTTTCAAGAACGCTTGCAAACTGATGCGCGCCGGATACTTTGTCCAGCGCCTGCAACATCGCATGTTCAAAAGTACCGGCTCTTGTGATTCCCTCGGCTCCGATTTTTTTTTCAAGCGCCAGTATGTTTTTTCCGCTGCCGGCATAAGGGCTGTCAATCGGCCCCATGTGCCTTGAATGAGTGCGGAGCATGGTTGTCGCATAATTCTTTGCGGCTGCCGCGCTTACAAACGCCTCGTTATTAAATATTTTCATTCCCCCTCCCATTTAGTCTGTTCATACAGACACTATCTTCCGCCTATGTCCAAGGCGCGCTGAAACATTGCCTTTGAACCTTCAATTATTGAAGCATTCGCCTCATAAGACCGGGAAGCGGAGATCATATCCACCATCTCGGTAACAATATCCACATTCGGAAGTTCCACATAACCCTGCCTCGGCCCGGACTTGATCGCATCCTCATGCGTCGGGTCCCAGCGCAGAGGATTTTCCGTGGCAAAGTCCTTTTGAATTTCAGCTACCCGCACTCCATTGCCAATTCCGTTGTCCATTGACTGCGGAAGGAAGGGTGATCTCCAATACGGGCTATCCACCCTTGGCCTCATCACAACGCGGCTGCGCCTGAAGGGGCCGCCTTCGTTTGTACGGGTTGTATTAACATTCGACATGTTATCTGCAATTACGTCCAACCTGACCCGCTCGGCGGAAAGACCGGAAGCCGCTATGTTAATCGAACTAAATATACTCATAGTCATAACTCCAATATAGTGCGGCTATATAGCCGCACGTTTTTATCGAACATGAAACGCAGTTTCATGCTTACTCCTCATTAATTCCTTAACACCTGATTTACCTGGCTGAATTCAAACGAAGCCGCCTGAGCAAGAAGGGTGTAACTCATCTGGTTTTGCAGGGCTGTCATGAATTCCTGTTCCGGATCGACGTTGTTTCCGTTGTTGTTATAGGCGCTGGTATAGTCCAGCACGCGGCGAATCTGCACGTCCCGGTAGTCCCTTTCCTTAAAGTTGGGTATGTGTTTGGGGTGGGTTAGGTTCAGTTCCAGAGCCGGTTTTTGTTTTTCCGTTTCCAGCGCCCGTTTTAGCTCGCTTTCAAAATTTACCATGCTCCGTTTGAAGTTGGGAACGCCGGAATTCGCCATATTGTTGGCTATAACCTTCCGGCGAACCACCCCGGCATCCATTGCGCGGTGCAGTAAATCCACAGTTTTGGCAAAATTATTCATAAAAGACTTCCTCCCATTCTAACATCGGCTAAATTCAGTTAACCCTTTACAAAATATAGCGCCCCAAATCCTGATCCTTGACTATATCCGCCAGTTTTTGATTTACATAATCCACGGTAATGGAGATATTCGCCGGGGAAATATCGGACGCTTCAAATGAAAGTTCCTCCAGAAGGGCCTCCATGACGGTGTGAAGGCGGCGCGCGCCTATATTTTCCAGCTTTGAATTGACCTCCGCAGCAAGAGCCGCAAGGTGTTCAATGGCTTCCGGCGTAAAATCAATTTTTACATCCTCAGTGGCAAGCAGTTCGACGTACTGCCTTGTAAGGGCATTTTTCGGCTCTGTGAGGATTCGCAGGAAATCGTCCTTTCCGAGGGAATCAAGTTCTACCCGCAGAGGGAAACGCCCCTGTAATTCGGGGATTAAATCCGAAGGCTTGCTTACATTGAACGCGCCTGCCGCGATAAAGAGGATATGATCGGTATTTACCGGCCCCCATTTTGTGTTTACCGTTGCGCCTTCGACAATGGGAAGAATGTCGCGTTGCACTCCTTCACGAGAAACATCGGGCCCCCCTCCCCGCTCGCCTTTCACGGCAATTTTGTCGATTTCGTCTATAAAAATTATGCCTGTTTCTTCCACGCGCTGCCTTGCTTCATCGCTTACACGGTCGCGGTCTACCAGCTTTTCAGCTTCCTGCGCCTTTAAGATTTCCATTGCACGCGGAACAGTAACAACTTTTTTCTTTTGACCGCCGCCGAATAAACCGGCTATACCGGAAAGACTCGCTTCAAGGTCTTCCATGCTCCCGCCCATCATTTCAACTGTGGGGAATTGGGGATTTTGGTTTACAGTAAGCTCGACAGTTCTGGAGTCAAGTTTTCCCTCATGAAGCATACTGCGCAATTTTTCTCTGGTGGCCTTGAACTTTTCATCTTCCTCTTCGTTTTTTTCCTCGACCTGAACGGTTTCCTGTTCCTCGCCCGCAGGTTTTTTCATAATAGGTATACCAAGCTGTACCGTTGTCGCAATGATGCCTCCGTTTGAATTTTCCGGGCTGAATGAAAAAGCGCCCATAGGCCGCGCGACAACGCCGGGACCTGGCTTGGGATCATGGTGTCTTTTATTTGCCGGAAGGAGCAGATCAAGCAGGGCCTCTTCTGCGCGCTTTTCCGCTTCCTGTGTAACGGCTTCCTGCATTTCCTGCTTTACCATCTGAAAACCGGCAGCCATAAGATCGCGAACCATGGATTCAACATCCCTGCCGACATACCCGACTTCGGTATACTTTGTCGCCTCCACCTTGATAAACGGAGAGCCGGCAAGTTTGGCAAGCCGCCTTGCGATCTCCGTCTTTCCGACACCGGTGGGGCCGATCATCAAAATGTTTTTCGGGGCAATATCATCGCGTAACTCCGGTTCTAGTTTGAGCCGCCTTATACGATTGCGTAAAGCTACCGCCACCGCACGTTTTGCCTTTTTCTGACCGACGATATACTTATCAAGCTCCGCTACGATCTCTCTGGGTGTTAATTTGTTTAATTCTTCATCCTTTTGTTTTTTATCAATCATGAGCTTATCCTCCTAACTCCTCCAGAGTTATGATAACTCCTCCAGAGTTATCTGCATATTTGTATAAATACAGATGTTACCTGCAATTCTAAGGCTTTTTTCCGCAATCTCGGCGGCTGAAAAACCGCCGCCGGCAGGAGAACCTTCAAGGAATGCCAAAGCCGCGGCATAAGCATAGTTCCCCCCCGATCCTATCGCCAAGGCGTTTTCTGCCGGCTCTATCACATCCCCTGTGCCGGATATAAGCAGAGTTTTTGAAATATCCGCTACCAACAGGAGCGCTTCAAGCCGCCTCAGGGTACGGTCAAGCCGCCAGTCTTTCGCAAGCTCAACAGCCGATCTTAACAAGTCGCCTGAATATTCTTTCAGCTTCGCCTCAAACCGATCAAAGAGGGTAAACGCATCGGCGGTTGCTCCCGCAAAACCGCACAGCACCTTTCCGTCCAGAAGGCGGCGCACCTTGCGGGCGTTATTCTTCATAACGGTTTGACCCATTGTTACCTGTCCGTCTCCCGCCATCGCGACCTTGCCGTCTTTTCGCACCGCAATTACCGTGGTGCTTCTTATTTTATTTTTATCACTCATTCATTGCTCCTCCGGCGTGCGGATGCGCCGCCCTGTAAACTTCTTTCAGTTTCTCAATATTTACATGCGTGTAACGCTGTGTGGTTGAAAGGCTGGAATGTCCCAGCATTTCCTGAACGATACGCACATCACAGCCTGAGTTCACAAGATGCGTGGCAAAACTGTGGCGCAGCGCATGAGGATGGATTTTTTTTCCAAATACCGAATGTTCCGCATAACGGGAGATTATCCAGCGCACTCCCGGCACTGAAACTGGATTTCCCCTTCTGCTGATAAAGAGCGCTCCTTTTTCATCACTTACGCCTGCCTTCCTCAGCCGCGCCGCCCGGAGAGGAAGGTAATACTCTATTGCCTCTTTTGCCTCTTGTGAAAAAAACACATAACGTTCCTTGCCCCCCTTTCCTCTAATTCTCGCTTCCGTTAAATTACTGCAAATGTTTTTAAGAGAAAGAGAAACCAGTTCCGATATCCGCAGGCCTGCCGAATACATGACTATGATCAGCGCCTTGTCTCTTTCCGGCCAGAGAATCTTCGCAGTTTCCGGTAACTGCGCAAAATCTGCCATTTCTTCTTCCCATAACACAGACGGCAGATTTTTCGGCTGTTTTACATTGCGAATACCGGCGCACGGATTGTCGCTGCTCTTTTTAATAAGGATCATCCAGCGGTAAAAACCTCGGACTGAAGAAAGATTGCGGTTCACACTTGCTGCCGTCATTTCCTCCGCGCTTAGATCGGCGATAAATTTCTGCACTTCGTAAGCGGCTGCTTTTTCCACATCAATTCCATGATTGCCGCAGTAATTCACATAATGGGACAGATCATTCCCGTAGGCTTCAAGAGTTCTTGAGGAGCATCCCTTCACGGATTGAAGATAGGAAAGATAATCCTTGATCACTCATCCTCCGCACTGTGAAGAAAATCACAATCAGGATTTATGCAGGCCTTATGCGAACCGTTTTTCTTGTCATATTTTTCAACCATGAAAAAACCGCACTTGGGACAATCCTGATTTATCGGCTTAAAGTGGCTCAAAAAATCACATTCAGGATATTTTGTGCAGCCGTAAAATTCTTTGCCCCTGCCCTTGGTCTTGCGTGAGACGACATCGCCTCCGCATTTGGGGCATTTCGCAAGCGGTATTGATCTGGTGCTCCTGCATTCGGGAAAACCCGAACAGGCAAGGAAAAAACCAAAACGTCCAAGTTTTTTTACAAGGGGCTTGCCGCATTTTTCACAAACGTGTTCGGTCGGCTCATCCAGCGTGCCTTTGAAAGATTCAACAGTCTTGCCTACCTCGTCCACAACACTTTTGAAGGGATGCCAGAATTCTCTTATCATTTCAGGCCAGCTTACTTTATTTTCTTCAACTTCATCCAGTTTTGTTTCCATTGACGCTGTAAAATCAGAAGCCACATAACTGGAAAAATATTCGACCAAAACATCGCTTATCAACTTTCCCAAAACAGTCGGCACAAGCTGTTTATTTGAGCGCGTAACATAGTAACGGTCAAGCAGAACCGAAATGATTGCGGCGTAGGTAGAAGGCCGTCCTATTCCTTTTTCTTCAAGTGTCCGTACAATTGAAGCGTCAGTATACCTGGGCGGCCCCTGTGTAAAATGCTGCTCACTGTGAAATTTATCAACTTTTACCTTGTCGCCTGTTTTAAGCGCCGGATAGGGATTATCCTTTTCTTCCTTGGATGAAAGAAGTTTGATGACATTGTAAAAACCTTTTTCGATCAATTTTGTTCCGCTGACACGGAATATACCCTCATCGCTGCCGGAAACCGCCTTGATATCCGCACTTACAGTCCTTGACTTCGCGTTATTCATCTGGCTTGAAACAAACCGTTCCCAGATAATGGTGTATAGCCGAAGTTGATCTTTTGAAAGATATTCTTTCATTGCATCGGGCGTATACTCCGTGTATGTCGGCCTTATGGCTTCGTGCGCATCCTGAGCATTTTTCCCGACCGAGTACTCAATGGCTTTTTCCGGCAAATCTTTCGGGTAATTTTTTGAAAGCCATCCGCGCACATCATCAAGCGCCGTTTGAGAAATACGGACGCTGTCCGTACGCATATAGGTAATTAAGCCAATTCTTGAAGAGCCGAGGCTCACGCCTTCATAAAGCTGCTGGGCTACCTGCATGGTTTTTCGTGAGGTGAAACCAAGGCGGTTTGCCGCTGTCTGCTGAAGCTGAGAAGTGGTAAATGGCGCTTTCGGCCTTATGGTCTTATCTGTTTCACGAACTTCGGATACCGCGCAATCGGCACTTTCTATTTTTTTGATTATATCCTTAACCGCGGCTTCGTTTTTCAGATCGGGTTTACTGCCATTCCAATAAGCCAACTGCGCGGTGTAAACAGATTTTCCAACTTTGAAATCAGCTTCCAGCGTCCAGTATTCTTCCGGGATAAAGCTCTCCACTTCTTTTTCACGTTCGCAAATGAGTCTTAACGCCACCGACTGGACGCGGCCGGCGGAAAGACCGTTTTTTACTTTTTTCCAAAGCAGGGGCGAAACGTTATAACCCACAAGCCTGTCCAGCACCCGGCGGGCTTTTTGCGCCGCTACCTTGGCTTCGTCAATATGGCGGGGATTGAGTACCGCGTCTTTAACCGCCTGTGGAGTTATCTCGTTAAAGCTGATGCGCTCTATCGGAAGGTGTTCAGATTTTGCGATAATGGCATTACGCAAATGCCAGGCAATCGCCTCTCCTTCACGGTCATTATCACAGGCGAGAAGAACCTTGCCGGATTTTTTTGCGTCTGACTGTAGTTCTTTGAGTATCTTTGCCCGCCCCCGGACTGTAATGTACTCTGGCTCAAAATTATGATCGAGGTCTACACCTGTTCTGGATTTAGGGAGATCAATCAAGTGTCCCATAGACGCTTTTACAACATAGGAAGAGCCTAGGTATTTTTCGATTGTCTTAACCTTCCCAGGCGATTCCACGATAACAAGAATTCTATCCTGTTTGGAGATGACTTTCTTTTTTTCTGACGGCTTGCCGTCTTTTGTTTTCTTTTTGGTTTTTACCTGTGCTGCCATACCCTTTCCTTATAATTCAATATCCAAATTATTTGCCAAGGAAGCTGCCAGCCTCCTTCCGCCTGTTTCCGCATGGATTGCATCTTCGTTATACGCAACCTCAAAACCCCATTTTTCAAAAACATCACGGGCATGATAAACTATTTCCGCTCCGTCTTCGGCAAGTTTAGCAGTACCGCGTTTATCAAACTTGATGTGCCCTTCCCTTACGCCGGACGATGCAACCCACAGATCCCTATCCTGATCCAGCGCGAACTCCGCTGTTATACGCGCTCCCGAACGCTGGGGCGCTTCAACAATCAAAGTGCTTTGGGCAAGGCCGGAAATAATTCTGTTCCTCGCCGGGAAATTCCATTTATACGGAAGCGTTCCGGGAGTATATTCGGATATCAACGCGCCTCCCGAATCCAGTATCCGTTTTGCCAATACACGGTTGCCTCTGGGGTAGATTTCATCCAAACCGCAGCCCATTACAGCATAACCGGGAGCGCCGGCGTCAAGGTTTCCACGGTGCGACATTGCGTCAATTCCAAATGCAAGGCCTGAAATAACAGAAAAACCCGCCTGCCCCATGCCGCGCGCAATCATGTACGCCTGATTCGCCCCTTCGGGGCTTGGATGGCGGGTTCCGGCCATGGCAAGAAGCGGCTTTTGGTATCCCGGCAGCTCACCCCTGTAAAAAAGCACAGGCGGAGGATCGTGAATTTCATTTAACAAAAACGGATAAGATGAATCAAGCCGCGATACAAATTTAATTGACCGCATTCTGCAAACAGCCGCTATCTTCACAGCCTTTTCATAAATCCCGTCCATATAACGGTAATTCTTTAATTTCCGGTTCAAAAAATCTTCTATGTTTTCTTTTAACAAAATGTCAAAATCATTTTCATGATTAACTTTCTCCAACAGCCTCATCTTTTCATTGGGCTTTACACCGTGTAAAAGGGCGATAATTATGTTAATTATTTCACGATCATTCATAATCCAGCCTCATAACAATATCCCTGTTGTTTTGCGCTTCCGCCTTGATTTTCGCGTCTTTTGTACGCGCGATGATCCTGTCGTAAAGCTCTATCGCCTGTGAAAATCTTTCGGTTAAATAATACGCCCTGGCAAGAATAAACATCGCAGAAATATCCGATGTCTGCATTTTCAGATAACGTTCAAGGTACGGAATTGCTTCCGCCGGTCTGTCAAGTTCAAAAACATACAATACAGCAAGCCCATACATGGGTTTTAGATAAAGTTCATCTATCTGCATTGCGCGCAAATAAGAGTTTTCGGAAAGTCTATAATAATGTTCTCTTTCCTTCTCCGCGTTAGTTGAAAAACCAACAATTGATTTTGCGACTATGCCCGCGGAAACACCTGTCAGATTGTAAAGTATAGCCTCCTCAGCATTGTAGTATATTGCCCTTTCAAGAGCGGCAAGGGCATCCTGATGCATGCCTTTGTCGGCAAGCCTTATAGCAAGGATTTTCCAGTACGAGCCTGTCTGCGCCCCTTCCTTTACGTTAAGTTCAATCTGCGCTTCATAAAGGGCGATTGCTTTCCTCAGTCCGTCAATGGTTTCCGGCGGTCCCCCTCGCGGGCTTAATTCCGAGATACGCTTCGCAAGATGCCTGTGGCTTTTGGTACTTTCATTCAGATACACAAAACGTACCAGCATACCGACGATAAACAATATGAGGATTCCTATTACAAATTCTTTAAGTTTATTCATTCCGGTCATCTCACAATTCAGCCGTCTTAAGCCGCGGCAAATGCTTCTTGTGGTTTTCGCGAAGGAGACCAACATCCACATGAGTATAAATCTGCGTTGTAGAAAGATCAGCGTGCCCCAAAAGTTCCTGAACGGTTCTGAGATCCGCGCCGCCTTTTAACAACCCGGTGGCAAAGCTGTGCCGCAGCGTATGAATGCGCGAAGAAGTTCCTGCAAGCCCCGCCCATTTCGCATAATTTTTCCAAATGCCCTTTCTGGAAAGCCGCTTTCCTGTTCTCCCGATAAAAAGAGCCTGACTCCTCGCTTTGCCTTCGGCAAGTTTTGGCCTTGCTTCATCAAGATATTCCTTAAGCTGCCGTGCAGCCTCCTGCCCGAAAAGCGCCAGCCGTTCTTTGTTCCCCTTCCCCCTGACTTTCGCAATGTTGTTTTCGACATCAATATCCCGAATATTAAGTCCGGCTGCTTCCGATACTCTTAATCCCGCAGAATAGATCAACTCAAAAAGACTCTTGTCCCGAATGCCGGTGGGATTTGCCGTATTTATTTTATCCAACAAATCTTCGATTGCATCCTTTTCCAGTACTTCAGGAAGTGACGCCCGGCGTTTGGGGATTTCAAGAACAGAAGCGGGATTATCATTTATCAGCTTTTCATCAGCGGCAAATCGGAAAAATGAGCGAAGGCTTGAGATTGCCTTGGCCACAGATCGCGAATCGATATTATCGTTTTTCCGCCGCACAGATAAATATTCCGCAATAAAAACACTGTCCACTTTATCCAGTTCTGTTTTTTTCTCTTCAAGAAAGTCAAGAAAACGCTTTATCTCAAAGCGGTAACTGTCTCTGGTTAAAACAGCTTTTCGTTCTATTGCGACAAGGCGGGAACAAAATCTGTTCAGCAATTCCGATTTTTCCAATCTATTACTCCGCTTTTTCCTTAAAATACTTGTCGCTTCCGGACTCTTTTTTTTCTTCCGCTTTGTAATCATGATTTCTGAGCACCGATGGGAAATCCAAATCATCCTGATACTCACGCTGCGGTAAGTAACTAAGATACGGAGGGTTTTTTGTACGTTCCCGGATTTTGACATATTCTTCGAAATTGATAAAGTCAGGTTCCTTCTTTTTTTCACAGGGTAAATTTGACTGTGCAGCGCGGGTAGATTTAAAACCGGTGGCAATTACCGTAATATGAATAGAATTATCAAGTTCAGGATCTATGCGTACGCCATGAATGATGTTTACTTCCGGATCGCATTTTTCCTTAATTGTTTTTATCATTTCTTCGATTTCCACCAGAGTAATCCCTTTTGGGCCTGCAATATTAACGAGGATTCCTGTAGCTCCGTCCAAACTTGTATCTTCCAGAAGGGGGTTATCAATGGCCTGCGCAACAGCGTCTTTGGCGCGGCTGCCGCCTGAACCAGAACCTATGCCCATCAAAGCGTCGCCCTGCCCTCTCATTATGGTTTCCACATCGGCGAAATCGGTATTTTTAAACCCGGTTTTGGTAATAAGATCAGAAATTGCCAATACTCCCCGGCAAAGAACTTCATCCGCAATAAGATATGCGTCATCAAGGGATGTATTGCAATCCACAATTTTAAAAAGATACTGGTTTGGAATAACGATGAGGGTATCCACCACCGGCCGCAGCTTGTCAATTCCCGCCTTCGCTATCTTCATCTTGTAGCGGCCTTCAAAATCAAACGGCGTTGTAACAACCGCGACAGTGAGGATGCCAAGCTCTTTCGCGATTTCCGCGATCACTGGTGCGGAACCTGTTCCTGTTCCACCGCCCATGCACGCGGTAATAAAAATCATATCCGCACCGCTGAGCATTTCCATGATTTTTTCCCTGTCTTCCATCGCAGCTTTTTCGCCGACTTCCGGTTTGCCGCCCGCTCCCCGGCCGCCTGTCAGTTTTGCGCCTATCTGTACTTTGGTTTTTGCCTTGCTCTTGTTGTAAAGATCCTGAATATCGGTGTTCACCGCAAAATACTGAACTTCCGAATGTCCGGTTCCGATTATCCTGTTTAGTGCGTTCGCCCCGCCCCCGCCGGCAGAGATCACTTTAATAATTGCAGGAACAGGCGCACATTCTTCCTGTGGCCTGAACTTGATAACCTGCGGTTTTTCACATACCGAAACAATGTTCATAAAAATTCCCCCTCTCGAATTCTTTTATAATTAATTTGACTAACGCAGAAACTGCACCTGTCAAAAAAATTCTTCTCTAAGCCATGACTTTAATTTGTCAATCAAGTCGGCTGGTTTTTTATCTCCCTGTCTTGGATCGGAGCCGCGCAGGAGGCCTGCCGCATTCGCTCTCCTTACGCTTTCAAGTACAAGACCAACAGCGGTCGCATAAGAAGGCGTACGGTATTCTTCCACAAGTCCGCTCAATTCGGGCGTAGGAATGGGACAGCCCAGCCTTGCGGGCAATTTTATTATGTCGCTTGCAAGTTCAACAGCGCCTGTAAGCTGTGCTCCGCCGCCGGTTAATACCACTCCTCCGCCAAGGAGTCTTGGCAAATTGAGACTATCAAGCTGTTGTTTGACCATCTTAAAAATTTCCGTCATTCTGGGTTTTATAATGGTCAGTATTTGGGAGCGTGGAATTGACATAGGAGCCCTGCCGCCTACTCCCGGCACAATTACAACCTCGTCTTCATCCAGAAGAGCTTCCCAGCAGCAGCCTGCCTCAACTTTTATTTTTTCCGCGTTTTCCAGAGAGATGTTTTTAATTATTGATATGTCTCCGGTTACCTGAGCGCCTCCGGCTGGAATGGTATATGTTGAATACGGAGTACCGTCAGCATAGACAAGTACATCAGTGGTGCCGCCACCGATATCAATAATGACCACGCCAAGATCAATTTCTTCCTGAGTTAAAACAGCCCTGCCTGCCGCCAGCGTTTGCAGTATGAGTTCGTTTACTCTGAAACCGGCACGGTTTACGCATTTGACTAAATTTTGCGCACCGGTAACGGTGCAGGTAATAATATGCACTTCAGCTTCAAGGCGGACGCCAATCATGTCCATTGGATTCCTTATCCCTTTTTGATCATCCACAATATAAGATTGAGGGATCACCTCCAGTATCTGCCTGTCCATGGGAATCACCACAGCTTTTGCGGCTTCAATTACGCGATCAATATCTTCCTGCCCAATTTCCCTGTTGCCTCTTTTTTTACCGCTGATTCCTACAACTCCGCGCGAATTAAGTCCGCTGATATGATTTCCGCCGATGCCCATCCAGCACTCATGCACTTCAAGACCGCTCATCATTTCCGCGTCTTCTATGGCAGCGCAGACTGCGCGGAGAGTAGCTTCAATATTTACCACCACGCCTTTTCTTAAACCTGTGGAAGGCCTGACGCCCACTCCGGTAATTACATAAACTCCGTCTGCATTACGTTCACTTATAATGGCGCACACCCATGTTGAACCGATGTCCAATACAACAATAATATCATCTTTTACCATAAGGAAGTCTCCTTAATCTTATATGACCCCAATCCAGAGCGGAAATCAATCTCCTCCGGTTTTGGGTTACGGGATTCCAACACATCAAGCACAAGTAAAATATAGCGAATAACATCGCCTGATATATTATTTTCCACGCGTACACGGATTGAACTGTGGACAGGATAAAGAACCAGTTCCAGTCCATCCCATGCTCTTTTTTCAACATGAATTTCTGAAATTGCAGTTAAAAGTTCAGGCGAAACACCTGCAATTCCTGAAATACTTTCAAGCAGCGGCAAAAGCGATTCCGGCAGCTGCATGCCGGCCTGCGGATTTTCAAACACCAGCCCTGAAAGCACAGGTAAATCGTTAGCTTCAACATCGCCGCCCATTTTCATAATAACCCCATGCCTGTCAATGTACAGGGGCAGTTGTCCGGCGCCGGCTGATGCCAGTGCTACCACAACCGCCCTGCGGGGTACAAGAATAATTGTTAATCTGTCAGGAAAGCGTTTAGTCACTCTCGCCGATTCTACCAGATTGTGCGCGGCAAGCCGTTTTTGAACTTCTTTGACATTAGTTGAAATAAACGAAGCTCTGTCGTTAATACCGGCGCAGGCAAGTATCTCACTGCGGTCAAATCCCCGGAAACCGTGAACTTCCACAGTTGTAAACGGTATGCTGGGGCTGATTCCTAAAAGCCATATCAATTCTGCCGCAAGAACGATTCCGGCAAATGCAGCTATGCGCTTAAGACCCTTATCTGTTTTTTTTACGGGTTTTGTTCTGCTGTTTACACCGGCGGCGTATGAAAAATTACCTGTCATCGTTTTCCTCCGGTGCGTTTTCACCTGCGGTATTTTCATGCACGGGCAAAATCTGTTTCTTTCTTGCGACATTGGCAATGAGGCCTGCGCAAATAAGAGATGTTACAAGTGAAGAACCTCCGGCAGAAAAAAAAGGCAGCGGGATTCCCGTAGCCGGCAGAGCGCCCGCAACCACCGCAACATTCAAGAGCGCCTGTGATACGATCATTGTTGTCAATCCGCCGGCAAGCAGCCTCTTGTAGACAGAATTGGCACCAAGCGCGATTTTGTATCCCAAAACAGCGAATACCGTAATAATTACAAAGAAAAACACTACACCTAAAAAACCTGTCTCTTCAACATACGCGCTGAAAATAAAATCCGAATGTATCTCGGGAACGCTCCCGATTTTTCTCGTTCCCTGTCCTATCCCCTTCCCCCAGAAACCGCCTGATATTATCGTAAGACGGCTTGCGCGAACCTGGAATCCGGCGCCCATGGGATCCCATTCTGGTTTCAGATAACTTAAAAGCCTCATTACCCGGTGAGTCTTTGTAAACACCAGAAGCGCCGATACCGGCACAAAAACCATAATAACGGCGGCAAAATAGCGGTAACGCAGACCTGCAAAAAGGAAAATCGCCATTGCGTTAACCATAATCAAAACCGCAGTTGAAAAATTATTCTGAGCGTAAATGAGAGCGAGAAAAATACCCGTTATCAGAACCGGAGGCAGTATGCCCGTACTGAAAGCGTGAAGATTGTCTTCTTTTTTCTCCAGAATGTGCGCCAAATATAAAGGCAGTACAAATTTAACCATCTCGGACGGCTGGTATGACAGGTAGCCAATTTCAAGCCAGCGTGATGCGCCCTTTTTTTCCACTCCAATGCCCGGGATTATTGCCATAACGCATAAAAAAGCAGCTAACGCCAGAAGAGGCACAATAATTTTTCTTATTTTTTCAAGGTTAATCCGTGAAACAATAAAAAACAAAACTAGCCCAAACGCCGCGATAACTGACTGCCTTACTATAAGCTGGTGGCTGTTTCTCATAAACCTCTGCGCATAGGCAAAAGACGCCGAATATAGAGTAGCAAGCCCCACGCCTGTCAGCAGCAATACGCATGCGAAAAAGATATGAGATTGTCTCAAGTCTTGCGCCTTTTCAGCCTCAAAATGATACATTCAGCCCTCTATTGAATCTTCAAAGTTGATAACGCAATTATTGCGAATAACCCGCCTAGAATCCAGAACCTAATAACCGTTTTGGTTTCAGGCCATCCGATAAGCTCATAGTGATGATGAAGGGGCGCCATTTTGAAAATTCTTTTTTTCTTCAACTTGAAATACGCCACCTGAATAATCACCGAAGCGATTTCCAGCACAAACACTCCCCCGATTACAAGTATTAAAATTTCTTTTTTGGTAATAAGCGATATTACCGCTATAACGCCGCCAAGAGAAAGGCTGCCCACATCGCCCATGAACACTTCCGCCGGGTGCGCGTTAAACCACAGAAACCCGACACAGGCGCCGGCGGCGGCGAGACAGAACACAGTAAGTTCCCCGGCCCCTGCGATATAAACTATGCCTAAATACGATGAATAATCCGTGCGCCCTGAAATATATGTAAGGATCGCCAGGGTTATAAAAACCAGAATTAAAAGTCCTGCCAATAACCCGTCCAGCCCGTCTGAAAAATTTACCGCGTTTGATTCGCCAACAATCAACAGCACTCCAAAAGGAATCCAAAGCCAGCCCATGTCAAGAACAGGATTCTTCAGAAAAGGAATATACAGTGCTGTAACATTTTCTCCGCCTTCAAAATACAAGAACAGCATAATTGTTATCGCCACTGCGAATTGGCAGACGAGCTTTACCCATGCTTTAAGCCCCGAAGCATTATGCCGGGTAACTTTAAGATAGTCGTCTGTAAAGCCTATAAGACCAAAAGCAACAAATGAACTCATGATTATCCAGATATTCCTGTTCTGTAAATCTCCCCAAAACAGCATAGCCACCAAAACCGAAAGTATAATCAGTAGTCCGCCCATAGTCGGCGTTCCCGATTTTTTTAAGTGCGACTGCGGACCGTCTTCTCTTATTGACTGCCCTACTTTTAACTTGCGTAAAAATTCAATAATCCTGCCGCCGAAAACAAAGAATACCAAGAGAGTGGTAAGCGCGGCAAATGCGCCCCGGATTGTAAGGTACAAAAATACATTAAACGGGGTAAAATATTTGAAAAGCGGATAGATAAATTCAAGAAACACTTGATACCCCCGTAAGCATGCCGGTTAACCGTTCCAGCGCACATTTGCGCGAACCTTTCAGCAAAACAATATCATTCGATTGCACATAACGATCCATAGCCAATGACAGTTTATCCATATCGTCCGTGTAAAAAAAGTTTTTTCCGCTGTCCGCAACAGGCGCGGCGGCAGCTTCAATTTTATTTCCAAAAAGATAAATCATATCCGCTTTTGATTTTGCAAGCAGCGCGCCCAATTCCCTGTGAACAGAGGCTGAAATTTCACCTAACTCAAGAAGGTCTGCAATTACATAAACGCGCCTGCCGCGCCAGTCAAGAGAATCGCAAAATTCAATGCTTTTCGCAGTCGATTCAGGATTTGCATTGTAACAATCCCTAATAACCGTTGTCCTTCCCCTTATAATCTCAAGCCTGCCGAAAAGCGGCCTTACTTTTTCAAGCCCCTGCTTTATCGCGCTGTTGCTCACGGGAACTTCTTTTGCGATGGCAATGGCGGCAATGGCGTCATCAAGTGAATGTTTTCCCGGCAGGGCAAAATGTATTTTTTCACCTGCCCAGGTGATTTCGCTTCCGTCAAGCCCTAGGTCGCGCACTCCTTCAAACTCAGGCATTGAATCCGCGCTATAATAGCGTATTTTTCCTTTTACGCCTTCTGCCAGCAAACACTTGTGTTCATCCTTATCAGGAACAAGCGCGACATCACCATCTGTCATAAATGAAAAAATATTTTTTTTCTCCTTAACTATTTCAGTAATACTGCCGAAATTTTCGATATGGGCATGACCTACGTTTGTGACTGCTGCGATGTTTGGTTTAAGGACTTTTGTTGATTCGGAAATCTCGCCTTTTCTGTTTGTCCCAATTTCAAAAACTCCGGCCTCGTGCCAATGGCGCACTTCAAACGCAGAAAGAGGCATCCCCGTCTCTGAATTAAGATTCCCCTCGTTCATTACCGTATTTTTTTCGCAGGAGATAATTGCGCCTGTTATTTCTTTTGTTGTCGTCTTGCCGGAAGAACCAGTGATCCCGATCCTAATGAGCGCCGGAAATTTTTTAAGATAAGCTGCGGCTGCGTTCTGAAGCCCCTTTAACGCATTATCAACTATGATTAAATCTTTCCCTGCTTTTTTGGCAATATTAAAAAGATCGTATTTTTCAACTTTTGACGCTTCCACTATCGCGCCGCCTGCTCCTGTTTTAAATGCGCTGCCGACAAAAGCATGGCCGTCACAGGAAGCTCCTTGCAGAGCAATAAAAAGAGAATCTTGTTTCACCTTGCGGGAATCGATTGAAACGGACGAAAAGCCCGTATTTCCGGCACAGGAAATATGATCTGCGCCAAGAGAACGCGAAATTTCAGAAAAACTCATAAGATCAGAAACCAAGTTATCTTGCCTCCGTAATTTTTATCTGAAGTACGTTTTCAGGACGTATTTTTTGCAGCCTGGAATCTCTTAAAATGATATTTTCTATTCTTTCCTGGGAAGAATTTTCGGCAATTGCCGCAACAAGACGCTTGTTGCTTTCAACCCACTCAGTCTGCGCCTGTTCAAGGCGCTTGATTTCTCTGCTCAGGGTCAAATATTTATTGGATTGCCAAACCAGCAGTCCAAGAAAAAGCGGTATGGTAATAACCGCAAAATAGAAGAAAATGTATTTTTTCATTGACCATCCTCATCCAAAATTTTCTCAACAACCCGCAGTCTGGCGCTTCGTGACGGAGGATTCCGCTCAATTTCCGCTTTTCCGGGCGCAATTCCCTTTTTTGTCAGAATTTTTACCGAACGTTGACCACAATTACATATCGGAGAAGTTGCCGGACAAGTGCAGTTTTTATTCATGGCTCTGAAAAAATTCTTGACTATCTTATCTTCGAGCGAATGAAAGCTTATCACGCCAAGCCTTCCGCCAGGCTCAAGAACTCTAAGCGCCCCCTCAAGGAGGTTTGGAAGGCGCGACAACTCGCCGTTAACAGCGATTCTCAACGCCAGGAAGGTTTTTGTCGCCGGATGTACAGGCCCGTGCCTTTGAGAGGCAGGGACCGCTCTTTCCACAAGGGAAGCGAGAGCTGAAGCTGTGGTAATATCTCCCTTTTGCCGCTCTTTAACAATCAGCGAAGCGATACGCCTGGAAAACCTTTCGCCCGCATTGTTGTACAAAAGGTCTGCAAGCTCATTTACAGGAAGCCTCTTGATTAAATCCGCCGCCGGTACCCCTTCTGAAACATCAAGTCTCATATCCAAAAATTCGTCTGTAGCAAAACTGAAACCTTTGCCGCTCTTTTTGTAATGATAGAAACTTACTCCCAAATCATTCAGAATGGTATCGGGACGTTTTAACTCAGCAGGGTATTCCGCAAAAAAATCCTGCGACCAGCCCGAATAATAATAAATGCGGTCTTTATACTCTTTTAGCCTCTCCCTTGCAACAGAGAGAATGTTGCTGTCTGCATCTATCCCCGCAACTTTTAATTCCTGGTATTTTGAAAGGAAGGCTTTGCTATGCCCGCCCTCTCCCAAGGTAGCGTCCACCATTAGTTCGTTTTTCCCCCTGGGCTTGAGATATTCCAGGGTTTCTTCCAACAAAACCGGTGTATGAACAGATTCCATCAGGATTGTTCTCCTGTTGAATAAAAATCAATACTATCACGTTTTCTGGTGGCTTCTTTTGCAATGAGCCGCATATTGTTAAGGAATTCAAGGAACAAGCCTGTATCCCAAATTTCCAGATGGCCGTCAATACTTAACACAAGGCAGTCTTTTGATAATTTTGCATAAGTCCTGAAATAGGCAGGAATCGGAATACGTCCTGTTTTGGAATCAATTTCAGCTTTTTGGGGATTTTCCTGATAAAGGTATTTATAGGCTAATTTTTGATCATAATCCAGTTTTGGGGCGTCTTTTTTCAGATCATTGAGGTGTTTTTCATAACCGTCTTTCGTAAATACGCGAACACTCAACTCCTCGCCGTGGGTAATCACCAGCTTCCCCATAAAATGGTCGCGAAGGGCTGCCGGTATTACGACACGGCCTTTTTCATCGAGAGTGCTTTCAAATGTCCCTGATGATATTTTATTTTCCACAAAATCCCTCAAAACCCCATTAAATGACACTATTAGTCACTTGTCTATAATAAATCAAGAGAAAATTACAGGTCAAGCTATATCTTTCTTTTTTTTCGCCAAAAAACCGTTTTTTTGTCTGTTATCCTATACACTTATATAGTAGTTTTGACGGATTGCGATTATTTTGCGTTTTCAATACGCTTTATCTATGTTTACAAATGACTTTTTCATTGTTTTTCCCGAAGGGGATGTGCAGGAAATAAACGGGAGGCTTTCTTTCAATTCAATTGTAGACATGAACGGCAACCGGCTTGTCCCGCCGCTTCCGACAAACAAAATGATAGCTTTTCGCGTTTCAAGGATTAAAACAGATGAAAACAAGGGGGGAAATGAAACCTTCCATTACCTTGAATTACTGAGTGCAGAGGAACTTCTTGAGTACACGTAAAAAATTAATAGGCACAAGGAACGAGAGCAGCCTCCACCGTACCTTAAAATACAGTTATGCCGGCAACGAGGGGGAAACCGAAGCGATTGTCGGCGAGTATGTTGCTGACGTAATAAGCGCCGATGGCGAATATATCGAAGTTCAAATCGGCAGTTTTGCCCCTTTGAAAAAAAAAGTAAAGGAATTCGCCGCCGCGGGAAAGGTCAGAATCATCCACCCCATTGCGGCCCAAAAGTATATTGAAACATACAAACCCGGCCGCAGGCGAAAATCGCTTGGCGCGCTGCTGCACCGGCGAAAAAGCCCTTTGAAAGGTTCGCCATGGAAACTTTTTGACGCACTGATGTACGCTCCCGAACTGCCATTAATCCGGGGATTAGCGATTGAAATTGTCATGGCGGAAATAACCGAAAAACGCGTCAAAGACGGCAAAGGCGCATGGCGGCGGAAAGGTATAAGCATCTTCGACCGGGAACTGGCCGCCTGGTATGAAAGCATCCTGCTTGAAAAACCCGCGGACTATCTGCGTTTTGTCCCATATAAAAAAAAACAGGCCTTTACCGGTTCAATGTTAGCTGAAACCGCAGGTATTGACACTGACACAGCGAGAAAGGCTCTGTATGTTCTGACAAAAATGGGTATTGTCAAAAGAACCGGAAAAAAAGGCAATTCCTGGATTTATGTCAGGAAGAAATAATTTGTCACGCTTTACGGCCTCCTGTGGGTCATTAACCTGATGTACCAGACCGTATAAAAAACATCACTAAACCAGCCCCCTGCCCGCTTCTTTGCCTATGGTACTTGCAGGGCCGTGACCGGGGTAGACTTTGATTTTTCCGTCCAGAGTAAAAAGGCGGCGCAGGCTTGCTATTATCTGCTCTTCACTGCCGCCGGGGAGGTCGGTGCGCCCGTAGTCGCCGGCAAAAAGAGTGTCCCCGGTAAAAAGAGCGCCCTCCGTTTTGTCCCAGAGTGCAATGCTGCCCTGTGTATGTCCGGGAATGTGCAGAACGGTCAATGCTCCCGCCATATCGCCTTCTTCAAGGAGGATATCAGGCGGCGGCATTGTGTTTGAAGGAAACGATTTCCATAACGCGTCAATAAATGAAGTATCGCCCATCACGGCGGCAGCGCTGCGGCAGTGAACTTTGTAGGAATCATTGCCCAGATATTCCGCATCAAGGCGGTGTACGGCGATTTGCGGCTTTGAATCGAAAGATTGCATCAGCAGAGGCAGGGCGGCGATATGGTCAAAGTGCCCGTGGGTGAGTAAAATGTAACGAGGGGCAAGCTTTAATTTAAGAAGAGCGGATACTATTGTGTCCGCTTCGGCTCCCGGATCAATGACGGCGCAAGTTTCGCTATCAAGGGGATGTATCCAGCAATTGGTCTGAAGAGCGCCTACGGTTAAACGGGTTATGGGCATGGAGGGATGATACCATGAAATTTTCGCTCTATCTAGTCATACTCTCTTTGGCGGCGGTATGGTACGCCATTGTTCCATTTACCGGGGCTTTGTACTCTAGGTATAAATGGAGACGTTTCAGACGGCGTTTTGACGAACTAAGGCTCTCTCCCCTTCTGAATTACCGGCAATACCACGGAGACAGCGGCGGGGTTTTCCGTTTCACGGGAAGTATCGAATCAATCACAGATGGGCGCACTCTTTGGGTAAAGGGGGAAAATCTCACCATTCCCGTATCCCTTGCGAATACAAAATGCTGGTTACTGCCGGCGCAGGAAGGGGTGTCTCCTGAAGCCCCTGAGAGGATACGATGGAACCGCATCTCAACTTTGACCGAAGGGGCGAAAGTGTTTGTCGGAGGCCTCCTGACCACAGAGGACAACCGCTTGAGTTTTACTTCTACAAAAGAAAAGCCGCTCGTGGTGATTTTTTATGACTGCCCGGAAAATGTGCTGACAGACAGCATCATCGGCGCAGGGAGGAAGCATAATGAATACTGGAACGGCATCACCCCCGTTTCTCTTGTTATGGGCGCGTTGTCGCTCGTTTATATAGCCGCATCATACCTTTACAGACCAGCATTCCGTCTGCCTGTTATAGCCGCAATTATAGCGGTATTCATACCTATCCTTCCGATGATTCCGCCAGGGCTTTTGTTTACGGTCATGTACCGCAGGATGGCGTGGCATGCGAGGAATTTAAGGGCGTACCGCGATCTTGCGCTCCTTCCTTTTCGCTATCTAACTACAGGCTCTGACATTTGCATTTTATGTACCGGGGAAAAATATGGCTTCAGAAAGGTCAATTCTCTTCATGACGTAGATAATGATATCCCCATCTTGATACCGGAATTTTCAAAAAAGAAAAAAACACAGTGGTATGTTTTCGGCGTCCTTAATGAAAACGACAGCCTGCCCGGCAAATCAATAGACCCATTTGTAAGTTTCGGCGCGCTGCCCGGACTGCCACGGCACATAGCGCTGCGTTACGGAATGAAAGCCTATACTCTGGAAGCGGCAGCTTGGCTTGTGATGATTGCGGGAATCGTATCGAACATTGTTTTTATCTTTTTGATTCTTTATTTGTTAAAGCTCGTCTCATTCTGAGCTCGTCTCATTCTGAGCCGGTCTCATTCTGAAGTTTTATCATTGTCATCACTTTTTGGCTTGGCGAAATTGACAGTAAGCGTCCTTCCCCTGAATGAAGTTCCGTTCAGGGTTTCGATGATTTTATCCGCCGCCGCATTCCTGACCTGCACAAATGAATAATTATCAAGGACTCTGACAATACCAATATCTTCCCTTTGAGCAGAAGTTTTTGAAAGAATAAAGGCTATTAATTCTCTGGGAAAAAGACGGCGGTTTCTGCCGATGCTGATAAAGAGCTGTTTTGACTCT
>JAIRRJ010000093.1 GCA_031256035.1 Treponema sp. | reverse complement strand
CTGTGTTTGTTCATAAATCAAACTTGAAGCCGTTGCGCTTCGGTTCCTTTGGTTAGATTTTCTATCTTGAGGCATCTATTCCTACGGTTCGATTTTTACTTGAGGCACCACGTATAACTTCCCCGGCAGTGGCGGCAATTTCATCTTCTTTCACTCATCTTTTTTTTCCGCCGGGATAATTGCGGGGTGATCCAGCGCACGGAGATTCCGGTTGCACTTTTCCAAATCAAAAGCGGCGGTTTCCATAAAGATACCCAATTCACGCTGGGCTTCTTCGCTGCTGCCGGTTTCCATAGAAGATAAAATTTTGCCGAATTGACGGGGGCCGCCGATGGTTTCGGGAGGAGCAGCGCCTTCACCTGTAACAAAGCGCACGTTTTCATCTTTTACGGGTTGGTACGAGGACATTATCATTACTTTTACGATCCAGTTAACTCCGTATTCATATATCAATTCTTTTTTACCGCGAAAATCAATGTCGCTGATTTTTGTTTTTTCATGAAAGTGCTGCCTGTCGCCTTCGGAACTTTCAGTATAAAAACTGTAACGGTACACATTCTTCCAGTTCATGCCGGTTTGTATGATCCGGTGAAGTTCATCCAGAAAACAATCATTCGGGATTACCGCACGGCGCCAGACATTGAGTCCCGAAATGCTAATCTGGATTATCCGCCATAATTGCCCTGAGCTTCTGCCGCCGTGGATCACTGTCAGATTGCTCCTTCTGAAATTGTCCATGGCGTTGTCTATAAGTTCTTTGACATCGGTGTAGGTATCTACCATACTGTCCAGTGAGTTATCCATTGCTGTTATTTCTGTCTCAGGAGGCTGATCGTCAAAGGCGAGGTCTTCGAGAAGGCAGGCTGCGTGCGTCTGAATCTGGGACAAAACGATAAAGGTGTGCCTCGGCAGCCACGAGGCATCAATCTCGCCTTTTAACAGCCTTGCGGAAAGATCGATGACCGCCGTGTGCAGCTCCGCAACGCGCTGCCTTAGAGGGCCGGTGTTCTTATCCAGAAACAACGAGTAACTGTCCCGGAAATCTTCCATGCTGTCGGAAATAAAACCGGCGATTATATCCCATTCCGCTTCATCAAAATGCACAACAGGCGGAATGACGCGGTTTATCATTTCATCAATATCTTTTTCATTGCGGAAAAACGCATCCCGTATATAAGCAAGAATTACAAATTCCGAAATGGGGATATTTTTCCTGAACAGCATATCTTCCACAAATGTCCTGTCGGGCGGAAGCGAATAATTTTTAAGGGTCTTGTTGTCGGGAATCTCTTTGCCGGCGTGCCAGAAGCGGGTTTCAATGCCGTAGGGTACAGTCTCTATGCGTTCGGTTTTCTGGTAAAGGAATTCTTCCAGTGAATAAGCGGGAACCGCCCTCATGCGTTTGCCGCCGAACCAGTAGGCATAAGCGACCTGCTCCTCTGTTGATGTCCCTGTTCCCAAAAGCGCAAAACTATTTTCAAAACCGGTTTCGGCGGCTTCCATCCACTTGTTCAACTCAGCTTTTGACCAGTTATCCTTGCCTGCTTTTTCCAGTTCAAAATAACATTCCTTCCAGTCCAGTGTGCGCACAATGAAACGGTCTCCCGGCACAAAGGAACTTTCGCGGTAAATGACGCGCATATCCAAAGTGTGCACTGAGACTTCAACCGGGTCTTCGTAGGGGTCTGCGTTAAACGCCTCTTCATTTTGAGGATTATCCCTTGCAATGTACTGAGGGGCAAACTCTTCGCCGTAAATGCAATAGTAGGGGTACAAGTCTTCAGGAGGCGCTTCGGTGGTGGTTACCGGGATCGGGCTGCCTTTCCAGAAAAACTTGTAGTGATGCGGCAGCGTTAATGGATGGGCAAAGGGAACGCACCGGTGGCCGGGAATCAATATACCGTTAAGCAGTTCCAGCCGGGAGGGAGTTATCACAAATTCTACAGGCTCAAAGCAGCCCCTTCGGGAAATCCAATGCCGGTTGTCTACCCTGAACGCAAGATGCCGCGAATCCAGATGTGCGGCAACCTCCAGAGACAGCCTTTTATTCCGTTTGTGATCGGATTCCTGCAGAAAGGACGTAATTTCTTCCAGCGTAAACGGTTCGGTTATATTTTCGAGATATTCGTAAAGAGCCTCTTCCTGCCTGAGATCCATATTTTCATAGTATACTCCCTGGGTTTGGGTTTGTCAGGCTGAGCTAAACTTGCCCTGCAATAAACAAGCATAAATGTATGCCTTAATATTTTTCTTGGGGTCCCGTCGGAGGTCAAAAGCACCTTGCAAGCAAGGCACTTTTACCTCCGCCACCCCTCAATAATTTTATTAGGCATACATTTATGAAACAACATGTAGGTCAAGTTTACGTAAGTGTGAATATAATCCCGTACCCATACGGTAAACTGACCTTGGTGAGTAAATATGTCTCTGGGGGCGTGGCAGAGGGGGCAGGGAAATGATTCTTGAGTTCCCCGCCGAGGAGACAGTTCGCTGGCTCCGTAGGCGGATTCCTCAAGCTATTTCCCACGCCCCCTGCTGGCACGTCCATGAAAGATATAATTACATTCACAGGGCAGGTTAGACATTTTCCTCCGTGGTGCCTCAAGTAAAAATCGAACCGTAGGAATAGATGCCTCAAGATAGAAAATCTAACCAAAGGAACCGAAGCGCAACGGCTTCAAGTTTGATTTATGAACAAACACAGGAAC
>JAIRRJ010000007.1 GCA_031256035.1 Treponema sp. | reverse complement strand
AGTTGATGTGCGCATAATCACCCCGCACCGATGGGACAAGTGGATAGTGGCGACTGCATCGCGTTCATATTACCGCAGGCTAATTCAGGCAGGCGTAAAAGTTTATGAATACACATCGGGTTTTAATCACGGAAAAACTTTTGTTTCAGATGACAGGATCGCCACGGTAGGCACCACTAACCTTGACTTCCGCAGCCTGTACCTGCATTTTGAATGCGGCGTGTTGTTATATGCAAGCGAAACAATTGAAGCAGTTAAAGAAGATTTCATGCGCACTGTGCCGATTTCCCATGAAATAACATTGAAAGAATGTGCAAATAATGCTTTCCAGCGGATCATACCCGATGTGCTGCGCATCTTTGCGCCGCTGATGTAGCAGTATAGCCGTGGACATGATGAACTTCCTGCGGGGGTTACTCAAATAACACTTTAGCGCTTTTGTAACTGCTGTCGTAACGGACAGCCTCCTTATAGTCGGCGAAAGCCTTATCACGTTCGCCCAGTTGGTAGTATGTCAGCGCGCGGTGGTAATACGCCTGACCGTCATCAGGATTGAGCCGCAGCGCTTCGTCCAGGTCCGTAAGGGCGGGCTGAAAATCTTTCAGCGCCAAGTAGCAGATACCCCGCAGCGAATGGGCGTTGGCGTAGCCGGGCTGCATGGCAAGTCCGGTGTCAAAGTCGGGAATTGCCTCTTTGAATTTATCGATGCGCACCAGAGCAAAAGCCCGGTGAAAGTACGTTTTGGACAGGCTGGGATTAAGTTCGATAGCTTTGGTGCTGTGGGCAATCGACACTTCGTATTCATCAAGAAGGAAATAAATCCAGCCAATGTTGGACCAGGCTTCGGCAAAATCCGGGGTATAATCAACCGCCTCGCGAAAATCCGCGAGCGCGCCATCGTAATTTCCTGTCTTTTGGAACGCCGCGCCCCGGTTAACCAGGTTTTCTGCCAGCGTTTGCTCCAGCCTGCAGCGGGTATCAGTGTCCAGCGTTTCCACCAGCGCGCGGCTCTGTCCGTTGTTACGCGCCAGCATGACGGGGTTTAATTCAACCGCATTCGTGAAGTCTTCAAGAGCCGGCTGGTATTCCCCCAAAGAGATTCTCGTAATGCCTCTGGCATGGTAGGCATAGATGTTCCGGGGGTTAATCCCGATGGCCTTGGTAAAATTGGCGGCGGCCTTTTTGTGTTCGCCCCGATCGGAGTAATCCATACCGGCGCTGTAAAAACCCATGGAAGCATAGTCAGCGCCGTACGCGCCGGTACGGGGATCAATGCCGGGCAGGGGTTCCTTATCGTCAAATACCGTATTCCTCGCCCATTCTGAGGCTTCCAAACTGATGTCCTGTTCAGTCTTGCCGTATGTTTCGATGTAGTTTCCTTCGAGCTTTTCCAGCTTTAAGCGGCATATAGAATACGCCTTCAACATATCCTCGGTCAGCGGCGCTTCCCTGAGCGGCCTATCCTGTTCCATTTTTATGCGTGAACCTCCTCATAGATTGCTTTTTCCACAAAAGAATTAAGTGAAATGCCTTTTCTGTTTGCAATGACTGCCGCCTCTTTATGCAGTTCGGGTGAAATACGGATGTTAAAAGAGCCTTTATAGGATTTCTGCGGTTCTTTGCCCGCTTCTTCACACAATACAAGGTAATCCTCAACCGCTTCGGCAAAGGCCTTTTTAAGATTATCCACGCTTTCACCTTCAAATGTTACCAGATCGGCGGTTCCTATGATCTTCCCGAAAAAGCATTCATCCGCCGCCGAATACTCAACGCTGCCGTAAAAGTCGTTATACTTGAGTAGATTGTCAGTCATTCAGATACCCTCCCTGCCTTAGCTCATTAATGATGAACTTGACAAGATAATGTTTTATCACCGGAGACGGATGGGGTTTGTGAAGCCGTATGATTTGACCTGATTTACGATTGATGAACCTAACGGCTGAGCCGCTTGTGGCACCGGTATTTGACAACCGAAAGCCAAAACCGGTTAACAACGTTTCAAGTTCGGCAAAAGTGAAATCATTCGGACTGCTTAACAAACGTTTCAGCAACTTTTCATGCTTTGCCATACCATCACCAATTGACAGTGTACAGCAAAAACAAGGAATGTGCAACTGTCATTTAGTTGCAAAAAACATCGGCCACGCGCTCCTGCGTACCCGTTCCTACCCTGGGAACGTACTGGTTCCTAAGCTGGAACGCATCGGTTCCCAAGCTGAGAACCAATCGGTTCCCAACCCGAGAACGCATATCCCTCAGCCCAGGGCAGTTGTAAGCATCCGCCTTGCCCGCAAGCACGCGCTGGTCGAGCACGGTTCTGTGCGGGAGCCGCAGCACATAAGGTTTCTTCGCGCCAGGCAGTGATGCCGGGGCGAACCTGACTATGAGTTTATGAAGAATGTCTTTGGGGGTGAAACCTACGGGCATACGTTTTCTCCTTCGAAAAAGACCTCACACTCGAACCGCAGGTTCGCAGGCAGCCAAGGCACAAAGTTCACAAAGGGAAGATGAAGAATCTACCACACAACAGACTAACGCAACCATCGGTTGTAGATGACAAACTTCCCAACGTTGTAGCACCAGAAAACTTTGCCCTGGCGAATAAAAGCAAGGACACCGTCAGGTGTCCGACAGTGCGCTAGCGAATGAACACGAATGATACCAAAAGTAAGATTATCTATTCGTACCATTCGTCCCCGTACCGCATTATGCAACGAAGTTTCCCGCGCGGGTACGCTTCGTGCTATTCGTGGTATAATCTGTTGTCAGACCCCGTTCTCGCCCCATGCTCTTTACTCTCTTCCCAAATCAGAATGAGCGTATGGCACGAACTGAACGGGTATTTATCTTGCTGACTTCGACGTTGGTGGCCTGAAAGCCATCGCTGAACTCCTGAAACCACGCGCCATTATTACTGCTCTGAGACGAAGACCAGTAAATATGTGTAAAATTTATCCAGTCTTCTGTGGCTTTAAAATCGCCTATACCTCTCTGCGTCAAGTTTTTGTATATCAAATCAAGTTCATCCTTGCTCGGCAGAAACCAGTCACTGTACCCATTCAAGTTATACGCCCGGCATAACTGCGCCGCTTTTCCGCTTTCGCCTTTACGGTTCAATGCGGCAATAATAAGTTCCGTATTGCGTTTCCCTGTACCTATGCCTGTTTGGGTTCCGGTTACATCTTCTCCATTCAAACCCCATTCAGTTCTTTGCAAATCGACCGGAGCCGCTTCCAGATACCGCCAGCCGTCTGTGTGCTGTCCCTTGTCATAAAACACAAATCCTCCGGCGGGACCTTTGTCGCCAATCTTGTAGGTTTGGTTGGGCTGCACCACAGGGGCGGGATCCGTGTTTGTACCGCCCGAAGGCCGCGAGCCAATGTAGGCGGCGCCAAAGTAACGGATTGATATTTCAGGGTGCTGTACATTGCCTGACGCCAGCAGTACATTCTCTCCTGTCTTATTGAACATTTCCTGCACGCTTAAGCCCGGAGTTTTAAGGCTCTTCAAAAGCTCTCCGGTAAAAAGGCCGTTCCGTCCGGTTCCGTCCGCCGCTGTCGAATTGGCGCTTGTTGCATACATGACGATGCTCCCCACAGGCGCGCTCACCACTGAAAGCCCCCGGCTGCCGCTCCTGGCCCAGCCAAAGGGGTTGTCACGGCAGGCATCAAGTATAATTATGTTAAGCTCATTTTTGGCTTCGTTTAATTCACTCATCATGGTCTGGACGGAAACTGCCCGTTCCCTCAGGTAATTTTCACTGGGTATATTGGCGTTTACCGGCAGCAAATAATTTATCCCGCCCGACTGTACTCCGTGTCCGGCATAAAAGAAAAAACCGTAGGTGTTTTTTGCTACGGAAAGCCGGTTTTTGAACAGAGTTATCGCCGTTTCCATTTTATCAAGGTTTCCGTCCAGCACCTTGTCTACGGTAAAGCCAAGCCCCTGCAATGCGGCTGCCATGTCATTGGCGTCGTTTACCGGGTTTTTAAGTTTTGAAATGCCGGTATAGTCCCCATTCCCGATAACCAGGGCGTATTTTTGCTGCGCGAAAAGAGAATGAACCGCGAGAAAAACAAAGAGTAAAAAAACAACTTTTTTCATATAGCCTCCAATGCTATGTAATATATATTATTATACCGCCAAAAACGGGTTTTTTACAAGAATGGAAGTCTTTTGAGAATAATTTTCAGCCAAACCCAAACTCCATCTGCCTCACACCAGCGTCAACATTATTGTGCATAACAAAAAAATCCGCGTCCCAGTGAAGTGCGGAGGCAATCGAACGGGCAAGCGGGAAAATCTGGGATTCGATGTAGTGATCATAATCGGGCTTTCCGTGGGGAAGAGCTGTAGGTTCAGGGCCGTTCACCGTCCACAGGTACTCCACCGTGCCGCGCCGTTTTTTCCAGCCCAGAGCACGGGCAGCCTTTACCTGCGGCGGGGTGTTGGAAGTGTAGGTTTCAGGATAACGGTACAAACGCTTGCGATAAATAAGTTCAGGATCGAGGCTGCCGCTCCGCAGTTCGCTGATTGTCTTTCCCGTTCTTTCGCGGAATTCTTCTTCGCCGCAGCCTGAAAAAACCAGTTCCAAAAGTTCAAGCTGAAGGCGGCGCGCAAGGGG
>JAIRRJ010000005.1 GCA_031256035.1 Treponema sp. | reverse complement strand
TTTTGAACTTGTTCAAAAAGTACCTTGCTTGAAGCGGCTGACCGAAGGCAGCCGCTTATCTCCCTTTTTGAACTTGTTCAAAAAGTACCTTGCTTGAAGCGGCTGATGGGAGTCGAACCCACGTCTCCAGCTTGGAAGGCTGGGGTAATAGCCGTTATACGACAGCCGCCTGACGGAAAGAAGCGCCGATTAAATATTCTTAAAAATGAGTATGTTTGTCAAGAACCATAGAGATACCGACAGTTTACTATACAAATGTATAGCTTCATTATGAAAAAAACAACTGCTTTTCTTGACAAACAGCCTGCCGCCTTTTATTTTTAATATAAGGGTAATCTTTTTTTAAGAAAAAGGTGAATTTTGGTACTTTTATCTACCCGCATACATGACGAAAATATAATTATAGAAGTAACTTTCAACGGTCGAGATATTAGGAGGGTTGGGAAAAATGAAATTACGCACTAAACTTTTCGGCGGTTTTACTATTATTGCCGCAATAGGTGTTTTCCTTGGCATGGTAGGGATATACGGCGACAGAAGGCTCACTGATTTAACCACTAAAGTTCACGGCGTGTCAGAATTGAGATCAACCATCTCTTCGATATTGAATTCGCATTATACCTGGAGGCATGGGATGTCCGAGACGGTGTATACCGGAGCGGTGTTCACCGGCTCGCTTGATTCGGGCACCTGCTCTTTGGGTAAATGGCTTAACAGCGATGAAGTGAAAGGGATGACTGACCCGGAAGCTGTTACGCTGTTAAATCAGATCATTGAACCTCACCGTCTCATTCATTCCAAGGCAGGAGATATTATCAGGAACATTAATAACGGAGAAACGAATGAAGCGTCAAGGATGTACAGAGATGAGGTTTTGCCGGCAACGCAGGCGGTTATCAACGGTTTACAAAAAATGGAAGACCGGGAAGGAATGCTGCTTAATGAAGAAATAGAAGAAATACACTCTCTCGGTCTGATGTTTGAACGCATTACCATAGTATTCGTCATTGCTTCGGTAATTGTAGGCATTCTTTTGGCATTTGTTATTACGACTAACATTACAAAGACGATCATACCGTTTTCAGCCTTTATGGAGAAAGTCGGAACGACAGGCAATATTGTCCTGACTCTGGAAGAAAAAGCCGCGATGCAAAAGGATTTGGAGCGAAAGGATGAACTCGGCATGATGATTCGTTCCTTTGGCAGTTTATTAAATAAAATAAAGGAAATGATCCTCCATATCAGAAGCGAAGCTCATGAGTTATCCGACATCGGCCATGATCTTGCCAGCAACATGAACGAGACTGCCGCTGCGGTAAACGAAATCACCGCGAACATACAGAGCATAAAGGGCAGGATGATCAACCAAAGCGCCAGCGTAACCGAAACCAACGCGACAATGGAGCAGATAGTCTTTAACATTGACAGGCTAAACAGCCATGTAGAGCGCCAGAGTTCCAGCGTTGCCCAGTCCTCGTCCGCCATTGAACAAATGCTGGCGAACATCCAGTCCGTTACACAAACCCTTGTTAAAAATGCCGAGAACGTGAAGGAATTGCTGGCAGCATCGGAAGTCGGACGCGCAGGATTGCAGGAAGTATCGGCGGACATACAGGAAATCGCCCGCGAGTCCGAAGGGCTTTTGGAGATCAACTCGGTCATGCAGAACATAGCCAGCCAGACTAACCTTCTTTCGATGAACGCGGCGATTGAGGCGGCTCACGCGGGCGAAGCTGGCAAAGGCTTTGCAGTTGTCGCGGATGAGATTCGCAAACTGGCGCGGAATTCAAGCGAACAGTCCAAGACGATCAGCAATGTACTGAAGAAGATAAAAGAGTCCATCGACAAAATTACCAGATCAACGGAAAACGTTCTTAACAAATTCGAAGCAATCGACAAGGAAGTAAAAATCGTTGCGGAACAGGAAGACAATATCCGCAACGCGATGGAAGAGCAGGGTCATGGAAGCAAACAGATACTCGAAGCAATCGGGCATGTGAACGAGATTACAGGTCAGGTGCGCGGCAGTTCGCTTGAAATGCAGGAAGGCAGCAAGGAAGTGATCCGGGAAAGCAAGAACCTTGAGAAGGCTACTCAGGAAATCACCGGCGGCATGAATGAGATGTCCGCAGGAGCGGATCAGATCAATATCGCGGTAAACCACATAAACGAGTTAAGCGGCAGAAACCGTGATGACATTAATAACCTGATAAAGGAAGTCTCGCAGTTTAAGGTCGATTAAACTAGCGGCTAAGCCGTGCATTACCTAGCGGGAAACGGGAGTCGGAGACTCCGATTTCACTTTCCCCTTCTATTCTGTAGTTTACTGTAGACATCTATAATTGTCAATAATGATATAAGAATATACACGATTTTCCGTAATTCTTTACATAACTAATAATGTGGCGTTATGTGCAATGGTACGGGGCTATGTATGCAAAGCCCTGTACAAATTCGACATTAATCCAGTTTCCCTAATCCCTTTAAATAATGCTCTGTTACTTGAATTGACGCATGACCTAAAAGCCTTGAAACCCTATGAATATCCCGATCCACTTTGTACTCTGTTATTGCGTAATAATGCCGTAAATCATGGCAAGAGTAAGCGGCATTTATTTTTCCGGCTTTATATAGTCTTGCAATACTGCGGGCTATTTTCTTTTCAAGTGTATTTGCCGATATATCGGAAAATGCGCCCCGTAATGGTAAACCAGCTTTATTAATAGCAGCAAGCGCCGTTATGGGAAGTTCGCCTGTTATGTCCTTGCCCTTGCTATACGCTGTAAACCGTCCGCCATTTATATATGTTATCTGTCTATACCGCTACTAATTCCTGATCAAATATAACCTCTAATTTTTTAAGCGTTTTAAGCGTCGGGTTAGCTGTTTTTGGATTTTCAAGTTTTTGGTAGACCTGATATTTTACGCCCATTTTTTCAGCTATTTCGGCAAGTGTCATTTTGCGTGACACTCTGGCATTGCGGAGCCATAGCGCAAAAGCTAAACTAGGCTTTATTTCAATATTCACCCAGTCTTTTGAAGTCCCGCCCTTCGGAATATTAAATTTATCTCCGTGTTCAAGATACGTTTCCAAAAGACCCGTGACTGCCTCTGCTGCCATTGCTTTAGCTTTTTTCAATGTGTTGCCATAGGTCATAATTCCTTTGTAAAAACCGGGGGCTTTTACATACCAGCAATTATCAGTTTTTGAAAATTTAATTTCGCAAGGTATAAAAGTTTTCATTTCTTGTATCCTGCCTTTTTATTAAGATCGTTTTGAAGACCTGTTTTAAGGTCTTCGTTTCTATGAACGGGTACGGACAAGGTTACACCGTTTTTTCTCATAATGTGATGTGAGCCGGAAACGCGGTCAAGTTTCCAGCCGTCCTTCATTAATTTTTATACAAAATCCTTGCCGCTCATGTATAAATAGTCTACACCGTATAAGCTGTATTGTCAATAGGTTTTAAAAAAAAGGCTGTACGGGGCTTTTCATAAAAAACGCTAATCAAAAATATAGCCAAAAATATCAATCCAGCCCCTTTATAAATATGCCCCAGTTTACGTGAGGATTGCCGCTATTGCATTTTAAAGCAATACAACGTTTTTGCCGCCCCCGCGCGGCGCGGGAGGGTA
>JAIRRJ010000065.1 GCA_031256035.1 Treponema sp. | reverse complement strand
TACAATGTATAAACGCAGACTGTATCTTAACTTTAATGTTTTATATATTACTGTACAATTAATAATGAGTACGATAGGGGGTATCACATCTTCAATTGAAAACTTCATTTTCTCCCTCCTTCAACCATCCACTTCATCATTGTTTTTTTCACCGGGGCGTATCCTTTGGAAACGGGAACCCTTGCTCCGCCTTTCATAAGAACATCCCGGCTGCTGACGGTTTTAATATCGCTGACATTCACGATAAAGGAACGGTGGCATTGCACAAAACGGCTGTCGCTCAAAAGCGCCCCGGCAATACCGGCAAAGGTGGTATATGCTTTTATTTCATCTCCGTTGCAAAGCCTGATATGGACGATATGATCAATAACTTCGGCATGGGAAATATCGCGGAACAGAACGAAAGTCGCGCCCCCTTGAGTCTTGACCGGCAAACCCTTGCGGTCAGCGTTTTTTCTTGTTTCTTCCAGCGCGGCAAGCACGTCCCGCACACTTTTCGGGGTCGGCGGTTTCAACAAATAGGTAAAAGCATTTACGCCATACGATTCATGGGCATAATCATTCGAGCTGGTAAGGAACACAATCTCGCCGGAAAACCCGCCCTCACGCAAATTTTCCGCCACTTGTATCCCGTCCATTTCCGGCATAACAATATCCAAAAAGCAAACATCAACCGGTGAGCCGCCAGCGTCCGCCGCAGCGGAACCATGCGCCGAAGCCCGCAAGGGCGCAGACCGGAGGTCTGAAGGTTCCCCTCCGCCAGAGACATACTCAAACGCTTCCTTCCCCCCTGTAAAACCCTGAATTCGCAGGTCATAGCCCGTTTCGCCGAGCAGAGCCGTAAGCTGTTCTATTTCGTCTTTCTGGTCATCACAAATCAATATATTCATTGTTTATTGCTCATTCTACTAACCCCATTATAAGCCGCGTGAGCGGCGATGTAAATCGAATACATAACGAAGTTATGTACATTATTCATTTTTCTTTTTACACTGTTCATTGCCCTGCAGGTCTTCCTGCGTTGAAAAACGGTCATTCTGCGTAATCCGGCATCAATTCGATTTTTTCTTGTCGTAAATAAGACTAAAATTGAAGAAATATGATGAAAAATATGATTATAATCATGAATTCAATTTATCAAAATTTAATCGCAGGCGGCGCGTGGCAGACCATTGTGAAAGGCTTAATGGTAACGGCGCGTATCTCCGCGCTGGGGCTATTGCTGGGCACAGTTCTGGGCGCGCTGTTCTGCACCGCAAGGATTTCCCGATATAAGATCATCAATGTTCCGGTGAGGGGCATCATCTCTTTTATGCGCGGCACGCCGGTGCTGTTGTTGCTCATGTTTATTTACTTTGTTGTGTTTAACGGCATCCGTGTTGACGCGGCTCTTATAGCTGTTTTGTCGTTTGGGCTTAACAGCGGGGCGCACATCGCCGAGCTGATGCGCGCGGCGCTGGGGGGAGTGGACAAAATGCAGGTGGAAGCGGCCCGTATGCTTGGCGCGCCCAGACCGCTGGCATTCCTGTATATAGCTTTGCCGCAGGCAGTAAAGATAGCAAAGCCGGTTTACCAAAACGCAGTAATCAGCCTGATACAGTGGACATCGGTGGTCGGTTATGTTGCCATTGCCGACCTGACTCGCGTGGTCAACAACATGGGTTCGCGATCCGGCGACCCTTTCCTTGCCTTGTTTGTGGGGATGCTGTTGTATCTGGCATTGTCTTATGCAGTGAATGGAATATTCACTCTGACGGGCAGAAGGGCGAAACGACATGGCTGACACAGTCCTAACCGTTAAAGGCTTATGCAAAAGTTTCGGGACGCTTTCGGTTTTACAAAATGTCAATCTGACAGTGGAGCGCGGAGAGCGCATTGCGCTGATCGGCCCGTCCGGCACCGGAAAAAGTGTGATGCTGCGCTCTATCGCCATGCTGGAAAAGCCGGACGCTGGTCATATTTTCGTAGGCGATACGGACATAACGCACAGAAGAGTGAACCTGAATTTGATTCGAGAAAAGATGGGTATGGTCTATCAGGGCTTCCATCTGTTTTCCCACATGAATGTGCTGGAAAATATTATCTTTGCGCCTGTCAAGGTAAGAAAAACAGCAAAATCAAAAGCAGAGGAAAAAGCAGTCGAACTGCTCTCGATGGTGGGGCTGCGGGACAAACTCCATGCCATGCCGGAAACATTATCCGGCGGGCAGAAGCAGCGAGTCGCCATTGCCAGGTGTCTTGCAATGGAGCCTGACATTTTATTGCTGGACGAACCGACCTCCGCTCTTGACCCCGCCATGACTGCCGAGGTACTTGCTATCGTAAGAAAGCTGGCGCAGACCGGGCTGACGCTGATGCTTGTTACCCATGAGATGAGCTTTGCCGCCGAGTTTGCCAGCCGTGTCTTGTATATGGACGAAGGCGGCGTCTACGAGCAGGGGACCCCGCAGCATATATTTGAAACGCCCGCAAAACCCAAAACCGTCTCGTTCATCAACCGGCTTAAAGTGTTCGAGGAGCATATTGAATCAACCGGCTTTGACTTTGTGGCTATGAATGCCCGCATCGAGGTTTATTTTCAAAAATACGGATTGGAAAAGAAGCGGGTGCACAATTTACAGCTATTGCTTGAGGAAATCTTGGTGCTGTTGTTCCGCGAGCAGTATGTGCAAACGCAGCCGAATATCAGGATCAGCGTGGAATACGCATCAGGTAAAAAGGAGGTGAAACTAAACATCAGTTACTCAGGCCCGGTGTTCGACCCGTTTGAGAGTGATGACGATGACATCGGGGTCAGGCTGATACGCGGGCTATGCGCCGGAAAGGAACACAGCTATGCCGGTGAATTGAATACTCTCGTGCTTTTACTGAAATAATGCACATCGTATGATGTGTAACATTAATTGTTTAGGAGGATTGTATGAAAAATACAATGCGTGCATTAGGTTTGTTGATGATTCTGACCGTGGCTGCGGGTGCGGTATTCGCCGGCGGCGGTAAAGAAACGGCAAAGATCACAAAACTTGCGGATTTGGAAGGCAAGGTAGTAGCGTTTGTATCATCACCACAGGACCCGGCGATGATACGAGCGTTTGCGGAAATGCAAATAAACGTCAAATTCAAGGATATGTTTTTATATGAAACATCGGCGGCGGCGATAGCGGCGGTAAAAAGCAATAAAGTTGATGCATTTCTCGGTCCACGGATAACACTTTATTTTTACGATTCGCGGAATAAAGATTTGATGACCCTTGATGCAATACCTGTAGGGACCACCAGTATGCACATGGCTTTACGCGCCGCAGACACAGAGCTTCGGGACAATATCAACGCCGCGCTCATATCCATGAAAAATGACGGAACTCTGGCAAGGCTTGAAAGGGAATTTATCTCAAATCTAACGCCCGACAGACAGTTAGCTGGAAAGGATATGCCCAGGTTTGCCGGAGCGCCCACATTGACTGTAGGCTTGTCCGGCGACTTGCCACCCGCAGATTATGTGGCCGCCAACGGCAGGCCCGCAGGATACAATACCGAACTTTTGGCGCTGCTGAGCGAGAAACTGCAAGTCAACTTTGAAATCAACGTTATGCCGCTGGAAAGCAAATTCCCCGCGCTCGCCTCCGGCAGAATAGACATCTTTTTTTTCCAGGCAAGCAATCCTGATATGGAATTTACCCGCCGGACAATGGAAAGAAACAACAATATCACGCTTACCGAAGCGTATTACGAGTTTGCGGATTGGGGTTATCTCATCAGGAAGTAAATCCTCGATGCTTCCCGCGGACGGATAACGCCGCCTGCGGAGCGTCAGGAAACAGGAGGAACTAATGACCATCAATAAAACACATGAAAACGAAAAAATTACTTTTGGCCTTGAAAGGAGGCTGGACACTACCACCGCGCCGCAGCTTCAGGATGTATTATTGCCTGCGTTAGATGAAGCGCAGCACGTCGAACTCGATTTTTCAAAACTCGACTATGTATCCTCAGCGGGTTTGCGCGTACTGCTGATGGGGCATAAGGCGGCCATAGCAAAGGGCAAGTCCATGACGCTCTGCGGAGTATCGGAGGAGATCATGGAAGTCTTTGAAATGACAGGATACACCGATATATTGAGCATTACAGGAATGTTCGGCGGTAACACTCATGTATGAACGCACCGGAACGCTTATGCAGCGTAAGTTTCTTGAATATCTGATACCCAGCATTTTAGTGAACATTGCTGTTTACGTAACCACTGTGGTAGACAGTATCATTGTCGGTAATATGCTGGGAGAGGCAGCCCTTTCGGCGGTGGGGCTTTCCTCGCCGGTCATCTACAGTATCAACGCGATGTACCTGTTGTTTGCGATAGGCGGCGCTACCTGTGCATCCATTGCAAAGGGCCGCCGTGAAACAGACAATGCCAACCGGATCTTTACCATAACCTTTGCCGCCGGTTTCACAGCCATGTTTGCGCTGCTGGCGGTATTTCTTATCTTCATGAAACTGATTACCAGCGCTTTGGCGCAAGGCAACCAGGCGCTTGCGGAAATGACACGAGCGTACCTTACGCCATTGGTGTGTTCCGGGCCTATAATCATGCTGATTATGGGTATGGGGCAGTTTGTCCGTACCGATGGTAAACCGAAAATCGCCGCGTATATTGCCATTGTAATGAATGTTACCAATATTATACTTACCTATTCGTTCATCCGGTTTTTCGATATGGGGCTTTGGGGCGTTGGATTATCTACGGTACTGGGCTATACAGCCGGGATATTTGCGGTGATTCCGTATCTTCGTTCAAAAGAACGCACATTGCGGTTTATCAAGCCAAAGAACGTTGATTTTGCGCAAATACCGCATATTGCCGCCATTGGGTCACCCAAGGCGCTTCGGCAGGGCTGGTTATTTTTACGAACCTTGATTCTGAATGGTCTGATTGTGAGTACGCTGGGTTCCACAGGCATGGCAGCCATGGCCGTCTGCTCCAACGCCTTTATGTTGATATCAATGTTCATCAGCGGAACAAATGACACACTGCTTCCCATAGCGGGAACGCTGTATGGCGAGAAGGATTACCCCGGCATACGTTTTGTGGTTCGCACCGGGTTTAAGTTTTTGATTGCCGCCTGTGTTTTGGTTATGGTATTTTTACTTGCCTTCCCCGGAGAGATAGGACGGTTGTTCGGGATTCACTCCGCCGAGGGTATCGCGATTGTGAAGCCGGCATTGAGAATGTACGCATTGAGTCTGCCGTTATATAGCATTAATGTCATGCTGTATAGTTTCTATCAAACCACAAAGCGCATAAAACTCGCCTCGCTGATTGTTTCGCTCAACAGCTTTGTGTTTGTAACTCTGTTTGCCTTCATGTTTGCCGGAATAAACGCGAATCTTATCTGGCTGGCATTTGTTCTGTCAGATGCCGCTACTTTAATCGTATTATTTGGCGCGGGAATACACATACGCAGAAAAGAAAACGTAGCAGGAATACTTTTGCTGCATAAGGACTTACAAAGTATCAGCCTGGACCTTTCCATCCCAGCCGCCGTGGAGGCAGCGACAGGTCTCTCAGAACAAGTGATACAATTCTGCCGTAAACAGGGTATGAGAACCTTCGGTTCTCTTCCGATGGAAAGAATAAGGAGTACTGATGATTCCGGGGCTATGCGCATGGGAATCGCTGTTGAGGAAATGGCGGTTAATACAGCGCTATATGGCCACAAGAAAAATAAAGGCGTGATTGATGTGCTGGTGCGTGTTACGGATGATGAGTTGATCCTCCGCCTGCGGGATGACGGCGCGCCTTTCGACCCGGTGAAATATCAACCGGAAGAAGAATCTGAATTTGCCATGGGAGGCATAGAAATGGTGCGGCGGCTGGCGGATGATATAAGCTATACCCGGCAGTTGGGATTCAATGTAACCATCATTACGATCAAACGATCCGTATTGAAAGAGAAGTAATTTCCATGTCAATCAGGCTGAAAATATTGGTGATCGTGCTGGGCTTTTTCTCACTTGTGGCTGCGGTGTTCGCGGTGTATTCAGCAATTACGACTGCCAATTACCGGCAGCACCGCACCAATGAAGTTTCAATGATCGTTGCCTTTGAAAGCGAGCGGGTGGATAAGGCAATAGCGGAAATGGAGCGTAACGCCGTTGATCTTGCGCTGGCTGGTTATCATTTTTTCAATGCGCGTGAACATTCTGACGAAACAGGCGAATCCATTTCCATTGAAAATTTCAGCGCGTTTACAGCTGCGGTGGGCGGCGGCATCTGGTATGAGCCGTATGCTCTGCGCAAAGACACGCGGCGGGTGTGTTACTACGCTTTTTTTGATCCCAACATTGGCAGTGTACGCCATGATCCTGATTTTCAAACCAGTGAGTACGACTATCACACGCAGATGTGGTACATGACGATTGCCGCCAACCTCTCTGGAAAACACAGCACTGTGTGGACAGCGCCATATTATGACGACACCGGAACCAACTCCCTTATGACCACAGTCGGTGCGGGCATTTATGACAATGCCGGGCATTTTGTTGGTATGTCTACCGTTGACTGGCAGATACAGAGTATGGCGGACAGGCTTTCCGCCATAAAGCCGACTGAAAACAGTTTTGTCCTGCTTGCATCTCCATCAGATGATTATATTATCTCGAACACTTATGAGAGCGGAACCGAATCGACTGGCTCTTCATTACGAAGCCTGCACTGGTATGAGCATCTGCGCTTTGTCGAAAGTGAAAATGTAAGTATAGGCCGTTTTACCGAAAGCGGCGCGGAATATATCTCTTTCAGCCGCCTGTTCGACAACGGCTGGCTGTTTTCCGTTCAAATACCTTCTCGGGAGATTTTTGCAGAAATTGAAACACGGAACAGACAATTCATCTTAATCATTACTATGTCTTTCATACTCTTGTTACTGGCGGCATCTTATCTGCTGTCGCGCCTGATTAACCGCCCGCTTCTCAAGCTTACCTCAGGTGTTGCGGAATTGGGAGCAGGCAATCTGGATAAGAAAATAGAGATGGATTCAAAAGACGAGATTGGTACGCTGGCAGCGGTGTTCAACAAGATGACCGTAGATTTGAAAGCATCCATAGAACAAAATGCACGAGAGAGGGCCGAGAAGGAACGCATCGGGGCAGAGCTGAATGTCGCCACGCAGATACAATCAAGTATGCTGCCCTGCATCTTCCCCGCATTTCCCGACAGGCCGGAATTTGACATATACGCCACCATGCAGCCAGCTAAAGAGGTCGGTGGTGATTTTTACGATCTCTTTCTGGTTAATGACAATACGCTTGCCGTGGTCATAGCCGATGTATCGGGCAAGGGCGTACCCGCCGCGCTGTTCATGGTCATCGCCAAAACACTTATCAAAAACAACGCTCAATACGGCAAAAGCCCAAAAGAAGTTTTTGAAACGGTGAACAATCTGCTCTGCGAGAACAACGAGGCCAGTATGTTTGTAACGGCGTTTTTGGGTTATCTCGACATACCCAGCGGAAGGTTCAGCTTTGTAAACGCCGGCCATAATCCGCCTCTCTGGTATTCCGGCGGTCATTTCGACTGGCTGCAAACCAAACGTGGATTAGTTCTTGCCGGTATGGAAGATATGGTTTATAAGCAGGGTGAAATCATTTTGCGGAAAGGCGATACGTTATTTATGTATACAGACGGCGTAACCGAAGCGATGAACAAAGAAAAAAAACTGTTTAGCGATGGACGCCTGCTCGAAACCGCAAACCGTTACACTGATTTGCCGCTCAAGGAATTCACTATAACCATCAAGCGCGAGATTGACAAGTTTGCCGATGGCGAAGAACAGGCAGATGACATTACAATGCTTGTGTTGAGATGCAAAGGGGAAGGAGGAATCTCAGAAATATGAGAAACACACATAATAGATTATTTATACTTTTTACCGCACTGCTTTTTTTGCCTGGTTTGTTGTCCGGCTGTAACAGTTCTGAATCGGCTCCAACGACGGAAATTGTAATACTGCATACAAACGACACGCACGGACGTGTCATCGGAAATGCCACCGATGTCATCGGGATAGACCGCATAGCGGCAATACATAAAAATACGGCGAATTCCATACTGGTAGATGCGGGCGATACCCTGCACGGCTTGCCGGTAGCGACCCTCGGCAGAGGCGCGGATATTACCGCGATGATGAAGGAAGCCGGATATGACGTAATGGCAATAGGCAACCACGAATTCAATTATGGCCGGGATCGCCTTACAGAACTGCGCGGGATCACCGGTTTCCCCATGCTTGCGTCAAACGTCACAAAAAACGGCTCTCCGTTTTTGGATGATACCGCCATTATCAAAATAAACGGCGTAAAAATCGGGCTGTTTGGCATTGTTACCGAAGAAACGGCAGCCATTGCCATGCCCGAATATGTGAGCGGGCTAACATTCAATGACCCTGTTACAACCGCCCGCCAAAAATCGGCATATTTGAAGAAGCAGGGCGTTCATGTAACAGTCGCGCTTTGCCATTTGGGCATCGAACCAGGCAGCGGAACGATGTCGCTCGAACTTGCCCGCAAAGTGCCGGCCATCGACATAATCATCGACGGCCACAGCCACACCGCACTGCCGGAAGGCCGCACGGAAAACAGCGTCCTTATCGCGCAGGCGGGGCAACACGGCAGCTATTTAGGCAAGGTTATCATTTCGATTGACAATGGCATAGTTACTGCTAAAACCGCGTCGTTAATTGGTTTTGAGGAAGCTCAAAACACAGCGCCCGATCAATCTGTCGCAGATATGCTGTCCGAAATAACAGCCAATATCGAAATCGTGTTAGGCGAATCCACAGGCGAATCAAAAGCCGCCATGTCAAGCGCGAGGAATCCGGGCGTGCGTACTCAGGAGATGCCAATAGGCAATCTGGTGGCTGACGCTTACCGTGAAGCTGCGGGAGCCAAAATCGCTATCGCTAACGGCGGCGATATACGCGCCGACATCGTACAGGGTGTTATCACAAAGGGCGATGTCATCAGCATACTTCCCTTTGGAAACACCTTGATGGTAAAAACGGTCACACCCGCCCTGTTGCGCAAGGTGTTGGAAAACGGCGTCAGCGCGATTGTGGTTGACGGCAAAGGAACTATCGACCATAATCAATCCCCGGCAGGGCGGTTTTTACAAGTGTCGGGTTTCCGCTTTGTTTATGATCCGTCCGCTTCCATTGGGGATCGCATCCTGTCCATCACCCTTGACGACGGCAGACAGTTGTCGTTTAACGACACCACGACAACACTCGCCCTTGTCGGTTCAAACTACATTATGACCGGCGGCGATCACTATACGATGCTCGGCGATTTACCGGTGTTGCGGGAACTTGGCACGGCTGACGAGGCTTTTGCCAGGTATGTGAAAGCACATTCCCCGATAGACCTTCCGGCAATGGGCAGAATCGTTGCCGTGGAATCCGGGATGTAAGGCAGAAGATACAGGAGTTGACTATGAATGAACTTTCCAATGAACTATCTATTGAGGCAAAACCTGAAAACATGGACACAGTGCTTGATTTTATCAACGAGCATCTTGGGGACTGTCCGTCTAAAGTCAGAAACCAAATCGGGATTGCTGTAGACGAAATTTTTTCCAACATCGCCCGTTACGCATATCATCCTGATGTTGGCGGTGCGGTTGTGCGAATTACCGTTGACAATAATATTACCATAGAGTTTGAGGACAATGGGATTGCATATAATCCGCTTTCCGCAGATGATCCGGATGTTTCTCTGTCAGCCGAAGAACGCGAAATCGGCGGACTTGGAGTATTTATGGTAAAGAAAATCATGGATTCGGTGGAATACCGACGTGAGGATAATAAAAATATTTTGACAATAAAAAAGAAAGTAGATGTTTTTGACAGCAAGGAACAAGGTGAAGTAGCAAGGGCGCCTGGCGCCTCAGGAGAACAGGGGACAAAGTCCCAATATATAAATAAGGTGGAGTAAAATGACAGATGTAACTGTTTATTGAGGAAAATATGGGTGGAGCAGGGAGTTTTGTTATATGAAGCTGAGATCGCGTCTGTTGGTTCTACTGGTGGGCTTAGGAATGCTGACCGCTTTTGGCGGCGGGATTACTATTTTCATGCAGTATGATCAATATATAAAAGAAACATACAGGGAGCGACTTTCTAATGTTCTTACTGCAGCAGAAGACCTTTTTCCAATTTTTTCACAGATTGATTATCTTGTTAAAATAGCCGAAGACAGTGATGAGAAGTATTGGGATTTAACCGCCGATATGCACAAAATAGCAAACGCCTTTGGTTTAGCCTATATATATCTTGTACGCCCGTATGAAAATTCATTTCAAATTATAATTTCTGATGACTACACTCCTGATTTGTCCCTGGAAGACATTTTTTTTCTTTACGAAAGGAACGATATTCCCGAAATGATGCAGGAAGCGTATAGAACAAACAGATTTCAAATATCGCCGGAACCCTTTACAAACTCGTGGGGGACTTTTGTGTCGGCATATGTTCCAATCAGAAAAGACGGGCGGATTGTGGGGGTGCTTGGTGCAGATCTTAGTGCGGATCATATAAACGCCCTTTCTGTCCGCAAAATAATTGCTCTTATTGTTTCTTTGTCCATTGCTGTTGTCATTTCACTGATAACCGCGCTTTTGATCTCCCGTTCAATAGCCAATCCAATCGTTAAAGTAGTTGATGCCTTTAAACATATTGCCGAAGGAGACCTGACCCAATCCATCAGTACAAAAGGCGTCGCCGCCAAAGGCGGTGCAGATGAACTTGTCCTTATGACGCGCATGATTGCATCAGCACAGGAGGGGATAAGGAGCCTTATTGTTGCCATTGTTGAAAAGGCACATATACTTTCCGACATCGGAGGTGATCTTGCAAGCAACATGAATGTTACCGCCAATGCCATCAATCAAATCACCGCGAATGTCCAAAGCATCAAAGAACGAGTACAAAACCAGAGCGCATATGTCAGCCAAACTCACGGGACTATGGAACAGCTTGTAGACAATATCCACAAGCTGGACACCCATGTCGGTAACCAAAGCAGCAATGTATCACAGGCATCATCAGCCATAGAAGAAATGGTCGCCAATACCCGATCCGTTACCGACACGCTCATTAAAAACACCGCCAATGTGCATACGTTAAGGGAAGCGTCCGAAGTGGGGAGAGGCGGATTACAGGAAGTGGCAGCCGATATTCAGGAAATCTCCCGCGAGTCCGAAGGGCTTTTGGAAATTAACTCTGTAATGCAAAATATCGCAAGCCAGACTAACCTCCTTTCGATGAACGCCGCGATTGAAGCGGCACACGCCGGAGAAGCAGGAAAAGGTTTTGCCGTTGTCGCCGATGAGATACGCAAGTTGGCGGAAAGCTCCAGCGAACAGTCAAAAACCATCGGCAACGTATTGAAGAAGATAAAAAGTTCAATCGACAAGATAACACGCTCCACTGAAAACGTACTCGGCAAGTTCGAGGCAATCGACACCGGCGTAAAGACCGTTGCCGAACAGGAAGACAACATCCGTAACGCGATGGAAGAACAGGGGGCCGGAAGCAAACAGGTGCTTGAAGGCGTTGGCAACGTAAACGAAATTACCCGACAGGTAACAACCGACTCAGGAGAAATGCTTGAAAGGGCAAAAGAAGTTATAGCCGAAAGTAACAACCTTGAAAAAGCGACACAGGAAATAAGTTCCGGTATGAACGAGATGGCTTCAGGCGCGGAAGAAATCAACATGGCTGTAAACCACGTTAAAGAGATAAGCGGCAAGAACCGTGAAGCTATAGACGTATTATTAAAAGAAGTTTCACGCTTCAAGGTGGAATGATGGTAACTGAAAAAGTTTTCATTATTCTTGTGGACGATAGTCCGGTAAATCTTCAAATCGGATACAATGTGTTAAGTGATAAATACGCTGTCGCAACCGCACGTTCAGCACAGATGCTTTTCCGTTTTTTGGAAAACGAAAAGCCAGCCATGATCCTGCTGGACATTGATATGCCGGAAATGAGCGGCTATGAGGCAATAAAAATCCTCAAATCAAAACCTCAAACAAAAGATATTCCGGTGATTTTCCTTTCATCCTGCACCGGCTTGAATGACAGGATTGAATGTCTTTCCCTGGGCGCTGTTGATTACATTGTTAAGCCTTTTGCTTCATCTTTCCTGCTCAATCGGATTGAAAGCCATCTGTTTAATAGTGAGTGTAGATACCGTTTTTTTTATTTGTGTTTTTGAGAGCAAGGCGTTGAAATGCAAAGATAAGCTCTTGAAGGGGTCTATCCATATCAAATCACGCCTTGCTCTCTTTTATACATCGCAAAATCATCCGTTTCCAAATTGAAAACCCCGCCAAAACCGTCAAGATATTCCGGGAAACGTAGCTGAAATTTCATTCCAACTACCTTACCATTATCTTCCCAATAAAAAGATTTCAGCAAAGAAATAATTGTTTCCTTATTCTTTAGCAGGAAATCTTTCTCTTGCCCGGTTAATTTATAACCCCGTTCGATATATTTATCAAAGGCAATAGGCAGCTTGTCATAGACAATATTAAGAGTAAGCCCATTAGCGCCGATAAAATCCAGACACAAAAGCCGGCAAACTGCCAAACTAATTTCACCGCCGTCTTTAACCTTGTTGTCTTTCAAAAATGTCTCCAGTTTCTTGCCAGCTTTTTTCTGTTGATCTGTTTTTTTTACACGCCGTGTTTTTTGGTTTCCTGAAATAGTCATACGATCCTCCATTCAAATCATTCAAAAAATAATTACATCATACAATGTAATTTTTATTCAACACACCAAATCTGCAAGCCCCCTGCCTTTCCATGTACGGTTATCTGGTTTACCCATTCAGTCATCAGCGGTGAAGGGGGAAGTAAGCGGCGGGGTAGTTGAGAGCCGCCCGCCCGCTTCATGCACCGCCCACACCGCAGTATTCTAGGAAGTTACGCCGCAGTTTTATCGCTATATGCCGCTCAAATTCGGTATGAGCGGCTATGAAATTTGTCGAGGGAAAATAACCGTCCGGCAGCCCCATACCAGACGGCATTTTTCTTAAAACGAGCCAAACCCTGTAAGTTGGCTATCATAATAAGTAATCCATCCCTGACAATAGCATAAAATTATTTTATACTATTGTATTTGTCAAAGAACCGGTAAGCCGCCCTAAATTCCAATCAGACAGCTTTTTTCCAAGCGTCTTTTTATTTTTTCCAGTTTCGGGTTTAGCGCATAATCCCGTCCGTAAAAATCCAGTTCCTTCGGGTCGATTATCCCCAAATAGATAGCCGCCCTGATTACCTCGTTTTCATTCCGCACGCACAACGAGTTGTAAATACTCGCTTTATGTGCATCAACCGTCCGTAAAGAAATGTGCAGCGCATCGGCAATCTCTTCCCCCTTGTATCCGTTAGCCAATAACCGGATGATTTCTTCTTCTCTGGCGGTTAATTTTTTTGAAGGCGTTGGATAGCTGCTGCGGAGATTAAACCTTTTTTGAACTTCCGGCGAAACATACGTTTTGCCATTCCTGATTTCTTCCAGCCCCTTGTAAAATTGTTCTGATCCTTCCTCTAAATTGACATACGACCTTGCCCCGTTCACAATGCAGTACATTGCACGATCAGCCGGAAAACCGCCGGTGGAAACAACCGCTATATTGAGTTTGGGGAACTGTCTGTGCAATTCGGCAATCATGACAGGGGTACAGCACTGGTAAAAATGACTGTCCATTAAAACAATCCGGGGGTTCAAGTCACGGATCAGCCTGTTCAACTTGCCTTTATCTTCTGCCGTTATGGTAATATCCCTAAAACCCATCTTTTCAAAGTGTTTCTTAATATTGCCGTGCAGATGAACCATCCTGCTCACTATCAACGTACCCCCGCTCATATAGCACTCCCGATTTCCGTTGTTTGTTCCGCCTGTTCAGTTTCGACTAATGGCGGTACAGCGTCATGGAACAAACCGCCTTCCGTATCCCCTCTGTTCTCTGCCGCCATCTTCAAACCGCCTGTATCAACCCATTTTTCGATTTCCGAAACACGAAAGCGTATAACTTTCTTGATTTTGCAGAACGGTATTTCCCGGTTAAGCACCCACCGCCTGATCGTCTGCTCGGCAAGTTTCAAATAGACCGCTACATCTTCAATGGTCAAATAGGTTTCCATCATATCCCCCTCGGTTCTAATAAATCGTAAACGGTAAATTCCGTTGTCATATACATAAAAATACGGCTGCCAGTCTCAGAAAAAAATAGTAGTTTCCTGCCATTTTCGCTTTTATCAAAACTCCCAACCGCCCCGCTTACAATCAAAAATAGCGTTAATGGTCTCGGAAAAAAATGTGTATTTAGTGCAAATTGCATAACCGCCTCCGTTCTCAAGTATTGCAAGCGGTAAATAAATCCGCTGCATACTTCAAAAATACGTTTGCCCAATTCAAAAATAAATAGATGTTTAGTGCAATTTTCATATCTGCCTCCGATTTACATTTTTTGAAAGCGGTAAATCCCGCCGTTGTATATTTCAAAATACGCTTGCCCGGTTCAAAAAATAAATAGATGTTTAGTTCGATCTTCATATCCGCCTCCGGTTCACTATTTTTTGAAAACAGCAATTCTAGCCGTT
>JAIRRJ010000087.1 GCA_031256035.1 Treponema sp. | reverse complement strand
TTGTGGGCTTTACCAGCAAGGGGGATCGCATAACCGGCCAGCCCGCGAAAAATCAGATGATCACCAATCCGGAAAATACGGTTTATTCTATAAAGAGGTTCATGGGCCGGCGTTTTTCCGAGGTTGGCAACGAAATGAAGCACGTCCCCTACCACGTGATTGAACAGGGTGATGATGTGCGGGTTGACATTAGCGGAAAGCGTTACTCTCCCCAGGAAATTTCAGCCTTCGTGCTCCAGAAGATGAAGCAGACCGCCGAAGACTATCTGGGCGAAACCGTTTCCGAGGCGGTCATTACTGTCCCGGCCTACTTCAACGATGCCCAGCGCCAGGCTACCAAGGATGCGGGCAAAATCGCGGGGCTTGAAGTAAAACGAATCATAAACGAACCGACTGCCGCATCGCTGGCTTTTGGTTTCAATAAAGATCAGAAAAAAGACAAAATTATCGCCGTTTACGATCTTGGCGGCGGTACTTTCGATGTTTCAATTTTGGAACTGGGAGACGGCGTTTTTGAAGTGAAAGCCACAAACGGCGACACGCACCTTGGCGGAGACGATTTTGACCGCCGCATCATGGAATGGCTCATAACAGAATTTAAGAATGATACCGGCATTGACTTAAGCAAGGATCGTATGGCGTTGCAGCGTTTGCGCGAAGCGGCGGAGAACGCGAAAATACAGTTGTCCAATGTGCAGACCACCGAGATCAATCTGCCCTTTATCACGGCGGATCAGAACGGACCCAAACACCTGCAAAAAACACTGACACGCGCCAAGTTCGAACAGATTGTAGACGACCTGCTGGAACGTTCAAAAGAACCCTGCAAAAAAGCGCTTGCCGATGCCGGTATGAGCGCCGATAAAATTGACGAGATAATCCTCGTCGGCGGTTCTACACGTATTCCCGCGGTACAGCAGCTTGTAAAAGACCTGTTCAAAAAAGAACCCAACAAGGGCGTTAACCCCGATGAAGCCGTTGCTGTGGGCGCGGCAATTCAGGGGGCTATTCTGGGCGGCGATGTAAAAGACGTGCTGCTCCTCGATGTAACTCCGCTTTCACTCGGTATTGAAACTCTGGGCGGCGTAAATACAAAACTCATTACACGTAACACCACAATCCCCACCCGCAAAAGCCAGATTTTCTCAACCGCCGCGGACAGTCAGACTGCGGTATCCATTAACGTACTACAGGGCGAGCGCGAAATGGCAAGCCAGAACCGCGTGCTGGGACGTTTTGACCTTGTGGGCATTCCTCCCGCGCCGCGCGGCGTTCCGCAGATAGAGGTCGCCTTTGACATTGACGCAAACGGCATTGTTCATGTCAGCGCGAAAGATTTAGGCACCGGCAAAGAGCAGAAAATCCGCATTGAAAGTTCCAGCGGCCTGAGCGATCAGGATATTGACCGCATGGTAAAAGAAGGGGAACTCCACGCGGAAGCAGACAAAAAAGAGCGGGAAAAAGCCGAAGTCCGCAATGAAGCGGATTCGATGATCTATGGCACCGAGAAAAACATCAAAGACCTTGGCGACAAGGTAAGCGCCGAAGACAAAACCAAATGTGAAGAAGCAATCGCCGATCTGCGCAGAGCGCTGGAAAGCGGGGATATTCAGTCCATCAAGGATAAGACTGAGGCGCTGAAACAGGTGTCTTACAAAATCGCCGAAGAAATCTACAAACAGCAGGGAGCGGCAGGCGGGCAACCCGGCGCGGATCCCGGTCAGAGTAACCCAAGCGGCGGCGATAACACCAAAACCGCCGAAGACGCAGATTATGAAGTGGTGGATAACAAATAGTGGCGAAGCGCGATTATTACGATGTTCTCGGTGTGCAAAAAAACGCCTCGAAAGACGATATAAAAAAAGCGTACCGGAAACTTGCCATCCAGTATCATCCTGACAAAAATCCCGGCGACAAACCGGCTGAGGAAAAATTCAAGGAAGCCACAGAAGCATACGAAGTGTTAGCTGATGATCAGAAAAAAGCCGCCTACGATCAATTCGGATTTGCCGGAGTGGAGGGCATGGGCGGCGGGCATGATTACTCATCGGTGTTTCGCGGCTTTGAAGATATTTTCGGGGACTTTTCAAGTTTTTCCAGTATTTTCGATATGTTCGGCGGCGGTTTTCGCAGGGGAACATCGGGCGAAAGGATCAGGCAGGGAGCCAATCTCCGCTACGATATTGAGATTCCCTTTAAGGACGCGGTCTTCGGCACAAAGGTTGAAATTCAATTTTCACATAACGAATCCTGCACTGTCTGCAAAGGTTCCGGCGCGGCAAACGGCGCGGGCAAAAAAACATGCCCTGTCTGTCAGGGTTCCGGTCAGGTGCGGCACAGTCAGGGATTTTTCTCGGTGGCGACTACATGCCACAAATGCGGCGGCGAAGGTTCAGTTATCGAAAATCCATGCAAGGAATGCGGCGGATCGGGAACCCAGAAAAAACGGCAGAAGATCATGGTTACCATTCCCGCTGGCATAGAAGACGGCAGGCGGGTTGTTGTCCGCCAGCAGGGAGACGCCGGTCCCAACGGCGGCCCGGCGGGCGACTTGTTTGTATTCATCCGGGTAAAGCCCCACGAATATTTTGAACGGCAGGATGTCGATCTTTACTGCGCGGTTCCCATCTCGATCAGCCAGGCTTCCCTTGGCGCGGATATTCACGTAACGACACTGGACAATAAAACCATCAAAGTAAAAGTACCCGCCGGAATCCAGAACGGCAAAATGCTCCGTATCCGCGGAGAAGGAGTCCCGGCAGGAAGCCGTCAGGGCGATCTCTACATCAAGCTGATGATACAGATACCTGAAAAACTTTCACGGCGGGGACGGGAACTGCTTGAAGAACTGGCAAAAATCGAAGGGCAGAACGACAGCCCCAAGCCTATATCACTTTCACAGCTCAGCGAACAGTGAAAAATAATTATTGAAACATCAGCCGGAATCTGATAGATTTAACTCAATGGCGGTGGTATATGGTAAAGCATAACGCAAACACAGAATCCGAACTGGTCTCATGGCATGAATCTTATTCTGTAGGGGTAAAAATAATTGACGACCAGCATAAGGAATTGATCAATTTGGTAAACGATTTATTTAACCATGTCGTAGGCAATGAAGAAGCGGAACGGGAATATTTTCAAAAAGTCATCCATGAAGCGGTAAATTATGTAAAGGTGCATTTTGCGACAGAAGAAAGAATTATGCTTGCCACCAAGTTCAAGGGTTATGACGCTCACAAAAAGGAACACGACAGCTTTGTCATGAATGTAATAAAAAATGCCAAGGATTATGAGGCGGGAAAGCGGCTCACGCTTACAAGCTTCACCAAATTCCTTAAAGACTGGGTTTTAACTCACATTGCCGTAATGGACAAATTGTATTTTGACTACTTCAAGAAAATCGCAAGCCGAAAGCAGGACGGAAAATTGAGCATAACTTCGGCGGATGTGAAGTAGAGCCGATAAATCCGGCAATGACACACAATGTTTCTAAAGGCATGATTTATTAATGCTTTTTGAGCTGAAAGGCGATCATTACAATTGTTATTCCAAGGGCTATCAGGACTATACCGTGTATTAATTGCAATATCATATTTCCTCCTATAACCACTTTAATATGGTGTCTATTACATGGATTATACCCAGTGCGCCTACGCCAAGTCCGGCAGCTGCCAGCACCTTGAAAAATGGGTTTTCCGGCTTCTGCATTACCTCCAGCATCTTCTGCGCTATTTCGTTATGCTTTTCCAGTGTCCGGTTTATGGCTGTCAGATTCTCGGCTGTTGATGTTTCCATATCTGTATCCTAAGCTGTTATTTCCATGGTGTCAAGAATTCGGTATCACCTTTTTTTTCGAGTAATGCTTTCGGAGAATGCCCCGTACTGCGCTATTCACTAACTTTTCCCTGTATTGTACACTGATAACCATGTTTGCAAGGACGTTCAAGCGTAATCTGAAACTTCCCACAAGGAAGCATGCCACAGAGGGAAAACCTGTTGAGACGGTTCCGCCGCCCAAGCAGGTCGTGATTCCGGTTAATCAGCACTTTGGGGCGCCAAACAAGCCGCTTGTCAATGTTGGCGACAGGGTAATCCGCGGGCAAAAAATAGCGGATGCCGCTTCTCCCGGTCCCATGACGGTGCCGGTTCATGCTTCAATAACCGGAACAGTAAAAAAAATTGAGCCGAGGACACAATCAAACAATACCGAAGGATTGTGCATTGTCATTGAAACGGAAGCTGTTGATAACGAAGAACAGTTCATGGTTCCAATGGATCCTTTTGCCTGCACCAGAGAAGACGCTTTGACGCGGATACGGGAAGCGGGCATCATCGGCATGGGCGGAGCGGGTTTCCCCACCCATATAAAACTATCGCCTAACAAGCCCATCGACCTGATTATTGCGGACGGCGCGGAATGTGAACCCTACCTTACCACGGACGAAGCGGCAATGACCGCAAAGCTGCATCTGCTTGTGAAGGGCATTGAAATCGTCATGAAGATAACCGGCGTCAAGCGGGCTATCATCGGCGTGGAGGACAACAAAAAAGAACTGATCCCCCTGTTTGAGCGGGAAATAAATATCGGTGAAATAAAGGGCGACATTTCCATCGGCCTGTGCCGCACCCGCTATCCGCAGGGCGGCGAAAAAATGCTGATCACTGCCCTCACCGGAAGGGAAGTTCCCACTGGCGGGCTGCCGATGGATGTTGGCTGTATTGTGCAGAATGTCGGCTCGCTTATCGCCATCGCGGAAGCGTTTCTGCTTGGCAAGCCGCTGATCGACAGGGATTTGACTGTCTCAGGCGGCGCGTGTAAAACGCCGAAAAATATCCGCGCTCCCATCGGCTTCCTGCTCAAAGACATTCAGCACGAGTTTATGGAAATTGATTATTCCAAACTTGCAAAGATTATTTTCGGTGGCCCGATGATGGGGAATGCCGTCCCTTCTCTTGATGTGCCAATTCAAAAAAACACTTCGGGAATAATACTGATGACCCGCGAAGAAACCACCGCCGATGCCGAAAGCGTTTGCATCCGCTGCGGGCGCTGTATCCGCAACTGCCCCATACTGCTGTCGCCCGTAATCATGAACAACAACCTTGAAGCGGATGATCTTGATTACGCGGTTAAAGCGGGATTGTTGGACTGCATGGAGTGCGGAAGCTGCGCCTACATTTGCCCCGCGCGGATAAAGCTTGTTCAGCGTTTCCGTGTCGGTAAACAACGCTGGCGGATTAAGCAGGCATCGTTGCAAGCAATAGCACAGCAAGCGGCGGCAAAAGGAGCAAAAAATGGCTGATAACAATAAATCAACGCCTTCAATCCTTCTGCAATCCAGCCCGCACATGGCGTCGCCGGTAAATTCAAAAATGATGATGGGAATGATGCTCATCGCCCTTGCGCCGGTCTCTGTTTTTGGAATTATAATTTTCGGGCTGCCCGCGCTGCTCAACATTGTAGTTTCCGTGGCTGCCGCCATTGCAGGGGAAAGCCTGTTCAGGCTCATCACCAAACAGCCGATAAGGGCGAAAGACCTTTCCGCGGGAGTAACCGGACTCCTGCTGGCGCTGGTCATCCCGCCCACCACTCCGCTGTGGATGACAGCCCTCGGCGCGGTGTTCGCCGTTGTAGTCGCGAAAGAATTTTTCGGCGGACTGGGCGCAAATATTTTTAATCCCGCGCTGATTGGCCGCGCTTTTCTGTTGATAAGTTTTCCTGTTGCCCTCACAACCTGGCGGCAACCTGTCCTGCCGCTGTTCGAGTCTTTTACAACTGATGTGGTTACAGGCGCAACTCCCATTGCCGAGTTCGCGATGGACGCAGTAACAGGCGCAAGCAGCGCAATGTTTGCAAACACGGATCAATACTGGCAGACAATGAAGAATTTGTTCTTCGGCTTCCACGCCGGTTCCATGGGAGAAACTTCGATCTTTTTGATCCTTGCGTCCTGTTTATTCCTGCTAGTAACAAAAACAATTGACTGGCGGACGCCTGTCTCCATGATCACCGCGGGAGCCGCCGCCGCTTTCGCGCTGGGGCTTGATCCGCTGTTCGCCGTCCTGTCCGGCGGCCTTGTGTTCGGCGCTGTTTTCATGGCGACCGATTATGTAACCGGTCCCGTTACGGGCAAAGGAAAAGTAATTTTCGGCACCGGCGCAGGCATCATCGCCATGCTGATCCGCAAATGGGGAGTTTATCCCGAAGGCGTCATGTTTTCAATATTGATAATGAACGCAACTGTGCCTTTCCTGAACAAACTGCTGGCAAAAAAATACGGTTTTGTCGCAAAGAAAAAAAACTCGAACAAGGAGGCGGCTAAATGAAAAATATGTTGAAGCTGGGCATTGTTCTTTCATTGTTCGCCGCAGCCGCATGCGTCATGCTTGCCTTTGTCTATGAATTTACAAAAAAAGACATCGAACTTAATACGGTAAAAGCTGAAAATAAAATCATGGAGAGCCTTTTCGATGATGATACGGTCAGATTTAATCCGGTCTCCGGCATTGTAAGCGGCGATGAAAGGGTCGTCATTCAGAAGGCATGGGAGGCTGTGAAAAACGGCGAGACAATCGGGGCGGTACTACAGCTTTCCCGCGCCGGTTACGGCGGGCCTGTCATCACAATGGTCGGAGTGAGCGTTAACGAAACAATTACCGGTGTACGAATAATGGATCACAAGGAAACGCCGGGGCTTGGGGCAAACGCGGCGTCTCCAAAATATTTTGTAAACCGCGAGAAGGGCATTACATTTTACGGCCAGTTCGAGAAGAAAAAAGTTACTGATCCTTTTACAATAAATAATGATGTGGAAGCTATCACCGCTTCCACCATAACCAGCACGGCTGTTTCCGATTCGGTAAAGGCGGCCGGTCTGGCGGCAAAAGCATTTTTCGCCGGCAAGGGGACAAAATGAAAAACACTTCAACTTCAAAACGTTTGTTCCGAATTTTCACGAATGGCATCATCCGCGAGAACCCGCTGTTGATGCTGATGATCGGCCTGTGTTCGGCATTGGCGGTTACAACCGCAACGGAAAACGGAATCGGCATGGGTCTGTCGATGACCTTTGTGCTGCTCATGTCGGAAGTGGTTATCAGCACATTCAGAAAACTCATCCCCGATTCAATCCGCATACCAATCTTCATCATTATCATCGCCGCCTTTACCACCGTAATTGATTATGCACTAAAAGCCTATTTCCCCGATCTTTCAAAGGCGATGGGCGTTTTCATTCCGCTGATCGTTGTGAACTGCATCATCATGGGACGGGTCGAAGGGTTTTCATATAAACAGCCGGTAAGCGATGTAATCCCGGACGCTCTCGGCATGGGGCTTGGTTACACATGGGTGCTCACGGGTATTTCGGTGGTGCGGGAACTGCTTGGCGCGGGGACGATCCTCGGGTTTCAGATAATGCCAGCAAATTATGAGCCGATTATCTTTTTTGTGCTGCCGCCGGGAGGGTTTTTCATTTTCGCGCTTTTCATCGCCCTCAACCTGTTTATCAAATCCCGGCTTAAAGTTGCAACAGGATGTGAGTCATGCCCCATGGAAACCCATTGCGGCATCCCTGAAAACAAAGGAGAGCAGGCATGAACCTTTTCAACATATTCCTATCAGCGTTCCTGATCGACAATGTGGTGTTGATGCGCTTCCTTGCCCTCTGCCCCTTTATCGGGATGAGTACAGACGAAGATAAATCCATCGGCATGGGGCTTGCAGTAACATTTGTAACAGTGCTTGCAACCGCCGTCACATACCCGATCTATCATCTTGTTCTGTCGCGGACAGGCATTCTTAAAAACATACTTCCCGAAGGCCATCACGGGCTTGAATTCCTGAAGATACTTGTTTTCATTCTTGTCATTGCCGCGCTGGTTCAGCTTGTGGAATTTTTCCTGAAAAAATCCGCTCCCGGTTTGTACGGCGCGATGGGAATCTACCTCGCCCTGATTACAACCAACTGCGCGATACTCGCGGTAACATTTGAAGCAATCGACAACGGCTACAAATTTCACGAAGCCATCGTTTACGCCGCCGGCGTTGCGCTGGGTTTCCTTCTCTCGCTGCTGCTTCTTGCGGGCATACGTAAACGGATGAAGACAAGCCCGGTTCCCGCTTTTTTAAAAGGGACTCCTATTTTATTCGTTGCGGCGGCATTGTTGTCGATTGCCTTCATGGGCTTTAAGGGGTTGGTGGGATGATCATTTTAATTACCGCGTTGTTCGCGCTTGTTCTCGCCTTCGTGCTTGGGACTGCCCTCGGCTTTTTCAGGGATTTTTTCGCCGTACCCGAAGACCCAAAAGCCTCGCTCATAAGGGAAGTTCTGCCCGGCGCAAACTGCGGCGCCTGCGGTTTTCCCGGCTGCGGCAACTATGCGGCGGCGGTTGCGGCTGGCACCGCTCCGGCAAACGCCTGCACTGTTGGCGGTCAATCCACGGCGGAAAAAATCGCCGCCATTACCGGCGCTGCCAGCGGCGTAGTTGTGCAAACTGTATCGGTACTGGCATGTCAGGGATCATCACTGCATACCCCCTTAAAAGGGACATATACAGGAATGGAAACCTGCCGCGGCGCGAAAATCGCCGGGGGGACAAAACTCTGTTCCTGGGGCTGCCTGGGTTTCGGCGACTGCGTTAAGGCGTGCCAATTCGGCGCGATAGAAATGACGAACCAAAGGCTGCCAAAGATCGATTATTCAAAATGCGGGGGGTGTGCTCTTTGCGCCGCCGAATGCCCCCAGGGGCTGTTCAAAATCACCGCCAGGGAGCAAAAAGGGGCTATGGTTCTGTGTTCCAACAAAAACCCCGTAAAACAGATGGTTATAAAAACCTGCAAAATCGCCTGTATTAAATGCGGCCTGTGCGTGAAAAACTGCCCTCAGCAGTGCATCAATCTGGTCAATAACATCCCGGTAGTTGACCTTTCAAAGTGCAATTCCTGCGGAAACTGCGCGGAAAAATGCCCGACCAAGGTTTTCAAGATTATTGAACGGAATATTTTGGCAGTCTAGCCGAATTTTAATTATAGTTGTAAATATTTTTAATTACGGTATAATAGAAAGGCTATGGATGCACAAATTGCGGTACTTGGAGCCGGCGCCTGGGGGACGGCAATCGCTAAGGTAATTGCCGAAAAACAAAATAAAGTTGTTCTCTGGTGTTACGAAAAAGAGACAGCAAATGCCATCCGTACCAAACACAGAAATCCCTTTTTGCCTGATGTGGAACTGCCGGACGGCCTGGATGCCACCTGCGATATTGAAGAAGCGGCAGAAGGGAGGGAAATTCTGATTTTTGCATCCCCTTCGATGTATCTTCTGGAAACTGTAAAAAGAATTCTGGCCGTAAACTCCATCCGGGAAGGGAAAACCTTAATTGCTATATTGACGAAAGGTTTCCTACCGACAACAAAAGGCCCTAGGCTGATTCTTGAAACCCTGGAAGATTATTTGCCGGGCTTTTACCAAAAGTCTCTGGTTTACATTGCAGGTCCAAGTCATGCCGAGGAAGTTTCAAGCGGAAAAATTACCGGGCTTATTACCGCAAGCGAAAACGGAAAAAATGCAATCCGGTTCAGAGAACTGCTGAAAAATCAAAGGCTTCTTGTATACACGTCTTTGGACGTTCGTGGGGTGCAGGTTGCCGCCGCGGCAAAAAATGTAATCGCCATCGCTTTCGGCATGCTGGATGCCATCAAAATGTCAGGAAACGCCGATATGTTCGGAGACGGAACGGAATCCTTGCTGCTTGCGGCTGGATTAAATGAGATTCAAACTCTCGGCATGGCGTTAGGCGCTACTCATCCCGAAACTTTCACCTCCATTTCAGGAATTGGCGATTTGGATGTTACCTGCCGTTCGGTTCTGGGCAGAAACAGGCGTTTCGGCAGGGAAATTATTGAAAAAAAAATACTGGAGCCTTATAAAAATCTGGAAGACCTTTTGGCGCGCATCGGCGAGCTGGGATACCTTCCCGAAGGAGTGGCAGCCGCCAAGTACGTCAATATTCTGACGGAGAAACACCGGTTAAAAATGCCTGTTTCGTCAGGGATGCACCGTATTCTGAACCGCGAAATTGAGCCGCTTGATTTCTTTGAAAGTTTCCTGAACGGGTTGGGGCATTGATATGATAAATAACTTATCGCTTGCGTTGAATTCCACACTTGGCTCAATTTTAATAGTTATTCTCATTCTGATAACATATCTCAGGCTGTACAGCATTGACCGTTACCGGCGGACTCTTTTCAGCTCTCTGCTTGTTTTTTGCCTTGCTGCGATAACCAGCGATCTGCTGTCCCTGCTGTTCAGAGATATCCCCGGCGGGGTTGCACATTCGTTCCGTTATCTGTTCAGCGCGTCTCATTATCTTTTTCAGGTACTCTCCTGTTATTACATAATGGTTTTTGTCGATTATATGACATTCAAACGGTCATACCGTTCGGGACAGATGCTTAAGATTACCTATATAATTTTTGGCGCATACGCGCTCATTCTCCTGCTCAACTTTATACTTGAAGTTTTCTTTCATATTGATCCCGCAAATAATGTTATTTACGAGAAAGGGCGTTTTTATTTACGGCTTGTCGTCTGCTACAGTCCGTTGTTATTCGCAGCCGGAGAGCTTTTCCGGTATCGTTCCTTGTTCAAAAAGTCCCAGCTCGCTGTGTTTTTTGCGCTTCCGGCTCTTTTCCTTGCAGGCTCAACCCTTGATTTGCTGCTTAGTGAAGCGCGCCTTGTGTGGCCATGCGTAACTGCCGCGCTGTTATACGCATATTTTTTCATCGTGCAGTCCCATGTGTCTATCGACCCTCTCACCGAAACAGGCAACCGGCTCAGCTTCAACGAATTTACCGACAAGCTCTCCCGTTCCGCGACAGGCGAATCCTGGGCTATCGTAATGATTGACCTGGATCACTTCAAAGCGATAAACGACAATTACGGGCATCATGAAGGAGACAACGCGCTGGGCTACACGGCTGAGATTATAAAAAGCTGTGTCAAAAAAGATGATTTTGTCGCCCGTTACGGCGGCGATGAATTTGTGCTGGCAACAAAAGTTGAAAAAGATACCGCTGAAAGCAAAATTACATCCCTGATGAGTGAAATCCAGATTGTCATAAATATTTTCAACGAAAGGGAATTCAGCCCGTTCAAAATTGAGATGAGTTACGGTTTTGATGTGTACACGGCGGACGGCAGGCAGTCCATAGGAGAATTCTTAAACCACATTGACGCCCTGATGTACAAAAACAAACAAGAACGCCGCAGACGCGCCGGCGACAGAAGAGAGGAGGCGGCAAGATGAGTCCTGTAATCCACCTGACAACCGCCCTCGGATCGTCCCTGATTATTATTTTGATCTTTATTAATTATCTCGGCAAATTCAACGCCGATGATTTCCAGCGAAAATTATTTTTAACTCTGCTGGGAGCAGCGCTTGCCGCGATTATTACCGAACTTATCGGTCATTCCATCGAAGGTAAATCCGGCTCAGGTGTCAGGAGTTTTCTGTATGTTATAAACTCATTGTTTTTAATCGCTCAAAATACTACATTTTATCTAAGCGCCGCATTTATTGACTATTTTGCCCGCAAAAACGCGCAGCGAACCAAAAAATTCATCATCGCCATTGTAATCTTTCTCGCCCTTTATTCAGTGAGCGTCATCATTAACGCATTTTACGGTTTTTATTTTACCATTTCTGATAATCAATACACACCGGGAACGCACTATAATCTGAGGCTCATCATCAGCTATAGCTCTATTTTATTGATAATGATAAACCTGCTGATTTCCGTTAAACAGTTTGAACGCTCACAGGTTTACTTAATAATTTTGTTTTTCCTGATTACCGGAGCGGGAGCCGCCATTGATATTGTTATAGAAGACTCAAGCCTTCTCTGGCCATGTTTTACGGCGGCAGGCCTCTATCTGTATTTCTTTGTCATTCAATCCGACCTGAAGATAGACAGTCTCACAAGAATTGGCAACCGCGCCAGCTTTAACGACTATGTTGAAAAAATATCACGGCAAAGTTCCAGGCAGGAATATGCGATAGTGATGATAGACATGGACAAGTTCAAGGAAATTAATGATACGCTCGGCCACCTTGAGGGGGACAATGCGTTACGTGACGTATCATCGATCATCAAGGGCTGTATCCGCGCCTCGGACTTTGCGGCACGTTACGGCGGCGATGAATTTGTCCTTGCAACCAAGGCGGACAGCGATATTCAAAGGCTGATGGATCGTATCATGAGCGCCATCAATCTGCAGAATGAAAGGCAGGAACGCCCGTATCAGTTGTACATCAGTTATGGTTATGATATTTACAGAGCCGGTGATTCAATTCCCGAATTCCTCACCAAGATCGATGAGATGATGTACAAGCAAAAAGCAGAGCGGAAAGCCAAGGGCATCCCGTCTTCCATTACGAGCAAACTTCCCAATTACAGAGGTCCGGCAGTTTCCAATGTTTGACAAATTAACCGGAAAGTTTACAGACGCGCTGCGTTTTGTTACCGGTAAATCCACGATTTCCGAAAAAAACATAGAAGACGCGGTAGACGCAATCAAGATGGCGCTGCTGGAAGCGGACGTAAATCTGCGCGTTGTGCGCCGCTTTGTCAACTCCACCATTGAAGAAGCAAAAGGCGAAAAGGTGCTGCGCTCGGTTGATCCCGGTCAGCAGTTTATCAAAATCGTTCATGACAAACTTGTTTCCTTCCTTGGAGAAACCGATCCCGAAAGCCGCGCGTTAAAACTTCGCGGGCCGGATGTAATCACCACGGTACTGATGCTGGGGCTGCAAGGTTCGGGAAAAACCACCACTTCCGCAAAACTTGCCCTGCGCCTGAAAAAAGAAGGCCGCAAGGTACTGCTTGTTGCCTGCGACCTTGTGCGTCCTGCGGCAATGGAACAGCTTGCCGTATTGGGCGGACAGATAGGCATACCTGTTCACCGCGAGGAAGGCGCGGCTGACAGCGTTAAGGTTTACCAGAACGCCCTCACAAGGGCAAAGCAAAACATGATCGACACCATGATCATCGACACCACAGGCCGCCTGCAAATTGACGAACCCATGATGCGGGAACTCTCCCGCCTGAAAGACGCCGCCAAACCCGATGAAATGCTCCTTGTTGCCGACTCGATGACCGGGCAGGCCGCCGCAGACATTGCCAAAACATTTGACGAAAAAATCGGCCTTACCGGAATAATTCTAACCAAGTTCGATTCCGACACACGCGGCGGCGCGGCGCTCTCGCTTAAAACAATTACCGGCAAGTCTTTAAAATTTACCGGCACAGGCGAAAAGCCCGAAGACCTTGAACCCTTCCACCCCGAGCGCATTGCCGGGCGTATCCTCGGCATGGGCGATGTTGTCAGCCTTGTTGAAAAAGCGCAGGATGTAATCGATCAAAAAGAAGCTCTTGAACTCCAGAAAAAAATGGAGAAAGAAAGCTTTACGCTGGAAGACTGGCTTTCCCAGCTTCAGGCTGTAAAAAAAATGGGTTCGCTTAAATCCATGCTGGAGATGATCCCCGGAATGCAGGGGCAAATCAACGAAGACGATATTGACAAGGCAGACCTGAAACGTCAGGAAGCGATACTCAGCTCAATGACCCGCAAAGAGCGCGCCAATCACCTTATCATCGGACCTACCCGCCGCAGCCGCATCGCCCGCGGTTCAGGCACATCCGTTGCGGAAGTGGCGCGCCTGATCAAAAAGTTTGAAAAAATGCGCGGCATGATGAAAAAGATGGCTAAGATGGGCAAGGGCGGCAACATGCAACAATTCGGCGGGATGTTTCCACGGTAAGAAGTTTCAAATACATCACATATCATTCCTTCCCAAACCAGATCGAACATTATCCGCCAGCTCTGTGAGCCGCTGCGCAAAGCCGGGCAGCGTTTCACCTATCAGTGTAAGGTTTCCGGCTTTTCCGGCAGCTTCAAGCCCGGCGGCTTCGGCGGAAATTTCTGCCGCGCCGATAGAAGCTAACACGCTTTTCATGGAGTGCGCGTTAATGACAAAAGCGGACAAGTCCCCGGAACCATGAGCTTTTTGCATCACCGAAAGACGCTCTGGCGCGTCCTTGTGGAACATTGCCAGCACTTTCAGGTAGACGGCTTCCTTTCTGCCGGTCATGGCGATTCCTTTTTGCATGTCGAGACCGGGAATGGCGGGGAGTGATGAAACAGAAGGCTGAGCCGGGCTTTCAACCTTTTTTGCAATCTCTATTTTCTCAATTTTTTTGTCCTTGTTCATCAATTTTTTTTCTTTCGGTATCCAGTGGATGAGGATTTCGTCAAGCCGGGAAACATCGACAGGCTTAGAGATAAAATCATCAAAGCCTTTTGACAAAAACATTTCTTTCATCCCTGAAATGGCATCGGCGGTTAATGCTACAATTGGAATCCTGGCGCCGCTCCGTTCTTGTTCCCATGCGCGGATCAGGGCGGTGGCTTCGATGCCGTCCATTCCGGGCATCATGTGATCCATGAAAACAATATCGTAACTGCGGGACTTTACCAGCTCCACCGCTTCCTCACCGCCTGTGCAAATATCCACTGCCGACTGATAGGGAGCGAGAAGACCCTGGGCTACCTGTAAATTTACGGCATTGTCATCAACCACCAACAGGCGCGCATCCGGGGCGGTAAATTTATTCAGGAGATGAGAATCGGTATCCTGATAATGGATTTGGCTGTCCTGGATGCCGTTAAGCGTATTTGCCAGAGAGGGGGTATGAGCAGGCACAGTAAGACACCACGCCTCTGATGCAGGCAGTTCAATGCGCTGTTCCGTCATCAGTGCGAGAAGTGGCAAATTTGCCTGTTTTTTTTCCATGGCGTTTAACTGAGCATGGACAAAATTACGGAAATGAAGACCGGCAAAAACATAATACCAGTCCCGCTCTTTCAGGGTTTTGAGAAACTCATTTTCATCTGCGGTATGAACACACGGAACACCAAGTTTGTCCAGAGACCATGTTATGGAATTGGCGTAGAGAAGGCGCTGCTCATAAATCAACACAGGTTTTTGCCCCGCCTGTTCTACTGCGGCTAAAGGAAGAGCGGAATCAATGTTCTGAGGAATGTAAGCTGTAAAAACGCTGCCCTTGCCGTAGACACTCGAAACCATGAGGTCTCCTCCCATAGCGGCGCAAAGGCGTTTGGTTATAGTCAGCCCCAGTCCCGTACCTTCAATGCCCCGGTTTTTAACAATGTCCACCTGACCGAATTCCAGGAACAGCTTATTCATGTCCTCGGGTCGTATGCCAAATCCCGAATCAGACACATCAATACGCAAATACACTTTGCCGCTTTCTTTTTTTTCAGACGTTATGGTAAGGCCAATGAAACCCTTGGCGCAATATTTTACAGCGTTACCCAAAAGATTAATGAGTATCTGTCTGATCCGCACTTCGTCCCCGTTAAGACCTGAGGGCAGATTTGGATCGATGTTCATGAACAGGCGGATAGGCTTATCGGCAATCCGTGTCTTGATAATGTTTGTAACATCGTTTATGAGGGAAGCCAAATTATAGGAAACAGGAATGATCTCCAGTTTGCCTGCCTCAATTTTTGACAAGTCAAGAAGATCGTTTACCAGTGAAAGCAGAGTAACACCGGCGCGTTTTATCTCATGCACATATGTAGTAATCTGCGGGAGGTTATCCGAGCGCAGAGCCAGCTCACCCATGCCGATAATGGCGTTAAGGGGTGTGCGTATTTCGTGGCTCATTGTAGAAAGGAACTGGCTTTTTGCCCTGTTGGCGCTTTCGCTCTGGATGGCCTTACGGCGGTAGGACAACATACCCATGAACCCCGACACTATTGAAAGAATCAATGCGAAGAACAACACAAGCCGCATTATCTTCATGTTGTTCTGCTGGATAATGATGATCTCATCGCTTATATCTACTCCGGCGGCGCAGTACACCGAACCATCGGCATTAAAGACTGGGGCGATACCGGAAATAACGCCGTCCCATGTATAGGTATAGGTGCCTAAATCCGATACCCAGGGATTCCCTGCCATGATGAGCGGAACCGCCTCAGCGGTGGACGGGTCTTCATCTGCATCTATGTCAAAAATCATTTCCGGCGTTGACATTTCTTCCGGATCGTCATCGTTGTCGATGATGTACTGAATTTGCGCATCACCATAGACCCGCCAATAGTACACGTAAAGCACCTGATAATCTTCGGCAAATTGCTGTAACCGCGCCCGTATGCTTTCCCATTCAGGCCTTTCCATGTCACCTTCGTCATGAAAGAGATCGAGTTCTTCCGCTGTAATAAAAGTTGATGCTGCCCGCGCTGCCGCCAGAAGATGGTTTTGCGTTGCGGTTTCCACCATTTTGACTGTGCGGTTCATGTAGACCGTAACCACAACGGACACAACCACTATCATGATTGCTGAAACGAAAGAGATAAAAGAAGCCTTGCTGAGGCCGAATTTGCCTTTCTTCATGAATACCTCACAATATTATATCATGATTGGGGCAAAAAATAAATCAACCAACCCCGCCGCAGAGCGGACGGGGTATGGTTGTTTAGGTAAGGTATTTGTCTCAGGGTACATACCCTTTTTAAGCGCCCTATAGGGCGGGGTATGTACCCTTCGCATACAATCAACAATCGATCCCGGCGGCTTTACGGAAGCGTTTTACCGTGGCGGCGGCAATGGGACGCGCCTTTTGCGCTCCCTGTTCAAGAATTTTATCCAAGGCAGGAATATCAGCCATAATCGCGTCATAGCGTTCCCGCACCGGTGTAAGTTCGCGGTTTACCACCCGGAACAGTTCTTCCTTTGCCTCTCCCCAGCCCATACCTCCTGCGCGGTAGCGTGCGGCAAGGGCGGCCTGTTCGCTGTTATCCGCAAAAAGTTTGTAAAGCTGGAAAACCTGGCTTGTCTCGGGGTCTTTCGGCTCCTCTACGGACTGGGAATTAGTTACCATGCGCATAATGGTTTTGCGCAGCGTCTTTTCGGGAACAAAAAGCGGAATGGTATTGTTATAACTCTTGCTCATCTTGCGGCCGTCCAGCCCCGGCACTACCGCGACATTTTCCTGCACTGCGGCATTTGGGACTTTCAGTACCGGCTGGCCGTAATTTGCGTTTACCGACTGCGCGATATCCTGCGCCATTTCGATGTGCTGCACCTGATCCTTGCCAACCGGAACCACATCGGAATCAAAAATAATAATATCCGCCGCCATCAGTATCGGATATGTAAACAGCCCCATGTTGATTCCCGCATCGGGATCATCGCCCTTTTCATTGTTTTCCTGAACAGCCGCTTTGTAGGCATGGGCGCGGTTCATCAGCCCCTTGGAAGTAAACGCCATGATCATGGTGGTCAGCTCGAAAACTTCGGGGATTGAACTCTGCCTGTAGAAAATTACTTTTTCCGGATCCAATCCTGAAGCCAGCCAACCGGCGGCAACCTGCCTTATCGAGGAATTCAGCTCTGTGGGATTCTTCATGGTGTTAAGCCCGTGATAATCGGCGATAAAGTAGCGCGCATCGTACTCTTTCGCAAGTTCCAGCGCCGGTTTGATTGCGCCGAAATAGTTGCCGATATGCAAATCACCGGTTGGCTTAATTCCCGTCAGGGAAACTTTCTTCATGTAAAACAATGTAGCGGGTTTACTGCTGATTGTAAAGGCTGTAAAAAAAAATATAATGAACGTTAGATAAGATGCGCGGGAAACTACGTTGCAATATGCGAATAAAAATTCCTGATATTCTGATAATCCTGCTGGCTGCCTCCCTGACCGGTTTTTCAGCGTTTGCGGCATACGCAAAGCCCAAAGCTGTCCGTGTGTTGATCCGTGGGCAGGAGCGGGAGTGGACTTTTCCTCTGGATGCCGAAGAGACGGTTACCGTCCAAGGGCCGCTGGGAAATACCGTTGTACGAATACATGATAGCAGGGCATGGGTGGAATCTTCTCCCTGCGAAAATCAAACCTGCGTGGCTTCCGGTCATGTCCGGCGGCAGGGAGCATGGGCGGCATGTCTCCCGAACAATGTTTTGCTTTTAATCGAGGGAAGTAATGACGAGCCTGAAATCGACAGTATCGCCTGGTAACAGAACACTAGCCCTGCTGGGGGCATTCTGCCTTTTTCTCTCCGCTGTTGAATACATGATCCCAAAGCCTCTGCCATTTATGCGCATAGGGCTTGCCAATTTGCCGCTCATGCTGGCTCTGGACATTTTTCCATTTCCTTCGTTTTTGGTTCTGGTTGGGATAAAGGTTTTTGGACAGGCTTTGATTACCGGAACATTGTTTTCATACATTTTTCTGTTTTCACTAACAGGGACTTTTTTGTCCGCGCTGATCATGTATTTTCTGCGCCGCGTATTGGGTGAACACATAACTTTTATCGGCATCGGCACGGCAGGTGCGATGGTTTCCAATGTTACACAATTGGCGCTGGCTTGGTTTTTCATTTTTCGTGACAATGTCGTTTACATTGCGCCCCCGTTCTTGGGCGCGGGGCTTGTTACGGGAATTGCGCTGGGGATTTTTTGTGAAGCGTTTACCCGCCGTTCACAGTGGTATGCGCGGGAAACTACGTTGCAAAAGGCGCGGGAAACTACGTTGCATAAAGCCACACGAAGTGTGATGCGAAAGGTACGACAATGAAGCGGCAGGAAATTTACGATAAAATTTTCAGCGCAAGGGCGTTGTGCATAGCTGGGCTGATTATCATGCCGACGCTGTTGCTCAACCCAAGTACAAAGTTCAGGATTATCCTGTTCCTGTTTTTCTGGTTTCTTGCCTGGCTTTCAGGGAAAAAGACCAACCCTCTCGCTGTCATGTTAATCATTACCGGTATTGTTGCGTTTAACCTCATCATTCCCTACGGACGCATACTGTTTTCAGCCGGCGCATTCAAAATTACCTCAGGTGCGCTTCAGGCGGGCATTCACCGGGCAGTAACCCTTGAAGCTCTTGTCATGCTGTCAAAAGTGAGCATCAAACAGGATTTGAAAATACCGGGCGCTTTTGGTGAATTGCTGGGTGAATCATTGCGTCTTTTTTCTGTAATGATGAACAGGAAATATCGCCTAACGCGAACCTCTGGTTCGGGAAAGAATCTTATCGGTGAAATTGATCAGTTGATGCTGGAATTAAGCGAGAGTGATATTCCTCATCCTGTCAATCACGAGACGCAGACAAAACCGGCGGGATACATTGTTTTGGCTGTTGTGATTGTTCTGTCTTGGCTGCCATGGATTGAATATTTTTAACAAAAAATTTATGTAAATTTATTTATTCCTTCATTTATATTCCTTAGATTTTGAAGCAGAGATGCAATGTATTTGCAATTTTACAAGGAGGATTTTATGCAGACTGTTATGGACAATGAAAATAGTATGGTGCACACAAGTTCCGAAATAGTTGAACGGATTCTTGATGGGATGTTAACAGGCAGACAGAAGCCAGAACATCAACCTGTTATGGCGTTGACTGACGGGCAAATTTTCGTATCCGAAGATGGTTTCGGAATTAAAAAATCGAGTTATCCGGTAATAGGGCAGTTATCCAGACCCGGACATTGTTTTGCTCCTGATGAAAAAGCGGAAAGTATCTATGAAACAATGCGGCTCAATCCCGGGATTACCGAATTTACGGTTGTCGAAGGCAATACCGCCGTTGGTTTTTTGACCAGAACAACCCTGAACGAAATACTTGGGGGTAAATACGGTTTTACCCTTCATTCCAAAAATCCAATCCGGGAAATAATGAAGCCCGATTTTTTGCGGGTAAATTACGATATGCCTGTGGATCGGGTGTCAAAACTGGCGATGCAGAGGACTTTTGAGCGGCTGTACAACCCAATCGTAGTCGAACATGAAGGGAATTATGCCGGTGTTGTAACGGTAAAAGACCTGCTTGACACTATCAGGAGAATGGCTGTAGCCGAGCGGGATGAAATTGCCCTTATGAGGGACAACTTAAAAATCGGCCTTTTTTTCATGGATCGCAGCTTCATCATTCAGGATCAGTATTCCTGTTATCTGGAAGAATTATTTTCACAATCCGGTCTTGCCGGAAAAAGTTTTATTGATCTGCTGGCATCATCGGTTACAGCCAGGGAACTTGGCGGCATTAAAGATTACTTTGATATGCTGCTTGATCGAAGTTTTGAACAAAGTATGTTAGATGATCTTAACCCGCTCACTGAGCTGCATTATGCCGGCAAAGTATTCCAGTGCGGATTTGCCACCATTGAGCGAAAGCGGGGAGAGGTCTTTGCCCTCGTGTCTGTCTACGACATAACAGCCAGAGTAGAATTACAGCAGCGTTTGACTGAGGAAGAAAGCAGGCGCCATGAAGAAATGAAGGTTGTTTTTGAACTCATTCACATAGAGCCGCAGGTGTTCGGTGATTTCCTTGATGACGCGGAATATGAATTTGAGCGGATCAATGAAATATTGAAAAATGACACAAAGTCCGCTCACGAAGCGCTGGTAGAAGTCTATCAATCTGTTCATGCGATTAAGTCCAATGCGGTTATTTTAGGGCTTAATACTTTTGGCAATAAGGTACATAACCTTGAATCATCAATCAAAAAACTGCGTGAACTGGAAGAAGTGCCATTTAATGATATGTTAAATATTTCCATGGAACTTGAAAAGCTGTTTCAGGAAAAAGACGGGTTAAAAAGAATGGCAAAGAAGATAAAAACTTTCAAATCAGACAACAGTGCAGAAGGTAAGAATCATAAACACAGTCAGGGACAATATGTTCTGGTTGAATCTCTGACCAAGACCGTCGATAAAGTTTCGCAGGACATGAACAAAAAAATAAAATTCGTAGTGGGTGAAATTGATGATGAAGCAATTAAAAAAGGACCTCGGCGAATTATGAAAGAAGTACTCATGCAGTTGATACGAAATTCGGCAGTGCATGGGATAGAAACACCAAAGGAACGCACTGCCAGCGGCAAAAAAGAAAAAGGCGTTATCCGCCTTTCCATAAAAAAGACGCATGGTCACATTCACGTCAAGCTGGAGGATAATGGCCGTGGGCTTGATTACCGCAAAATAGCCAAAAAAGCCCTGCTCCTGGGTCTGATAAAAAAAGATGATGAAAAAGACAAAAAGGCGCTGCTCAAGGCGGTTTTTTCACCGGGGTTCAGTACTGCCGAAACCGAAGGAATCCATGCAGGCCGCGGCATCGGACTCAGTCTGGTAAAGGATCGGGTGCGCAGTATAAAAGGTTCCATCAAGTTAAAGACTGAGTCCGGAAAAGGGACAACATTCAATATCATTTTCCCTTTTAATTAAAATGGAATGAGCAAAGTAATTACATGAAACTTCGTTTCATGTACGTTTTGACATCGCCGCTCACGCGGCTTATGTTGAGTTAGATAATCTTTGCCCATATCCATCTTCATTTGGAAATTGTTTTAGAAACCGTGTATGTGTCAATAACTTTTGTAGTTAGATCATCCTGCACCTCATAGGTTTTGAATACAACATTGTTGGCGCTAACATCTATTCCCATGAACATCGGTTTATGATCCTGATGATACACATTGACTGCATACGGTTTTTTCCCTGACATTAACATGGCGCTGCCCGTTGTCCCGTCTTCAAAATACGGATATTCGGCATTGTTCTTGATGTCCGGTACAAATTCCTTATAGAATTTCTGCCCGCTGGAAGAATTCAATGTAAAGTAAACGGTTCCGCCAACATCAGTTATTGTATTGCCTGCCTTGCCCTCAACCCTTTTGCCGTTGAACATCGGGTAGCTTCTGGCAAAGATATGATCATGCCCTGCCAGCACAAAGTCCACTTTGTATGTATCCATCAACTGCCCAAAACCCGCTTCCACATAATACTGAATGTCGGTATCTGCGGCATGGTCGGCAAGGCCGGCAATGGATTTGTGAGTCTGCACAAATAACCACTGGTATTGACCCTTATGCTGTTCTGCCGCAGCTTTGAGCGTTTCATTGAAATGTTCAGTAATAATTTGCGCCGCTTCATCCTTGCTTCGTGGGTACGGAGCAGTACTCAGCACTACAAACAAGACGTTATTGTACAGGTAATAATAATTTCCCCTGGATTCCATTTCGTGCCGGGAGCCGCTGCGTCCGGTATTGACCGGAGTAAATATTTGTTCGTTAGGTATGTTGTAATGATACAAAAAGCCGTAACTTGATCTGCCTTCATGATTGCCCATTACAGGCGCAAATGGTATGCTTCGCAGAGCGGATGGTGCGAAAAAATTTACATATTTGGGTTCATGCGGATCGCTTGAGTTTTCCGGTGTTCCCAGTTCACTCACGAGGTTTCTGTCAATTTGGTCGCCTATTCCGGCTATAAAACTTACTTTCGGTATCTGCTTCATAATGAGGGTCATCGTTTCCTGCCAACCCTGCATTGTTGTTTTGGCGTTGTTGTTTTCCTGATAACCGCCGGGAACACCTTCAGCATCCGGTGAAACACCCGGTTCTGTAAGCTGCGGGTCGCCCACGGCGACAAAAGTGAAAGCTCCCGTTGCCGGTGTCTTGTATGTATAGACATTGCTGAAATTTGTTCCATCGTTTGACACGCTGTAAGCGTATTCCGTATTTGGTGTAAGCCCGGCAAGTGTTACCTTGTGGGAAACTTTACCGGTACTTGCATCAATGCCTGTTGCATCGACTATCTGTGCTTTGGCAGTAAATGCGCCGCGTTTCATTGACGAAACAAGCGCGAACTTTACCTTGCCTGACTTTCCGTCTGCTGTGTCACCGTACCAAGTAATATTGATTTCACTTGTGGTTTTTCCCGGTGTAAGGGTGAGGGTCTCAGCTTCAAAAGAAGCTGTATCTACGGCAGGACTTGACGTACACGCATAGATTCCTAAAATGGCAATTAAGATGCCAAGCCATACAAAACGTTTCATGTTGATTCCTCCAAAAAAATATGAAAAAAATATGACAAGGCTATATGAGGTTTTGGTTAATATTCTGTTTATAACTGATAAAATTTTTTGCGGGGTAATTAAGGTATTTATTTGTAGATCAATTAACCAAAATTTAACAATTCAAAAATCAATTTTTTACAAATAAATTTCATCCTTTGTTCAATATTTAATTATCTCCGCTTGTGCAGAGATAAAAATAAGAGGAGTATTATTGTTATGAAAAAGAGGATTCTATTTGTTTTTATTGCATTGGCGTTTGTTTTCCAGTCGTTGTTTGCCGGAGGATTACGCGAAAAAAGCGCGAATGATACCGGCATCGTTACAGGAAAAGGACAGGCAAAGTATGTGTTTCTTTTTGTAGCCGATGGTATGGCGGCATCGCAGTTCAGCGCAGCGGAGTATTATCTGGCATCAAAAGACAGTATCACAAACTATGGCATTACCCGTCTTAACTTTACCCAATTTCCGGCAGCGGGTATTTCAAACACTCATGATTACGGCTCATTGATTACTGACTCAGCTTCTGCCGGTACTGCATTTGCCTCAGGCAAAAAAACATTATCAAGCATGATCAATGTTGATCCAAAAGACGGAAAATCGCCGTACAAAACAATTGCCGAGTATGCCAGAGAAGCAGGTATGAAAATAGGCATAGTCTCAACTGTTACCTTAACTCATGCGACACCGGCTTCCTTCTATGGAAAAACCAACAACAGAAACAATACAGACGGAACACCCGAAGTGGTAGGTCTGGCGAAACAGTTGGTGGAAAGCGGCTTTGATTATTATGGCGGCGGCTGGATAGTAGGAAACAGCGCCAATAACGACAAATATGTAGAAGACGCAAAACAATCGGGGTATACCGTTACCCGCACACCCGCCGCTTTTAACGGATTGACGAAGACCAGCGGCAAAGTTATCGCGCTTGCGGAAAGAGTGCAGGATTCAGGGGCTATGCATTATGAAATTGATCGCAAGCCGACCGACCTTTCTATTGTTGATTTTACCAAAAAGGGAATTGAATTACTGGAAAATCCTAAAGGTTTTTTCTTCATGGTGGAAAGCGGAAAAATCGACTGGGCAGGTCATGCCAATGATGCAGGCGCGCTCATCCATGATATGCTCATCTTTGATAAAGCAATCGAAGAAGCTCTTGCATTTCAAAAAAGGTATCCAAAAGAAACACTTATCGTGGTAATCGGCGATCATGAAACAGGCGGTATGGGAGTTGGCTGGGCAGGAACAGCCGGAATCCCGGCACAGCCCGGAGTGTCCGCAAACTTGGGCATGGGTTATTCCATGTACTTTGAGAAAATATCGAGACAAACAAGGTCTTATGTTGCGTTTGATGATGAAGTGATAAATCCCTATAAAGCAAGGGTGGGTAATGTTTCTCAAAGAAAGATTGAGGACTTGTATGCTGACATTTTGCAATCTTTTGGCATTGACTTGCGCCCCGGAAGCCTTAATGTTTCCGAATTTCAGAAAAACCAAATTGAGATTGCGTTTAAGCGTTCAATGGAGCAGCCGGTAACCGAACCTCAGGAAGGATGGAGAGTATTTCACTCAAGCTATGAACCCCTATCGGTAAAATTAACCCAGATACTAAACCAGACGGCAGGTATTGGCTGGACATCTTATTCTCATACAGCAACTCCTGTCGCTACTTTCGCGACCGGCGTGCATCAGGAGATATTCAGCGGGTACTATGACAACACGCAAATATTTTTCAAGCTGGCAAGTGCGATGAACATTAAGGTGGATTGATCTTTATTCTTTTACCTCCTAAAGATAAAGATATGAACGTATTTAAAAAAACGATTGCGCGATTGTCCTTTCTGGGTTCTTTTAAAGAATCCGGAAAGGACATCGTTTTTATTATTGTTTCCTGTCTTTTAACAGTCTTAGTTTTTATTATACCGACAGGTTTTGAAGAAAGTGGAATACAGTCAAATTCCGTTAGATGCAAAGCGCGTATTGTTCAGGTAGATAATGAATATCTTACAACCATAGGTCCTGTAAGGTATGGACATCAAAAACTGGAAATCCAAGTGCTTTCAGGGCGTTTCAAGGGCAAAGTTTTTTCTACAACAAATAACCTCGTGGGAAAAATGGAAATGGACAAAGCCTTTGTAGAAGGAGAAAATGCGTTAGTAGTATTGACATTGGCAGATGACGAAAATGTTTCTATGATCCGTGTCATGGATCATTACCGTACTGACAAAACCATTATTCTTGTTGTTCTTTATATCATCTTAACAATAATTATCATGGGCTGGATGGGATTAAAAATCCTCGTAACATTTGTTTTTTCTGCCGTCATGCTTATTAAAGTTCTCTATCCTCTTGCCTTACATGGTTTTGACCCTATAATCGGAGCGTTGATCATAACAACGGTAATTTCGGCGGTTATCCTTTTTTTGGTGGGCGGCCTTTCACGCCGGGCATTAACCGCATTTTTGGGGACAGCAAGCGGTATCATATTTACTGCAGTTTTGTCTTTTGCATTTACATATTGGTTCAAAATCCACGGCGCGGTGCGGCCATTTGCGGAGATGCTTTTATACTCCGGCTACGGTCATTTGAATCTTGCTCATCTTTTTATCGCAGGGATTTTTATTGCCGCTTCAGGCGCAATGATGGATCTGTCAATGGATACTGCCGCAGCTATGGACGAAATCAAAAAACAGCAGCCGGCAATTACAAGATTACAGCTAATGAAATCCGGTTACACCGTTGCGCGGCAGGCAGCCGGTACGATGTCCACGACATTGCTGCTTGCCTATTCCGCCGAATACACCGCCATGATTATGACATTTATCGCTCAGGGCATTCCCTTAGAAAATATAATCAACATGGTATGGGTCTCTTCCGAGATAGTGCATACATTGGTAGGCTGTTTCGGGCTGACGCTGGTTGCTCCCCTTACCGTCTTTGCCGGCGGAATGTTGATAAAAAATCATTGCGCTTAATGCAACGAAGTTTCCCGCGCCAGCCGGAATGATTTATCGGTGAGGGTAAAATTCACACCCAGCGTTTTCCACACACTTAAATCTTCAAAAACAAAAACCGCTTCTGCCCCTGGAAAGGATTCAACTAATGCCCTGCCCCTCGCATAACCCATGACAAAAGCCGCGGTTGAAAGAGCGTCCGCGTCCATTGAGACTGAACATATTACCGTAACCGACAACAGACCGTTATTAACCGGGTATCCCCGCGAAGGCGAAAAGATGTGATGATACTTCACGCTGTCCGCTTCAAAAAAACGCTCATACACGCCGGATGTTACCACAGTTTGCTCTGTTGTCTGCACCATCCCGATAGTAAAGCCGCGTTCTTCAAGCGGGTGCTGAATACCCACCCTCCAGGGGCTTTTGTTTTTTTTAACACCAACGGTAAAAATATTCCCGCCCAGATCGATAATAGCCCGTTTAACGCCCGCGCTCCTTATAATCGCCGCCGCTTCGTCCGCGGCGTAACCTTTGGCAATGGCGCCCAAATCCAGCGCCATGCCCCGGCGTCTCAGGAAAACACTGCGCGTATGGTGATCCAGTTCAACATTACGCCAATTTATCAGCGGCAGGACAGCGTCAATTTCCGTTTGCGAAGGAACTCTCACATTCAATTGAAGGCGATCATTACTTCCCGGCACACCCCAGAGTGAAACTAGCGGCTCTACAGTCGGATCAAAAGCGCCGCCGGATTGTTCCGCGAAATGCAGCGCCCGCTCAATCACTTTGAATGTTTCGTCATGGACTTGTACCGGCTCAATTCCAGCGGCGGCGTTGATGCGGGAAACATCCGACACCGGTATGTTTACGCTCATACGGTTTTCTATTTCGCGGATTCGATTGAAAATATCCTGATATATGCGGTCTTTCGCCTGATCGAAAAGTGTAACAGAACAAACAGTGCCAAGTACAAATTCAGCGCGTGAAGACTCCGCCTGTGAACAAGCTGCAAGTAAAAGGACAAATAGCGCTGCGCAAAATGGTGCCCGGCATCGTTTAAAGTCCAAAGCGTTCGGAAAGTTCCTTGAGGTGGCTGCCGATAAAAAGCGCGCCATAAGTAGTCAGCACAATGCCAATAGTGATGCCCACCGGCAGCAAGAAGGACATTCCCGTTTCATGCGCCAGTTTTTGAAAATCAAGCCCAAAAAAGACGGTCGCAAGAGATACCAGAATGATGAGACCCGCAATTACCCAGCCGCGTGTAGACAGGCCGCCGGGAACAGCGAAAATTTCTCCGGCAGTTGCCGATGCTTCCGGCAACTCTTCTTCGGCGGCAACCCTTGCCATGATCGAGTCTTCGAGTCCCGGCGAAAACGGGAAAAAATCTTCACGCAGGATTTCCCTGCTTACTTCAAAACGCTCTATCTCCTGGGCGCAGTCCGGGCAGATGAGGGTATGCAGCCATATCTGTATCTGACTGAGCAATGGCACGGAGCTTTCCTCCTCACCTGAGTATTCATAAACCATGTCCAAAATCTTCGAACAATTCATGACAACCTCAATCCTCCGGTAAAAGCTCCAGCTTTTCCCTCAACAATTTCTTCGCTCTAAACACATGAGACTTAATAGTGTTCACCGGAAAACCGGTAATCACTTCAATCTCCTGATAGGAGCGGTCATAAAAAAAGAACAGGTCTACACAAATCCTGAAACGTTCGGGCAGTTCCGTCATCGCCGCCTGAACAGCTTCACGCGCCGCATTGCGAAGCAGAATCCGCTCCGGCGTGTCGCAAGGCGTACCGCCGGTGTTCAGTTTATCGGCTTCTTCTTCGGCAAGGCTCTGGTATTCCTTCCTCCTGTTCACCCCATTCACAGCCGTGTTGTAGGCTATTTTGTAAAGCCATGTTGAAAACCGGCTTCTTCCCTCAAAGCGGGAAAGATTACGGTACACTTTCAGGAAGACTTCCTGTGTAAAATCGGAAGCATCCTCGGTATTACGGAAAAAGCTTAAGCCCATTCCGTACACCGCCCTTTCGTATCGCCTTACCAGCAGCCGGAACAAATCCTTCTGACCCGAAACGATCTGGCTGACAATCAACTGATCGTCAAAATCGGATTCACCGCCTTCTTCAAGCGGGGATTCAACAGCCTTCAAGCTTATGACCGCGCATTATCATATAATAGGCTAAAAGGCCAAAGCCCATCGACAAGGGGATTATACCGCCCAACAGGCCGTAGGAAGCCCCCTCAATTATTGATAATAGCACGGTTAAAGCCACACCCACACTACTCAAAAGCAAGCCGCATAACAGGCTGAAAGACCGCAGGTTAAAATCCGGACGGTTGTATTGCCCGGCTTTAATCAGCAGGGTTCTTCGCCGGTGATTCCACAAAAAATAGAAAAAGATCACTACCGACCCCATCACAATTCCCACAATGGGAATGACGGCGATGATAACCTGTGCGGCGGCGGAGGTTATTTGCTCCATTAAAAGCTCCTTGCCTTCCATTTTAACCTTTTTTCGCCCTTCCGTCCATGTTTTGACACTTGAACAATGGGGAGGTTGCGGCTGTTAATTATTGACGAACGAAGCGAGTGTCGCGGCTGTGCTTACACAGCCATGACCGAGCGAGTGAGGAAACGAAGGGGTCAATACCCCGCGGCTTGCCGCGGAAGGCGACGCAGTCGCCGGGTGCAGGGCTTGCCCTGCGGTATTGATACCCTTCATTCCAGTTTTGTAAGCCAGGTATCAGCGGAGCGCACTTCAATATTGCCCTCCTGCCTTTCTCTTTTCAAATCCTTAACCAACTGCACTCCCGGAATATCGTAACCGGCGCAAAAATAGTGAAGATTTTTGCTGATGCTTGAATCGGAGTATTTTGCCTCCGCCAGAAATTGCGCTTTGCCGTCCCTGACATAGCAAAAATCAACTTCCCGCCCGTCTTTCGTCCTGATATATTGAAGGGCTGCGGAAATTCCCCGAAGGTCTTCATCGGCGGCGGCTTCTTTTGCCAGCGACAGCGCCGCGAGATTTTCAAATTTTATTCCGTTATCCCCATCGACAAGGGCAGTGTCGAAAAAGTAGATTTTCGGCTCTTTGAGCAGGGAACGCGCGATATTTATTGAATACGGAGTAACCCGGAACACAATGTAAAGTTCCTCAAAAACCTGAATATATTTTTTGACCGTGTTCGGGGAGATTCCTATGTCGCGGGCGATGGATGTATATGAAACCGGAGAACCGACACGGCTCCTCAGCATTTCAAGGCACAGTTTTAGCGATTTAAAAGGAAGACAATTTTTGAATCAAGGTCTTTAATAATTTGAGCTTTTCGCCTTCTGGTCATACGACTATTATAAACCACTTTGCGGAAAAGTCAAGACCATTTTACATACCGATACGTTTTAGCCATCTATCACAAGCATTTCGCTGAAATACAGGGCTTCGATCTTCCCCAAACGTAAACCGGCATTGTAACGCCTGAGAATCTCGGTTTTTGCGGCTTCTTCGTCCAGATAGATCAGGTTTTCAGCGGCAAGGTTAGAAAAATACTCGCTTGCTATAGTCCTGAAATCGCCGATTTTGCCGGCGAGTTCTTCTGTAAATGTACGGTCATTGGAAGGGTAGGGAAAAGCAATGGAAAGTATCAAGGTTGATGAGTTTTTGAGGGGGATTCTGAGCTGCCCGATACCGGAAAAAATCTGAATGTCTCCATTCGCTCTTACGTCGGTTTGCTCAGTTCCGCCGGATCTGCCCAGCCGGAGAATAGGGCTGGCATTCGGAGAACGGGCAAATCCGTAGATGGTACCTATAATCAACACCCCAATCAGGGCAATGATCAGCAGGATCATCACACGGATAGCAACCGGCGGTTTTTGCGGCATGGGGGTATAAATTCGCTTCATGATTTCCTCAGACGCCGGCAATATTGAGGTATGAACGGTCAACGCCGTCTCCGGCAAAACCGCGGATGATGATTTGAAAGGTGTTCGTCATTTCCTCGATAAAAGCCGGAGATTTTCTTGCTTCCAGCGGTATACAGGCGGCTTTTTCAACAGTAATGGAAAACACTGAGAGAAGAAGCCGTGTTGCCGTAACAGAATCCAGATTGGGATCAAAAAATCCTTCAGCTTTACACTGATCGATTAATTTTCCCATCGCTACCAGAATTTCATCTACATGCTGAGACTTGCTTTGTTCTTTCAGCAAAAAAACCGGTAAACTTGAATTTAAGTAATTGCGCACCTTAAAGATTATTATCATTTCATCGGAGTTGCCGAACAGTTCCAAAAAACCGCCCCAAAAACATTTAAGGGCTGCCATGCCGGTAAGACCGGTATCCAGAAAAGGCTTAACATGATACAAAAAATTCCTGGCTGCGTCTTCACAAATTTCGTTTAATAAGATTTCCTTGCTGGAAAAATACAAATAAACCGTAGCTTTGGATAATTCCGCCTTACGGGCAATTTCCTCCATATTTATGTGTTCTACCCCCTGCGAAAGGATCAGCTCCTTTGCACAGGCAAGGATCGTCTTGCGGCGTTCAAGTTTTTCTCTCTCTCTGCGTTCCGATATTCCCATTGTTTCTGTATTTTATCAGAAAATGCTAAGAAATTCCAGAAAAAAATAAGTATTTTCTCTCTTCACTAAAGCGCCACACATCTACGCGCCATATATATGTTATCAATTTTTTTCATGGAGTTGCTTATGAAAATCATTTATCAAACATTGTCTTGTTTGTTATTAACAGCTGCGGCGCTATTCACGGCCTGCGGAAGGGAAGAAAATTCGCTTTTACAAGCGGCGCTTTCACAAACATCACTTTCAGCGGCGGAAAAAACATGGGCAGCAAAGCCCTCAAGAGCGGCTGTGGATGAGGCTGCCGGTATTCGCAATTCGCTGGATGAGCTTGCGGAACTTGAAAGAGCGGGGAACTGGTTTCAAGGCATGGCTCTGGCGGAATCCGGTATGCGGGAAAAAGCAGGAGATTATACGGGAGCGGTGGCGGCGGCTTATAAAGAACTCGCCTGGGCTTACGGCAGGGGCTTAATTCAAAAAACCGATGTTGAACAGGGTCTTTTGAATCTGCTTTCCCAAAATAACGATGATTCGGTTGTTTTCGCAGCAGATGCGGTTCTTGCGTTTACACGTGAACAGTGGGATGCAGCTGCCACCGGTCTTGGCGCACTCTTTGACGAACTGGAAGAACCTGACGGTTTTGGCCGCTGGATGGTCTTGTCCTGTGCGCTGGAAAAAAACCGTGAAAACAGACAAGCGGCGGCGGCTTACAAAGCCATACGCGCACGTTATGTGAATTTTCCTGAGTACTGGTATCGCGGAGCGAGGGCTTTTCCCGGCATTATCGCCGCTGAATACGCTGAAAACTGCATCAACGCCGCGCCGCAGGGACCATTTGCGTCCGAATGCCGGAACATACTGGCAGCTTACAACGGCTTAAAAAGAGAAGATGGTTTCTCTATAAAAACAAAAACAGAAATCGAATTAATCATTTCAGAGTCGGTAAACGCGGGAAATCCGCAGCTTCTTGATGTCCTGCTTCCCCTTATCTCACTGCCGGATAACCCGTACACGGTTTACGCTATGGGCGCGCTAAGGGCGCTGACTTCAGTTCCCGGATACCGGGACTACTTCGACGGACAGGCAAGGGTTTCCAAAGGCCGGCTGGCTGAACGGCTATCCTACATTTGCAGAGGTTAACATGAGAGACAAAAAATTTGTATTGCGCATAATAGCAGCGGCTGTTTTTGTTATTCTGTTTTTTATTTCATGCTCCAAAGATAAACAAGAAGAGACGATCCGCCTTTATGCCCGCGCCGGCGATGAATACGCCCAGGGCAGACTTGCTGAAACAATAGAAATTCTGCACAGAGTGAAAAAATTTCCTCCCGCACTGATGCTGCGTGCAAAGGCTGAATATTTTTCAGGAGACCTTGAAAAAGCGGAAAAATCCTGCCGTCAGACTCTGAAATACAGGCCATCTTCTTTTGAAGCGAGATTGTATCTTGCAAGGATTCTCCGCGAGAAGGGTGATCTTTACAGCGCGGTACGGTCGGTGGAATCCTTGTTGGCTGACAATCCACAGGATATTCGCGCTTTGCGGCTTGCTTCTGAGCTTGCTGAAGAAAACGGAAAAAGCGACGAAGCTGCGATTTTGCTGGACAAGGCAGCGGAACTTTCCGCCGAAAGCGCTATGGTTCTGCTGGACAGGGCAAGAATACGCTGGGTAGCCGGCAGAGGAATCGAAGCGCTGAACGATCTGAGCCGCGCAAAAGCAATGCTTCCCTGGGACACTCCCCTTTTGCGTTCGATTATAAATCTTGAAAACCGAATCAAAGAGGCAATGTAATGACAATTACGTTAACAAGAAAAATCATAATGATTTGTATTCCGGCGCTTTTTCTTTCCTGTGAAGCATTACCTGTCAATTATTCAAAAAGCCAGTCATGGCTCATTACTGAAAAGACACCGGAAGTTGATGTGACCACTTTTGTTCTTTTAGGTGTGCAGATTGATCGAAACGGCGGCTGGGACTCAATAGAAAGGGAAGCCTCTTCGCTTGTTCCGCTTTACTTCTGGAATAACCGCTGCAAAATTGCTTCGGCAGGTGAACGACCGGAATATGCGGCTGCAATTCAATTGAGGGAACGGGAATTCAGTCTTGGCTGGCGGACAAAAAGGTCTTTATCCGTGGAAGTCCGCATTTGGGGTTATGAAGATGCGGCAGAAAATGACGCTTCATTGTATCAGAAACTGCCGGTGGCTGCGGGGCGGATTACCGCCATGGGAGACAGGAGTTTTTCATCTTCTGAAACAACGGGGAAACTGCTTTCAAAAGCAATCAAGAAAGCGGTAAAAGAACTTGTTCTGTATGAAAGGCAGAAAAATGATGCGTAAAATAAATGTGAATTTTTTTATTCTTTTTTTGTTATTGCTCGCGGCCGCCGCCGTTCACGGAGATGACAATAATTATCTGACATACGCGAAAGCTGCGAACTTTGCTCTTGCGTCATCATCTGATTTGAGATATGCCCGCGCTTTGCAAAATGTCAGAGAAGGAGCATGGAGGTGGGGATTACGCGCATATTTTCCGAATCTTGGTTTAAGCGTCTCGGAAAACGACCGTTTACAGGGAATTGGCGCGGATTCGTTTATCAAAAATTACGGTATCAACATGGATCAGCTTGTCTGGGACGGCGGCAAAACTTCAATGTCCAGAAGACTTGAACGGATGGATCTTGATCTTTCGTTTTCGGGATTGGACAGAATGGCTTCGCAAATTGCCGAGTCAGCGATTTCAGCTTACCGTAACGTGTTGTTGTCAAGATTAATACTGGAAATAAAAGAATCGGCTTTGACGGCGCTGGAAGAACAAAGGCGGATTTTGAATGAAGAAGTTGAGCTTGGTCTTGCATTACAACTCGATCTTGTAGATGCGGACATCAATCTGGCTGACGCAAAACTGGATATTTACTCCCTTAAACTGGATTTATCCGAAATGGAGCGGCAGTTTGCCGAACTTCTTGGATTTGAAACACTTCCCACATTAACGGAAAAAATTGAAATAAACCATTCTGTTACATTACCTGCCGCTGCTGCTGCCGGCAACCTTGCAAAAGAGCGTAACCCTGAATTAATAGAAACGCGTTTTTCCATAACAAAAAAGCAGGCTGAATTGAAATACGCGTCTCATTCATGGATACCGAGTCTTAGGGTTACCGGAAATTTCGCAATTACCGGCCAGCAATATCCGCTAACACGCTACAACTGGTCAGTCGGATTACTAATCGATTTCTCAAGTCCCTGGTTTCAAAATCAATTTGCTGCCCAGTCTGGCTGGGAACCTCCGCATGACAGAAGTGCAATGATTCAAAACAATTTTAACCCTTTACCAAACCCGGCGGCAGGGTTCGGGAAAAAACAAGCCATGCTTGCATTGTCTCTGGAACGGGATAAATACAACATTATTCTTGAAAAAACAGGTCGCATGGCGGCTAACGCCGTGGAAAAATGTGCTCTTGCTGAACAAAAGAGAAATTTGGCTCTTGGCGCTGCTGAACTATCTGCGGAACGCTGCCGGCTTGATGAACTAAGGCTGAATCTTGGACACATCACAAGGTTGAAACTTATGGAGACCTATATCGAAAAAACCCAAAGGGAGATCGCTCTGGCGCAGACGGCAGCCGCTCTGCTGGAGGCCGAACGTGAACTGGAATATTTTCTCGATCTTAGACCCGGAGAACTCACGGCATTTGCAGCCGCGACAGCTTTTACAGCTTCTGTCAATGAAACATTATCAAAAGGAAATAATTTATGAAAATAAAAAAAATTTTATTAATTCAAATGACAATGTTACTTTGTTTTTCATGCGGGAAACCTGTTTCTGCCGGCGACATTGATGTAAAAAACGTAAGAGGGGCGGCGGCAGCTACACGTGAACTGCCGGATGAAGTATCCGGTTTTGGCAGCCTTTCATTTATCAGCAGAGTAGATATTACCTCTCCGCATGACGGTGTAATCAGTAAACTTTATTTTCGTGAAGGTGATTTTATAAAGCATGGAGCAGTGGCGCTGTTAATTGATAATCCGCAGATAAAACTTTCTGTAGAAAGAGCGGAAAACAATTATTCGCAGGCTTTGGCCGCCTGTGATCTGGCAGGCTCAAAGTTATTGGAAGGGACATTTCAGGCAGAAGCGCAATTGCTTGCGCTTGATAAAGCCGAAGCGGAACTGGCTCTCGCAAGGCGAAAATGGGAAGAAGACAAACGCAAACATCAACATCAGGAAACGCTTTATGAAGCGGGCGGCATTCATACTGAAGCCATACTCGCAGGCCGTTTTGCCATTGATACGGAATGGGAACAAATCCTGCTTATGAAAAGAGAACTTGAAATTCGAAAAATCGGCTGCCGTACTCAGGACCTTGTTAAAGCGGGAATTGCAATTCCGGCGGATGAGAATGAATGTCAAAATGCGCTTGTTTCGCTCATGACCTCAAGCCTCAGGGCGGAACTGGAAGCAGCCCGCGCCAGACTTGATGCAGCAGAAAAAGAACTGTCATCAGCTAACATTGCATTTGCCGAGTTGACAGTGAAAAGCCCCGCATCCGGCATAGTGGGAGCGCGTTATCTGGAAGAAGGAGAGCGGGTACGCTTTCAGGATAAAATATTCAGCCTTATGGACACATCTTCGTTATACGCATTTTTCCCGGTACGCGAGAAAGATGCTTTGCGCATCGAAAAGGGAATGAAAGCAAATGTGCTGATAGACGGAACGGGAGAATATCGCGAAGGTCTTGTGGATTTGGTTTATCCTCAGGCGGACAGCCAGAGTTTGAGTTTTCTGATACGGGTGCTCTTACATGATAGTACAAACGGCGAAACCACAGAAAAACTAAAACCGGGCATGTTTGCGCGTGTTACTGTGATTATCGGCCCTCCAAAGCATATAATCTGCATTCCTGAATCTGCGATTTTCAATCAAAAAAATAACGAAGGTAGCGTTTTTATTATTAACGGCAGCGTTCTGACCGAACGAAAAATTGTTCTGGGCGCAGTTCATGGCGAAGATCGTGAAATAACCGCCGGTTTGAATATAAAAGAAATGGTTGTGCTGAGACCGGATTCCAATTTGCGGGAGGGAAGCCATGTTTCGCTTGTGGATTAAAATTGCTTTGTTATGCGCAATTTCGCTGTCGCTGACAGAGTTATCATGTGGTCTTTTTGATTTCCGTCCGATTGGAATGATCATTTATCCTGACACCGCGGATTCCATATTACCTTATCCGAATTCTCCGGTGAAACTCAGTTTTGACACTGAAATGGAAAAAAGCGGAACTGAAAGTATTTTACAGATAAGTTCCGATGCCGGAGTGATCAGCGGAGATCGATTCTGGAAAGACAATGATCTTTATTTTGTTCCGATAGCGGGCTGGACAGCCGGAATTCGTTACACCATGAGTCTTCTTGGAACAGTAAGATCGGTTGACGGCAGAGAACTGCGGATTGAACATTTTGTCTCATTCTATGCGATGAATAAAAACGCTCCGCCGTTATTGACAGGGCACTATCCTGCCAACGGCGCATCTGCCGGAACAGAAAATGTAATTTTGGAATTTTATTTTTCCTGTCCTATGGAAAAAATATCTGTTGAAACAGGGTTAACGGTTGACGGATTTGGAAATAAATCTTTTGAATGGTTAGCTGACGATAAAACACTCAAACTCATTCCCGACAAGGCTTTATCTCCCTGGACAGCATATCGTTGGAATTTAAAAGAAAGCGCAAAAAGCCGCGATGGCGTACCGCTGCCAAAAGTGTTTTCAGGTCAATTTACCACTGATAAAGATCAAATCCTGCCAAAAGTGAATAAAGTTTTCCCTGTTTTATTTTCCGATGGCCAGTGGTTTCCTACCGGCGCGAATATAGAAACAGGTTTGGGGCCGGGGCAGGGAATCGCCGTTGAATTCCACAAAGCAATGGGTGAAAATGTTCTCCGTTCTTTGCGCTTCGAACCTTCTCTTTCAGGAAGAACGGAAATCCTGACTGAAAAAAGTATTGTCTATATTTTTACCAAAGACCCTGAACCGGAGATAATGTATACCCTGTTTGTTTCAGGAGACACAAAAGACAGCGAGGGACTTAAAATTGGATCCGATTACAGGATTAATTTTATTCCCGATATTCCACATCTGAACATTTTATCACTGAGGTTCGACAATGGTACGATCGTTGAAAATTTTTCCGCTGCAAACCCAGTGATTATTCCGATTGATCCTGCGACAGGCGAACTGTCTTTTTCCATTTATTTTTCGCAGCCATTCGGCGATGAAGAAAAGAAAAATTCCGCTTTATTGGTTTTGCTTGCCGCATTTTTCCCGAGAACTCTGCCGCCTGTCGCTCTTCAATCAGTACACTGGATTTCAAATGACAGGCTCTTTATGACATGGGGAGGCTTGACAGCCGAAAACAACGATGAGGCTCATTTTTATAAACTGACAATTCCAGGCGGCAAAAACGGAATTAGTTCAGGTGCAGGAATTTATATGAAAGAAGATGCAACACTTTTTCTGAGGGTAATTAAATGATTCGCAAATTGATTTTAGTTGCTTTCATAATATTTCATTTTAATTCCTGCGACATATTAAGGTCATCTCAATTTGAAGTTTCATCATGGACACCGGGAAGCGGGTATCATTTACAATCATCGGAAATAATAATATCCATGGTTTTTTCACATGAGCCTGATAAATCAAGCGTAGAGCGTCACTTCTCGCTCTACGATGACAATGGACGGATAAAAGGCAGCTTTATCTGGGAAGACAAAAAAATGATTTTTGTTCCGTTTGCTCCGCTTGAAACAAATACGAATTATACGATAAATCTCTCCGCCGAAACTCATGATACCGGCGGACTTAATATGGATGCCCCTTTTGAAGGCAAATTCACCACCAGACCCGGTAATACACGCCCTGTTCTGCTTTCCTGTTATCCTGCAACGTACACCGAAGTTATTGATCCCAGAACTGAGGTGCGTCTTGTTTTTTCGCTGCCTGTGCAGCTTGACACGTTATACGATAATGTTTCTTTTACTCCGTCAATGACAGGTTTCTGGCAATTGGAAAAAAACGGCAATCTTGCAATTTTCACGCCCGCAGAACCCTGGCTGCAAAACAAACGTTACGAAATCCGCGTTTCTGCCGCTTTAACAGACAAGACCGGAATAAACATGGGGAAAGAATTTATCAGCATATTTACAACCGGTACGGATCATGAAGCTCCGTACCTTGTAAATGCCAGCCGTATTATGAAAAACGGAGGTTATAAACCTCTTGCTCTTGACATAAGTAATTTTATTTACGGAACGGAAACATTAGTTGAAACGCATGACTGGGAAAAAGATGACAGGCTTTCTTTGGTGTTTTCCAAACCGGTAGACGGCATATCAGTAAAAAATTGCCTGAGCGTTGAAGGCGCGCCAAATCTTGTTATGGAAACCGAACCTGATTATAAAAACGAATTTCTTTTTCATTTTGAAACAAGACCAACATATGAGAGCAGGTTTGTATTCAGGCTGAAATCAGGAATAAAGGACAGTGCAGGAAATGAAAGTAAAAATGAATATGTTTATCGGGTATTCGCAAACGGGAAATTATCAAAACCGCCCGCTCTTGCTGGAATAAGAATGCCAATGGCGCCAGGCAGTGAAACAGATTATGAACTTGCCGGGTTTGGAATAGATTCGGTGTTTGAATATCTCCCCATTAAAGACGGAAGAAATAATTATCCATCAAATGAAAGTGTAAAAACATGGATTGAACTGTACTTTGACACAGCGGAAGGCGCGTCAATTGATGCGTTTTCTGTAATGGAGCTTTTCAGAATTGAAACAAGCAATAGTGTGCTGAACTTTTCACCGCGTCAGGTGAAAACAAGCGGTTTTTCCGCCGGGGAAAAGCATCCGCTTTGGAAAAATATGGAACGCATTGAAATTGCGGGTGTTCTCACCAATACGGTTAATTTCGGAGTTGTGAATTTTCTTGTCGCTTCGGGGTTAAAAGACAGTCTGGGAAACAAAAATGAAAAATCATTCAGGATTTCCCTGATTAAGTAGGATAGTAATGAAAGGACTTATAAATCTTTTTATCCGCCGTCCGGTTACGGTAATCATGATATTGGCGGCGCTGATTATTGCGGCGATTTTTTCTCTTGTTGCTTTGCCTGTTAACCGGCTGCCGGAATTTTCTGTGCCAAGGGTAACGGTAGAGACTGTATATTATGGCATGGCAGCTAACGATATAAGAACTCTGATTACAATACCGCTTGAGGATGGTCTTTCTCCGATAAAAGGCATTGAAAGGATGCGCAGCATATCACGCGACAACCGTTCAATTATCAGCCTGGATTTCCGCTGGGGAATTGATCCAATGGCAGTGTCGGTTCTTGTACGTGAAGCTGTTGACGCGGTGTACCCGGGACTTCCTGAAGGAATTCGCAAACCCACGGTAACATCGGGTGATTCTGCAAACGAGCCTCACGCTGTAATAGCGATAAGTTCGCATAACGGGAATTGCGGGTTTGCCCGCAAATTAGCGGAATATGAACTTCGCGCACGGTTAAGGAGAATAGACGGAGTTGGTTTGGTTGTTCTTGTGGGCGGAGAACTCACAGAAGAACAACTTTCGCTTGACGCATCACGCCTTGCCGCTCTTGGTTTAAGTCCTGCTGAATTTGTCAGGCTGCTGGCAAGGGAGACCGCGGATATTCCCGCCGGGAATGCCCGTGAGGGAAATATGGAACTCGTGGTGGTTGGTTCCGGCAGACCTGATTCAACAGCGTCACTTTCACGTTTGATCCTGCCTGTGGGAGACGGAACTTTAAAAGTAGAAGATGCCGGGGATCTTTGCCAGACTACCAGCCGGAGAGAGAGTATATTCGTTTATAACGGAACGGAAACCACAGCTCTGGAAGTTTTTCGAAGACCGGGAGCTGATCCTATACGGCTTTCCAGGGAAATAAAGAAAACAATAGATGAAGCCGTTTCTCTATTTTCGCGTGATGCGCAAATAGAAATTGTCAGCGATTCTACTCCCTCGTTAATCAAAGGAATAACCAGCCTGTCAATTTCAGCTGCTCTGGGAGCCGCTGCGGTGATGTCGGTGCTTCTTATTTTCATCCGGCGTCTGCGGTTCTCGCTGCTTACTGCCCTTTCGATCCCTGTATCAGTAGCTGCTGGTATTTGCGTCCTGTCCGTTACGGGAAAATCACTTAACGGCATGAGCCTGGGCGGATTGGCAATGGGTATAGGCCTAGTGTCCGATACAGGTGTGATCGTACTGGATTTGCTTCATCGAACCTTCGGAAAAAGAAATTGTACGCCCGTACCGGAAGAAATCGGAAACAAGGTATTTTCAATCGCTGGTTCAAGTTTTGCATCTACTTTGACTACATCGCTTGTTTTTGCGCCCATCATTTTTCTGCCAGGTCCATTGGGAAGCCTCTTTGGAGACATAGCGACTTCGCTGGTAACTTCGGTATTCACAGGATGGATTTACGCGCAATTCTTTCTCCCTTCATTATTCAGAATGTTTTTTGTAACGTATATGACAGCTAACATGAACGTTATGGAAAAATCAAGAACTATTAATAAAAATCCATTTATGAAAATTTTACACACGCTCAGAGACGGCTTACTTGAAAAAAAATACAGAACCTTCCTTTCTGTCATTATTCGCCGCCCGGTAAGAGTTATTGCTATTGCTGTACTGGTAAGTCTTACGGGGACAATCATGCTTTTATTGAGACCAATGGTTTTCATAAATTCTGATGAAGCGGAAGAAGTGCAGATTTCGGTGATTTTCCCGCCCGGCGCTTTACTTGAATCGGCGGGTTCCGCCGGAGCTGAAATTTCACGGTTTGTTTCGGGTTTACCGTCAATAAGGAATGTCCATGGAAGAGCGGGCGCCGAAGAAGAGGACATAGGCCGCAGAGCAGATATTGATTACAGAAGAGAGGAATTGATTTTGCGCTGTGCAATTAACAGGGAGGTAAAACCTGAAAAAGCGTTAGCCGAAATAAATTCTGCCATGAAACAAAATTTTGTTTATCCGTTCTCTGTATATTTTCCCAGAGACAGAATTGAAAATTTACTGGGGCTTTCACGAGAACGCACTTTTGTAATTAAAGGGAAAGACAGAAATGAAATGCTTCAACGGATTGAGATAGCGGAGAACACGTTTAAAAATGCGTCAATTCCCGTGAATTACAGACCCAGAGGACAAAGACCGGAACTGAAGCTGTACCCAAACAGGGAAGCTGCCGCGTATCTTTCAATGTCTGCGGCAGGAATTGCCGAAACTTTATACGTTCTTAACGAGGGAATTGTCGCAGTTACACTGGAAATAGAAGGCAGACCGCTTGATGTGCGTGTAACAGGACAAAAAAGAGACAATGGAATTAATGAACCGGTAAAATGGCTTGAACAAATTCCCTTAATAACACCGCAGGGGAAAACAGTATACCTTGGCTCTCTCGGCAGGATAGAGCGCAGTGAAGCGGAAGCGTCTCTGGCGCGGCTTGATCGCAGCGATGTTATTTACGCGGATATTTCGCCGGACAAGAAAAATCCCGTAACGGCAGTGAAATTTGCCGCGCAGTATCCATGGTTTACAGGAGCGGATGAATCGGTTTTTAGCAGATATCGTAATTCACTGCTGCTTTACATTTTTTTGGTGCTGATAATGCTCTACATAAGCATGGGCGCTCAGTTTGAATCCTTTCTTCTTCCGCTGATACTCATGATAAGCATTCCTTTTTCTTTGGCAGGTGCGGGAGCCGCATTGATGATTACCCGTACAAAGATTGACTCAGGCGCTGTTCTCGGATTAACCGCTCTTTTTGGTCTTGTGGTGAATAACTCCCTCGTTCTTTTTGAAATCAGTAATGAAAAGATTCAAGCCGGCTGTACTGTGACTGCCGCCGTTTACCGGGGAGCTTCCGAGCGGCTACAGGCGATATTGATTACAACGACAACAACAATTCTGGCTCTTCTGCCTTTGATTCTCAGTCCACTTGGAAACTCACAGAAATCAATGTCTCTCGCCATGCTGGGCGGACTTGCGGCGTCAACTATGCTCAGTCTTTTTGCCATTCCGCCGGTCTTGATCAGATTCTTTAACTGGAGAGCAAAATGAAAAATGTTGTTTTCTGGCTTAAAAGAAAAAAAGCTAGCCTATGCATACTGATCGGAATCTGCTCTTTTTCGTTATTCGTCATTATCAACTCAAATGAAAAAAACAATGAAAATACAGGAGGTTCTTTCGTTGTAAAAATCAAACATTACGGCCTTGACATCAGTGAGATAGAAAGGAGTATTACTATCCCACTGGAAGACGCTCTTTCCGCCATTCCGGGGATCATGGCTGTGCAAAGTTCCAGCGAAAACAGCCTTTCAAGAGTATATGTCCGTTTTCCGGGAGGGAGAGGCAGGTATGAAGCTGTTTGTGACGCCGCTCAAAGGGTATATGAAAACCTGCCATCATCGGCGCAAAGGCCTGAAATTTTCAGCTCCGCCAATTCAATGGTTCCGGTCTGGTCAGCCGCGGTTTTTTCATCCGGTTTTGATGATGTAAAAGAAAATATTTTAACCGTGCAGATGCTGGAAAAAATTGTGAAACCAAGGCTGGAAAGTCTTGAAGGCGCCGGAGAAATAATGGTTTATGGTGTCGGTCAGAAAGAAATAGTCATTGTACTTGATCAGGAAAAACTTGCCTCTCTTGATTTGGAACCATCAATGATTGCTGAAGTTCTTGGAATGAACGATTCGATTTTTTCCGGCGGAATAATTGTTCAGAACAAGCGTGAAATTATCATCACTGTGGATGGCAGATACGCGCAGCCGGGCATTTACGGATCGCGTGATAAACCTTCACTCGAAAAGGCGCTTATTCCTCTCGGAGAAGGGAAAATAGTTGAACTTTCGGAAATTGCACTGATAACCGAACAGGAGAGAACGCCGGATATTATTTCAAGATTAAACGGCAGAAAAGCAGCGGTTATCTCAATAATGGGACGGCACGAAGCCGATCTGCGCAAGCTTTCCAGGGACATAAAAAAAGAATTATCCACGCTGTCTTTGCCGCTGGAATTTACAGTGTTATCTGATCTTGGTGCGGAAGAAGCCGCTGCCTTCCGTTCTGTTTTCAATGCAGCTATGTTAGGCGCAATCATGGTAGCGGTTATCAGTTTTCTGCTTGGCGGGAATAAATCAGGAAATTATTCAGGCTTTTTTTGCGCTTTGGCTATTCCGGTGATTTGTCTGTTATCCGCCGCAATTCTTTCAATGTGCGGTTTTCGGATTAACCGGACAGTATTGGCAGGCATTGCCGCAGGAGTGGGTACGGCTGTTGATGCTGTTATTCTTTGTTCTGAAAAACTGCGCAAATGCAGTGACTACGGCAGGGCGTCAGAATCACTGTCGGAATTATCCGGACCGCTGATTGCAGGAGCAGCGACTACTGTCGTGGCTTTAGTGCCGTTATCGTCAATAAAGGACGGTGAAACGGGAATCATCGCCGCAGGCATAGCGGCAGTAACATTGACCGCTCTTTGCATCAGTCTTTCGCTCTTGCCGCCGCTGCTGCTTTGGGGAATGAATTCGCGTGAACATTCGTTGCTCAAGGTACTTGAATCTTTCAGGTGTACACACAAGCATGTTTCGCGACTTATGCACAGGTTTCTTGCCGCCGATGTAAAATTTTGTATTCGTTATCCAATCCAAATAGCGTCATCTGCGATTTTGATTACAGCAGCGGCGGTTATCGCGTTATTCGCAAAGGGAGTGGATACAGGACGACATGGTTCGGAGAATTCAGTGTATGCCCAGGTGGAATTTGACGGAGGATTGCTTGCAGAAGAAGCGGATCGTCTGTTAGCTGAATACAGTGTCAAATTGGCGGGCTGCAAAGGAATTAAAAATGTTGAAACCGGTGCCAGAACCGGTTCTGGTTCTCTGCTTGTTTCTTTTGATCCTGTACAGACAAAGACACATCTTGTCAGGGACATGGCAAGGCAAATACCGATACCCAGCGGTTTTTTGTTCTTCCATGAAAATACAAACAAAGATCGTTACTGGGAAATCAGAATATCGGGAGATGAAGAATCCAAATGCAGGGAAATCGCGAATGAACTGGCGCAAATTTGCGCAGGACATCCTTTGATTCGGGAGCTGGTGCTTAATTTCAAACAAGGCTCGAAAAAATTGATTTTACAGCCGGACAGAGATCTCTTTGCAAAAGCATTTGCCAAATCAAATGCCGGTTTTTCATCAGCCGCTTCCACCGTTCGCATGGGCGTTTACGGACCTGTAGCATACAAGAGAGTAGATTCAAAAGGCGAAACTGATGTGCGGATCAGAACCGGCAGCGGCAACGATCTGTTAAAAAATGTTATGCGTAAAACAAAGGATGAGCTAATGAACATTCTGGTCTCCGCAGGAAACAGTGAGAACATGTTTTCATTGCCCATTGATTCTATAGTGAAAACGATAGAAGAGATTGAACCTGCAAGCATCAGAAGAGTAGATCGCCGAAGAACCGCTTCCATTACAATTACTACCGCGCCCAAAGACCCAAGAAGGATTAAACACGAGCTTACCGGAATATTCAGAAAACTGGAATTGCCGCCCGGTTATTCCATTGAATTTGATCCTGACGCAATACAGGCTGCGCAGGCTCTTTCGAGAACGGTCATTTCTCTTATTATGGCTATTATTTTTTGTTACATGATTATTGCCTCAATTAACGAATCATTTACCGTTCCGCTTCTTGTACTTTCTGCGGTTCCGCCTTCTTTGGCAATCCCAGCGCTCTGCATGGTCTTTTCCGGCAGCGCGTATAATTCCGCTATCGCCTGTTCCTTTATTGCTGTAAGCGGCATGACCATTAACGCCGCAGTTCTTTGTACGGACGGCTTACGGGCAAGTTTTAAAACAGAAAATGTTAAAATGGCCGCTGTTTATTCGGCTCTCAGACGAAAAATGCCCGCTCTGCTCGCTACTACAGGCACTACAGTCGCAGGTGCGTTTCCTTTTCTTTTTCTGAGAGAGGGAGCAAACACCCTGATAAGAACATTGTCTCTGGTAGGCGGTCTGGGAGTTATATGCTCCTGTATTTGTTCCATAACAATAATACCGTCTCTTTTTTGGTTTTTTGCAATTGATCGAAACCTTCGGGGAAAAATTGAGTTCCGCTTGTGCGGAAAGAATTCTTTTTCAATGAAAAATAAGGATTAAAAAAATGGAAAAAATTATTACGAATAAAATTATTTCTGTTGGGTTAATGTTTATATTTATTTTTGGTTTAATTCCTTCTGCTGCATTTGCCCAGACAAATCCCGCTCCTTCACCGGTTACCGATGTAAAAGGCTTTAACAGATCGGTATTTGATTATCACTTCAGCAGAGCGGACAGGGAAATTGACACTAACCGCTGGCTTGCTGAAGCAAGACTGGGAATGACACAGGCGATTTGCGCCTGGGAATTTATCGCTTCGGGTCTGTATGAAAATCCGTTTCTTTTTGAAGAAGCAAGGATGCAAATTATCAAATGGAGCGATGAGGAGCTTGAAGCTCGTTTTTCCCAATGGCTCATCGGACGTTTTTTCGGAGCTGCCGCAGAAGAAGCGGTAATTAGTATTCACTCAATGTTTGATGAGACACAAAAGAATTATTCATGGTATCTGGATGATGATGGAAACATTTTTTTTGATGATAAAACAGGCGATCCATTGATTGTGCGTCCAGGTGAAGATGGCAGGGAGTTTTCACAGGATTTGTTAAAGTGGCGCGGAGAGGCTGAAGAAAATATAAATACCAGCAGCCTTTCTTTTGAAAATATTCTTACCCTCATTTATCCCGAACTATTGGTGTATATTCCCGTTGTGTTACGCGCAACCATGGGCGCTGTAATACATGAAACCGGCGTGCATTTGGGCGGACTTATAAAAACGGAATTTGAAAATATCGCCGCCAGAGAAGAAAGAATTTTTACCAGCCGGCGAACCAGAGACATTTGGAGTCTGCGCAAAAAAAGCGATGATGAAGCTGCGCGGATATTTACAGAACGTTTGATCAGTGAAACCGAAACAGTATGCGCAAGGGGAATTGAAGAGCTTACCGTAAAAATTGAAGAAGCCTCAGCTGGTACTGGCGATCTTGCAATAATGGGCGAAGAATGGCTTCGATTATATAAAGAACAGTTTGAGAGAGGCCTTAAAGCATGGGAAGATGCCGAAGAGCGTTTCTTTATGCGCCGTATTGAATGGGAACAGGAATCTTTCCGGTTGTATTCTGAAGGCGAAGAAATCTGGCTTACGGCTTTCAGAGAATTCGAAAATGAACGACAGCGCTGGGAATTAACCGCTAAAGAATTATTTGAATCCGGCGAACTGCTTTTTAAAAATTTATCTGAAACCCTTGAAAGAAGCATTGCCGAGACTAAAAAAGAATTTGAATACAACATGACAATGCGCATTGGAGCAGGAACAGCAAAGGCTCAGGCGTTAATCAACATGTACCTTACATGCTGCTCAGCGGCAATTACCGCGAAAGAAAACATTCAGTTTTGGCAAAAACAATACAGCAGTTCCAGCATAAAAAACCCAAAAGATTTAGACTTTCAGGCATGGCTTGAAAAGGAGCGAAAGAATATCTGGATAGAGGCTGAAGATGCCTACATAAATCAATCTGCATATCTATCATTATTTTTAAACGCCTGGGATGTATTAAGAAAAGCAGATGTTGATTCAAGTGTGAAAGTAAATGCCGAAAAAAACTACCGGCAACTTTTGGAAGAATATATTATTTTGCAGAATGATTTGTCTTTGATACGGTCAGTAAATACCGGAAATTTAACTCTTGCCAGGCAAACCGAAATTGCAAAAAAAATAACTAATTCTGATCTTTTTAGAAAGAAAGATTTTGAAACACTTCTGGAAATGGAAAAATCGTATAATCTATATGTTTCCTACAACGCCAAAGCAATAGATGTGCGGAACAGGATTCTGACCGATTACAATGAACTTATCGTATCCGGAGCTTTAAAAGATATTCTTTCACCGGATGCGTCAAGTGAAGATTTTTGCCTTGACGAATATCAAATTGAATTAATCAGGGCAAAGACTCTTGTCTTGTATTGGGAGAGGAAAACATCCATTGCTGAGGCTGTAATGAATTACGCGCAGGAAATTGATGCGGGAAGAATGACCGATGCAGAAGGAGTAATGGCATGGGAAAACGCGAAAACAGCATACGATGAATCTGTTGTACAGTACGAAAACGAATTAAAAAAATTGAATGACATCAGCGCGGACATTCATGAAAAGCAGATAGAACTTGACAGATTGGCTGAAAAAATGAAAGAGGCGGAATTTATTCTGGACAAATTAACCGCCGATTACTCCTCTCTTGTGGCTGCCAGCATAATCAATCGTGAAAGTTTTTTATTTCAGGAATTTAATGCCAAGTATAAATTGCTGGCCGAAGAATACAGAAAATTACTCATAACAGGAAATGAAGCAATTTACGTCAAAACGCTTGAGTATGGCGTGAAATGGGGAATTGCAGAGCAAAAAGAGGAAGCTGAAAAAATACTTGCCTTATTGATAAACGGAGATGATGAAACGTTGTTTTTATCTGAATTGAGAGATAATTTCCCTTACGGAATCGAATCTGAAATTGACAAAAAAATACGTCTTGCCGCAATAGATTTGTTTGCCGATAACTACGGAGGGCAGCTGCGATCAAGTGATTCAAAATACAGCGGTGCGGATTGGTATTTCAAGGCAAAAGGCATTATTCCCACAACGGAAGCAGAGACACTGTACGGAGAAAATTTAAATGCGCGGCTTATGTCTGATTATAAAAACAGTTACGGAGTTTTAGTAGAAAAACGAATTGAACTGGAACTGAATGCATTGAATTGCTTTCTAAATGGAGGTGCGCCGGGCAGTAATGGTTATGCTTTATCAAAATCATGCAAAATAAATGATGAATTAGCCGCGAAAGCTTACCAAATCTTAACGGAACTGAAAGAAAGATTGTATTCAGGAAAAGAAGCCTACACCGATACTGATGAAGAAAATAAATTTATCGGCTTTTTTCTTTCGGGAAATTCGTTCTTTACGGAATCAGAAAAATATTTGACAGATTATATAAATGATTATTATCTCTGTCTGGGACTGCTTAATTTATACAATAACTATGCCGCTATCAGTTCATTCGGACAAAATGAGATTTGGCAGAACTCTCTTGATTCCCTAAAAAATTTATACGACAATTATGATCTTGATTCGACTAATTTTTTGCTGCCCAAGCCTCAAACCATCTGTGAATCAATTCTGTATAAATCCGGTGATTTCATTCAAAATGCGGCGCAATTTCTGCTTGAATTTGAAAACTGCTTTCTGCTGATTCCTGAATGGTTTGAAAATGAACTCATTAATTGGAAAAGAGCCGTCATTGAATACATTGGAGCTTATGCGTTTTTCTACAATTTGAATGTATCATTTGATGTTAAGGCGCTTGAACTTGAATATGAAGGATTGATGACGGAATGGAAAGATTTATCTGATTATGCCAATTCACTGAATTATTTGGACGATGATGAAATTGCGAAAATCAATGATTCTTTCACGGAAATAATTAAAAAGGTTAATCTGATTAACTGTAGGCTTCAAATCACCGGGGCATGGGATAAATGCGGCGATGAAATGAATATTTGGGGCAAGGAAAAACATTGGCGCAGTCATTTGACTCGCGAAAACCTTGAAGTATATGATCGTGCGATAATTTCTGCGTCTTCATGGAAAGAAGGCATGATGCTGGATGCACTGGATTCTGCCGTTTATTTTTCCAACTGCCTGAATGATGCAATTGAACTGTTTTCACAAAGAGACAACATAATTGCTGATGGAACAGCAAAACAATTTTATGATTTCTACAGGGATGAAGTCTCGAGAAACGAGCGTTATTTATACATACTAAAATCCGAATACGGCGAAATATCACGACTCGGCGGCGCATTGGAAATTTCCAGGATGTCTGCGGCGGAAGCCAAAAAGAAACTTGACAGCCAGTATGATATTCTGAAAACCCAGGAAAGTATTCATAAAGCATTAACGGATGAATACTTAAAAGAGGCAGAAAATTTTCTTGACAGCAGTAATAAGTATGATAATCAATACAGCATACTCAAGAAAAAATATGAAGATATGGAAAAAGCGCGGTTTGAATATGAGTTACAGGACGCGATCCGAAGATGGGCAAGCACTGCTTACTTAAGCATCAATGAAGTTGATCCCGATTACTGCAGGAATAAACTCGAAAAAGCCAAAATGGTTCTCACTGTACTTTCTGACATCTACAACAATGAAAAAAAACGCCCTTATGTTAACGCTGAATATAATGCGCTGTTTTCTGAATATGAAAAAAGTTTTCAAAGGAAACTGCTGACACTTGAAGCTCTGGAGGCTGTATTATCAGCAACTGAAAAGGAACTAATCAACAATGAAAAAATATTAGCTCAATATGAACATTCTCTCTATAATCTTGGAGGAGTAGATCAAAAATATTCAAACTACACATCTCCCGGTTCCAGAGCATCATGGACAGTAAAAGACATCATTACTGTAAAGGATGGACGTCTTGCTTTTTCAAAAGATGATTCAATGAGGATTACGGGGGTTAACGCTTCCAGCGCTAAAACTCTTGATGAATATTTCAATAAAACCGTAATGCCGAATGGCGAGAGAAATGAAATCAGCTTGTTTGATGAAGCTCTAAGAGAATTAAGTCAAAGAATGACCGGCTATTTTACGGATTACAGTAAATTCAAACAATGGAGCTATGCAAGAGATTATCTTTTGAGTTCATTGATAAAAGCCAATTCAGATATCAATTTTTTGAAAAATTGCTATTCGGGATTGGGACAGATGAAGAAAGACGGTTCATGGGGTGTAGTTACAGTAAAAGGAGAATTATTCGACCCCCCTGAAAGCCTGTACAGTGCCGTAAATGATTTTGTATTAAGCAACTATGACACGCTATATCGCTGGGCATGGGACGGGCTGAGCAAAGAAGAAAAAGCTGATCTTGAATTCTATGTAATATTAACATTGTCAGGCAAATGCAACGATTATATCAAGGGGTTTTCATTAATGCATACTTTCGATGTATACTCTGTTGCTCACAGCTACGTAAATGACAAATATAAACTGGCACAAAAAAAAGTGGATGAATGGTGGCTTCTTCCAAATTTACTATATTTTGAAATGAGAGATATTAACAAGAGCGCTTTATCCCGAATTAGTCCCGGCTTTTCTGAAGCTTTTTCTTCTGTTTTAAAATGGCAAAGCGGATTAATTAATAACCTGGATACAATCAAAAAAAATGCTTCTGAGTATATAAAATCCTGCAATGCTCTTGATATTCTTGAGGGGAAAAAAGAAGCCGGACAAAGCGTTGGATGGAATGAAATCAACGCTGCTCTGAGACAGACCAGAACAATAAACTCCAGGGATATTGCAACCCTCAAAACATTCTGGGACAAAATGCAAAGCGAAAACAACGGAACCCATCAAACCGTATATGCCGCGCTTGACAGCCTGATTAAATGGGCGGATGAACAGGAAAGGAAGAGTAAAAACGCATTGGAAAAACAATATCTTGAAGACGAAGAAATCCGGCAGCAGAATGAAATCGAATATCATAAAGCTGTAGAAGGCTATATTGCAGGAACCATCAGCATTGAGACTCTGCGAAATGCGGCAGAGAAAGCTTTCGGACAAAATGCTCCGGCATGGAAAAATCATTTTGGGAATATTCAAAAAACTTTGTTGGATAATTTTTCATTGTATGTAAACAGTGATAACAATTTCTACAAAGAGTATTATCTGCTTGGGAATGAAATAATATTAATGACAGCCAACACTCTGGAAAACAGATACATGGCTGAATTTGCGGCGAGAGAGATTGAATGGAATCAGATGCGTCAGGATATAAGAGAAAAACATCTTGAATGGCGGAATTCTGCGGCTAATTTACTTGAAGCCGGCAGGATGGACTGGAGTGCCGGCATCAAAAAAATGGAAGATGCCTACAAACAGTGGAACATCAATTTCCAAAATGAATATAACCGCGTCAGTGATGAATGGGCTGAAGCGTATTTAGCGGGTCTTGAGGACAAAGAGAAATGGCTGGAACAGGCTGCGGAAGCAGCCAATCAGGCATCCGCGGAATCCTTTCTGTTACTTGTAGGAACAGAGGGAGAACGGCTGGCGCGGTTCATGGACACCAGAGAACCATTTGGCATACGAAATGCCGCACCTGTTGCGGATGATTTGATGTCCGGCCTTTTGCAGGCTTCGGGAATTGTCAATATGGCCGGCGCTTTCGGCTCGTTAAATAATGTTACCCCGTCTCCCCTTGTAAGGCGGGGAATGGGAGGTGTCTTTACAGGTGATGCCGCCCTTGTAAAAGCCGCCGCTTCTGATCTGGCGAGAAAGACCAACGCTGAAATTGCTGAAAGAGAATCCAGAAAACTGGCCAGAAGCGCCGGCAATGCTGTAGATGAAGCGATGAAGAATCTTGCCAGCAATGTTGAATCGGCAAACAATGGTTTTCGGGAAAATATGGATGACACATTTATCTTAAACGGACTTTGGAGAAGAAGCGGAAAAGATTATGTAAAAGACATAATAATGGGTTCTACCCTCTTTCAACCCGTAGTCTCTGAAACAAAAAAAATAAACGGATACAGAGATTACCGGATGGAAAAGGTAACGCTGAAAACAAATCTTGACGAAAATTATCTTGCAACTTTGAACTCTTTGGCAGTGATAGGTTTAATAGAAAATGCATTTTCTGAAATTGAAGACATCGTAAAAGAAACATTCGGCATTGGTAAAGACCCAATAAAAATAAAGAAAAAGGGAATAAAAGAAGAACGGGAACAGTCTCCCGGAAAATTCGGAGTTCATCTTGGATACAGTCCTGCGATGAAACCCAGTGAAGAGATGGACAGTTCCAGAGATTCGATGTTCTATGACGAGGGCAAAGGAGAAATCGGACGTCTAATCACTGAATATACCTATTGGTTAGTAACTGATTCAAGAGGTAATGCTGAACTCGGTTTGCCCTTCTGGGACAAACCGATGTGGGATGACCGGGACAGTTTTTTTAAGGCGCCAACAATCCGTTCAACAGTTCAAATTGCCGGAGCAATAGCAGCCTCAGTCATTACCGGCGGCAGCGGAGCAATTGCACTTGGAACGATAGTTCAGGGGATACGTATGAGTACCGCCGGCGATTTAGTGTTTGCGGCTCTTGATTTCGGATTTGGTTATAAAACCATTGATGAAGCAGCGTTTAACTTAGGCAAGGCACTGACAATCAATACTGTAAGCAGCTTTAGTTCTGGATTATTCAATGGCATTAGTAATGGTGATACTGTCTGGCGGGGACTTACCGATACTGTCATGAACAAAGTTGGAAACAGCACAGCAGGTATAATTGCAGCGCAAACCGCAATGGCAGGAGTTCAGTCAATTACAACAACTTTGGCTACCAGCGCCTTCAGCGGAATTACCTACAACCGAGATGATGGCTGGGGTTATTCTACAAAAGTTTTTAATGCTGACAGTATAGTATCAGGCGCATTGACATCCATGGCAACTGCATTAACCAGCGGAACCCTGAAAGCCATCAACAGCGGCATAAACGAGGAAAAGTTGTCACTGCTATTAACCGAAATGGAAAAGGAAAATATTTCAAAGTTTAATGAACTGGCAGGTTCTTTGGTGGGACAGGGAGTAAACTACGCCATGGGAGGTGATTTTACATTAAATGTACTCAATCTCAGCCTGTTTACCGGCGGAGAAATGAAAAGCGGGTTACTTGAATTGCACCTTGGCCACGACGGCGCGTCAATGAACATCGGTACGGGCGGCGCAAACGTCAGCATTGATAATTTGATAAACATTGTCAAAGGAGCTATGGCATGGAACCGAAATAACGAAATCGTGAAATCCACGCATAGTCTCTATCTTGATATGTTGAATGAATTATATGCATCGCTGTCCCAATACGAGCCTGACATTGGTAACCCGGAGTGGGATACACCTGAGGTCAATTTGGAGTATAGTAAAGATGACGTGGTTCAACAAGAGAGCAATATGGAGTTGAATAGAGATGGTGTGGTTCAACAAATGGATGACATGACATCTGCACCCGAATTACAGCATGAAAATGACAAAGAGAAATATATACCCAATGTTCCTCTTGTCCGTGAACAGGAATCAACAAAGACTCCGGAGGAATTCCTTGAGGGGATTGCACAATCGTGGCGTTCTCTTGTTCAAAACTCTCCTGTGGACGATTCAGGAACAACACTGGTAGGAGAAAGCTTTGAAAATTGGAACCCGTACGTTGAATGTCCTGAAGGCGCTATAAAAGCAATATATGATCTGATAACGGACCCTGAAACAAGAAAACCATATTTACCTGAAACTTTACCAAATGGTGATATACTATATAAATGTCTCACATTTTTTATTGCCATGAATAAACAATATCTTAATGAAGATGGCGCATATAATACCATCTTCAATGGGTGGAATGGGGATACAAAACAATTGTATGATTTTCTCCTACGCAACAATAATCTGGAACCGATACCAGTTCCTGACGCCAACAACTTATTGCATATAAATGAAATGGTTAAAAACGGAGATATGGTTGTTCAGATAGTCCAGGGAAAAGATGGAAATCCGGGGCATATAGCGCTCGTTGTACCCAGAGAAGATTTGAAATTAGGCACTTTTCCAGAAATGAAGGGCTGGACTCCTGATGGGAAGCAGCGTTATCAGGGAATGATGGCATCGCAGTTGCCCGCTTATGAATTGGCTGTTCTCCATGCAGGTGCGTTCCCGGGGGCTTCCTGCACTAGCTTTACAACAACGAAGTGGACTATACCTGAAGAACGCAGAAAACAATTAAATGAATCTATGTTTTTTTTCAGGGTAAGGAGGTAGGTATGAGAAAGATTTTATTGCTTGTCATTCTTTCATTATTGTGCGTTTCGTGCAAAGCGAAGGGAAAGGACGGGAATGCCGTTATCGAAAATAACGCCGGGCTGGAGCAGGAGAATGGAGGCTACACCTTTGAAGAATTTCGAGCTGAATTCAAAGAATCTTTTTCTGTGTTCGACATTCCAATAGGTACATATTTTTGGGAAGAATTTAAAGAATTTGAAGCGCAGTACGCTTTACCGCACAATGAATCCAGGCTGTTGGGGGTGTGGATGAATGCAACATGGGGTATGCAAATAGCAAGTAGTTCTTATTCATTTTTCCCCAATAATCTTTTCATTTTAAGTTATGGACTTGTCCGCATTCAAATTGACAGCGCAGATGAAACCTATTTTGACAAAGCAGTCGGGATCTGGGAAGTAGTCAACGGCATGGTCTGTATTACCATTTATGCAATTGTTACGGACAGAACAAAGGATTGGCGCATCAATAAAGGGATGTTTTTTGTGGAACGCCCGTATACCGTTGATTTTATCAGGATTGACGATATAGGCGAAGAGGGGTTTACCAAAAGGCCCATTAACGACACGATTCTGTCAGAGGAACTGCAAAGGATGGTTACCATAAAAGAGCCTAACAGAACCAACAACCTGTATGTGCGGAATGTTTATTCGATAATTCATAATCCAGGTAACGTGAATAAGTGGAAGGATTATGGTTATTTTGAAATAGTACCCGATCTGGCGCGGGAAAATCTTACAGGGCTGGATGTGGCAACGAATCCTGAACTAATAGAGAAATACATCTTTGGTTTATGACCCTGATTTCATACCGGGGCGGCAGCTTGTGCCGCTCCGGTAAATTCCGATTCCAACTCAAACATCATCTCCCATTTTTTCATAAGCCCTGCCCTGATGCTCGCTTAAAAAGCGCGTTTCCCTTCCGGTGTCAAAACGGACGCGCACTATTGGTCCGTCTTCGCTGTCTCTTACTTCCATCACCGCCCCGTAACCGTGATCATCATGGAAAAGCCGCTGCCCGCGCCGCCAGCCGGCTTTTTTTTCGGCATCATTTTCTCTCTGTGATGTTTGTGCATAACGGCTGTATGTTGCGCCGGATGTATCCGAATTCTGTTCCCAGGGCGGCCTTTGCCCGGTTCCGTAACCATAAGATTTTTCACCGGTTATCCGCAGACAACTTCTGTCAATTTCCCGCAAAAAAACAGACGGGTTTGACGGCATTGTCCTCCCGTACATCCGGCGCACGGCGCAGGATGTCAGATAGAGTTCGTCCATAGCCCTTGTAGCTCCCACATAAAAGAGCCTGCGCTCCTCTTCCATTTCTTCGCCGTTTTTGCCGTCTCTGGGGAAAACGCCCTGTTCAAGCCCGGTCATTATTACCCGCCGGAATTCCAGCCCCTTGGTATTGTGAAAAGTGATAAGCGTTACCGAGTTTTCGGGATCGCCGGATGTGTCCGCGGATGCATTCGCGCGATCATCGATAGAACGGTCAAGTTCAATATGTTCAAGAAATTCCAAAAGCCCCTCGCGGCTCTGTGCGTACAAACTTGCCGCGTTTACCAGTTCCTGCAAATTGTTAAGCCGCTGGTTAGCTGTAACTTCATCCTGCGTCCTGTGATATTCAGCAATCCCTGAATCTTTGACAATTTGCGTAACGCAAACCGAAAGCCCTTCGCCGGAAACCAGTTCTTCGTGTTTTTTCGTCTTGCCTTTTTTGCCGCCGGATTTTTTCACTTTGTTATCCGGAGGGGAACCTTCGTCGCTTCGCGGCTCGGCGGTAGGTTCTGCAACTGCGCCGTCTGCCTTGTCAAGTAACGACTGCGCGTTTTCAATCACCTTGAAAAATTCGTTCAGCCCTGAACGCGCTTTTGCCGCCAATTCCATCTTGTAGCCTGTTTTCAGTAAATCGCCGCCTTCATTTGCCGATGCTTCGACAATTTTGTCCACTGTTACCGGCCCCACGCCCCTTGTCGGCTTATTCACCACGCGGCGGAAAGCGACTTCATCACGGGGATTTATCAGGAACGACAAAAGCGCGAGAGCGTCTTTTATTTCCTCACGCTCGTAAAATTTAAGTGAACCTACTACACGGTAGGGAATTCCCCTGCGCAAAAACAGGGTTTCAAATCCCAAAGACTGGGCATTTGTGCGGTAAAGCACCGCCCAGTCAGACCACTTCGCCTTTTCACTCTTTACCGACTTTTCTATTTTCTCAGCGCAGAAGGACGCTTCATGCTCCTGATCCGGCAGGTAGGCGAGAACCGGCAGAGGGCCGTCCCCCTTTTCGGCGCGGAGGGTCTTCCCCAAACGATCGTTGTTACAATTCACCACAGAAGATGCCGCTTTCAGAATGGGAGCTGTGGAGCGGTAATTCCGTTCAAGGCGGATAATGTCCGCACCGGAAAATCGGTCGGGAAACTCAAGAATGTTTTTTACTTCCGCGCCGCGAAAACGGTAGATCGATTGATCATCGTCACCTACCACGCACACATAAGTCTCCGCGCCGCACAATTCCTTGAGCAGGCGGAACTGCGCCACATTTGCGTCCTGATACTCGTCCACCATTATCACCGAAAATCGCTCGCGAAAACGCCGCGCCACTTCCGGCTGACTGCGAAGAATCTCCACAGGTTTTTTGATTAAATCCCCAAAATCAACATTGCCAATCTCCGCCATGCGCTGCTCGTAACGCGCGTAAATCTCACGGAATTTTTTCCGGGTGTCGATTTTTATAAGCTGCGGATCATCAGGGTCAAAAAAATAATCCTTCGCACGGGAAATATTGTATGCGCACTCTTTCACTTCGGCCTTCGGAGAGTTTTCCATAATTGTAGAAAGGAGGGAAACGACATCATCATCATCATAAATAACAAATCCCGAATCAAGACCGGCAAGACTGCCGTTGCGCCGCAAAAACCACGCGCCGAATGAGTGAAAAGTCCGTAGCATGGCGTCCCCTGCCCGCTCATCAATCTGCCGCGCCCTTGTCGCCATTTCCCGCGCCGCCTTGTTGGTAAATGTAACCGCCAGTATTGAGCGGGGATCAACGCCGCGCTCACGGATAAACCACGCGATCTTTGTGGTGATCACTCTCGTCTTGCCCGAACCCGCGCCGGCAAGTATCAACAACGGTTTCCCGGTATGCAGTACCGCCTGCCGCTGCTCAGGGTTGAGGACTTCAAGGTAAGTGGGATAATCACTCATAATTTATCATACCACTATCCGATAACTGCTATCCACTGTATACTGCCTGCATGGGACAGTATGACAGTTGGGATTACTTGACCAATTTTATAAAAAAAAATCCTGATAGCTTTGAAGCGGAACTCGCTAAGCCGCCATACTGCGTGAAAGTTAAGCGCCATCAAATCCGTCCCAATCTTGTCATGTTCAAATACAGCCAATTTGAATCTGATTTTACAAATCCCATTGTCCGTTGCTGCAGAGGTTCGGTTTATGATTTTCGTGAGGATGGAACGATCAAACCCTACCTGATGCCGTTTTTTAAATTTACCAACTACGGTGAAAACGGAGCCGACCCCATCGACTGGAACAACACCCTGTATGTGCGGGACAAGCTTGACGGCTCGCTGTTGAAGCTGCTGAAAGAAAAAGACGGCAATGATCTGTGGACAACCAACGGAAGTTTTGATATTGGGGTTGAAGTTCCCGAACTGTTTCCCGCGCCAACCGATGAGAACCAAAGTCCGCCCTACACTTTTGCCTCTCTTCGGGATTACGCCCTGCGCGGGCATGAAAAAGAAATTGAGCGCCTGCCTGTGATGTGGACATTCATGTTTGAGCTGACATCCCCCTACAATAAAATTATTGTACCCTACCGCGAAACAAAACTGATCCTTCTCGGCTGCCGCGATCCTCAGGGGCAGGAGCATACTCCCGAATGGGCAGTAGAAAATTTCGGGATGACGTTCGCGACACCGAAGATTTATCCGCTGAAAAACATTGATGAGGTTATCGCTTTGTGCAAGTCCATCGACACCAATGACCGTGAGGGAGTTGTTGTGCAGGACGGAAATTTTAACCGCATCAAAATTAAAACCGATCACTACCGGAGTCTTTTTTTCCTGAAAGGTGAAGATCATTTTTCCAATGAGCGGATTTTTATGGCGATAAAACAGGGAAGCATTGACGATGCCCTTGCCGCGTGGCCGGAAATCCGTCCCAAGACCGAAGAAATTATCGCCGAGTGGGTTGGGTTCAGAAACAATGTCGCAAACCTTTGCGAAAAAGCCGCCGCTCATTACAATCAATGCAAACAGGATTGCACGGACAATCCAAAAGAGGCGAAGAAGCGATACGCCATGTTTGTCCTGACCCAATACAAGCCCATTTCATCTTTTCTTTTTGAAACGATCAAGGAAGACGCCGATCTTGAAACTCTTTACAATAAAATCGAATACAAAGAGTTGAAAAGCCATTGGATACCTGCCGTGGAAGGTGTTTAGTAACAAATGGCTTCTAAAAAATATGTTTATATTTACACAGACGGCGGTCCTGAAAAATGGGCTTTTGTGGTTGTGCAGGACGAGAAAATCATCCATGAAGAATCGGGAACATTCGGTATTTCCGCCTCTACCAGCAACGATGATACCGAGTCCGAAGGAATTTTCAGGGCGTTGCAATACGCCAAAGATCATCCGGCAAATTATATACTAACCACCGATTCACAGGCGATGATCGCCAAGGTGAACGGAAATATTGCCAACGTTACGAGAAACCCCAATATCAGGGGGATTCAAACGATACTGAAAGAATTTAACGAATCGCCTGCACCGGTAAGTTTTGCGATGAAGTGGGAAAAACGGTTATCAAACGAATTTATGAAACGTGCTGATTTTTTGTGCAGGGGGTAAGCTTAAATATGATACCTCTGCAAAAACTGGAAAAACTGCCCCGCTCTCTGCGGCTGCGGAAAACAGCGAAAATCTTTGCCGAGGCGGAAAACCGGCTCTGCCTCACAGAGAAATCTTCATCTGTTACGCGCATAAACCTAAGCGCCTCCGAACTGGAATTTTTTGCAAATGCCGCCAAATCGCTTGCAGGAGACGCGCTTTTTTCGGCGAAAAAACAGAAGGCTCTTACCAGCGCGGCAAAAATTTTCGAACTGACGGCGGGTCTTGAATCCGCCGAAAATACCGCCGCTATGCTCATACGCGCCCTCAACACCGTAAAACATCTTCTGTTAGCTGAAACCGGACGCAGTCAGGCGGACTGGGATTTTACCGGCAGCGATGGGCGTCTTGATCCCTCCCGGCGGCGCGTCTTTGCGGGGATGATGGTTTATCTTGAAGACATACGCTCACCCTTCAATGTGGGCGCCATGTTCCGCACCGCCGAAAGTTTCGGCGCGGAAAAGATATTTTTGTCGCCATTCTGCGCCGATCCGCTGCACAAACGGGCAAATCGGACAGCGATGGGCTGCGTGGAAGTTTTGCCCTGGGAACGCCGCGAACTTTTTACTGCGGATGAATTGACCGTCCCTGTTTTCGCGCTTGAGACCGGAGGTATCCCGCTGGCTGAATTCCCTTTTCCGCGCCAGGGGCTGCTCATCGCCGGTTCCGAAGAATTGGGGCTCAGTCCGCAGGCTCTTGCTGTGGCGGACGCGTCTCTGGGCAGAGTATCAATCCCTTGTTACGGCGCAAAAGGCTCTCTCAATGTTTCTGTGGCTTTTGGAATTGTTATGCAAAAGTGGGGACAATCGGTTGCACCCGCAGGGGTGTAGCTGAGTAAATTCTAAACGTCCCAGCGCCGGAAGAGGCTAACATGACGAGTAAACGAAGGCTTGCTTCAGCAAGCCGTACGCGCTGCGGTCATAGGGGGGTAAGTTCTAAATATTTACAGAACATTATTACTAACCAAAAGATCAATCCCCCGGCGGGCAATGACCTTGCAGGAAACAAAAGTCCCCGGTGTCAAATTTGCGTTCTCTGCATCATTGCTGACTATTACCGCTGCGCCGTCAATGTCCGGGGCCTGGCAGTAGAGCCGCCCGAGCCAGTAGATTTCATTGTTTTCTGACAGTGTGCTGTCTGATGATATTGCGTTATCTGCATTGCTTCCAAATTTTTCTTCAATCAGCACATCAACTGTTTGACCAGCAAAGCGATCCATGTTTTTTTCTGATATAGGTATCTGCCGCTCTTCGATAATTTGTTTCCGGCGGGCGGCTGTTTTTTTTGGAACCTGCGCCTGCATGGAATACGCCGCCGTATCTTCCTCCCGCGAGTAGGCAAAGCAGCCAAGCCAGTCAAGGCGCGCCTTTTCCTGAAAATCCAGCAGACTGGCAAAATCTTCTTCTGTTTCGCCGGGGAACCCCAGCAAAAATGTTGAGCGTATAACAGCGCGCGGAAGGCGGCGGCGGATGGTTTCAACTAACGCAAGGTGTGATTCCGCTGTGCCGCGCCGGTTCATGGCGGCAAGAATTTTTGCCGAAGCGTGCTGGAATGGAATGTCAAAGTAAGGAAGAAAACGCGCATCTTTTTCCATGATGTCGAGAATGGGTAGTGGAAAATGATCGGGGTGAATGTACAAGAGGCGCACCCAGAATTGACCCTTGCCTTTCAACGTAGAAATTGCTCCCAGCAGTTCCGGCAAGCCGCCGTTCGCCGAATAATCGCCGTTCGCCGAATGATAGGAGCCGATGTCCTGCCCGATGATGCACAGTTCCCTTATATCTCGATCCAGCAGCCCCTTACATTCAGCTAAAATTTCGGGAATTGTCCGGCAGTGAAGGCCGCCACGAATAAGCGGAATGGCGCAGAAAGAACAGCGGTTGTCGCAGCCTTCGCTGATTTTTACGTAAGCCGAACCGGGCAGAGAGAGCAGTGGTCTTGAAAAGGTGTCGCTGTTTTTCTGTGGTGGCAACCCCCTGTTCCCTGTTATCAATTCTACTTTTTCAACTATTCTCGAAATGTCATCAACACCAAAAAAACCATCAGTTTCAGGAAGAGTTTCCGCCAGTTCATTCGCGTAACGCTGTGAAAGGCAGCCTGCGAGGAGTATTTTTTTTTCAGGATAGAGTTTTCGCCAGTTCAGGACTGCGTTAATGGATTCCTTCTTGGCGCTTTCGATAAAACCGCAGGAATTAACTATGATAAGATTGGCATTTTCGGCATCAGGCGCGATCTCCCACCCCGCATTATTAAGATGCGCCATCATGTTTTCGGCATCGACTTGATTTTTTACACAGCCGAAGGGATCAAGAAAATAGTACATCTTGCAACGAAGTTCCCCGCGCAAAGAATGTTAGCTGCCGGTCTCAAGCCGGACAAGCACCAGGCGAAATTGGTTGTCATCACCGCGAACCCAGCGGATTTCAGCTACCACAATTTCTCCGGCGGCGCCAAGTTCCACCGGCACTGTCCGTCCGCCGCCTATGACCTGGAATTTTGCCGCCTGAGCATTTGACGCCCAGAGGCGGATGCCGTTTTGCGCCTGAATATTGAGTTCATCCGAACGCCTGAAATACCGCTCGTTTCTGTCCCGCCTGTCGCGCTCATGAAGAACTTCCCAGCGGAACATGCAGTAACCCTGAAAACTTGACTGCAAGGTAAACGGATATGCGTTAGGTGTCGATGGAATCACTGTAGTACTTGCGGAAATCGGGACATTCATTATTCCGGCTGTATTTCCCGGAACATCTGCCATTGTATCTTGAATTGAAACGCTCTCGATTCTGTAAAAATGGAGCAATACTCCCACATCAGCGTTGTTTTTTGCGAAATCAGCTACCGTTATGCGTAAATCGGGAATTCCGTCATTATTAAGATCGACATTTGCTTCCTGACTGAGATCTAGAATTACCGAACCTCCCGGAGTGCGGATTGTTACCGCTTCACCCAGATTGGAAAGTTCCAGTTTGTACATATCGGTATCTATCGGTATCAGTATCGAATCATTTTTGTATAACCGCCTGTCCATTGAACTGCCTTCCATTACGTGCTCCACAGGAGACCGGCTAACAGGTGCAACAACTGGCGGCTTTTTCGGCCTGACACGGAGCAGATAATAAACGCCTCCGCCTCCCGCGCCCAAAACAAAAAGAACAACCGCGATAGTTATGAGAATTTTCGGAAGATTCGAGCGAGGTTTTAAAAGCTGCTCAACCGGAACAGGCTGTTCCTGAATTCTGAGCGCCCTGTAAAGTGAAAGCAATTTTTGAACATCAAGATCAAGATACGCGCCGTAATTTTTTAGAAAGCCTAAAATATACGGTTCGCCGGGGAAATCGGAAAAATTTTCCGTTTCCATGGCTTCAATATACCGAATCGAAATATTTGTTTCGCGGCTGACCTGATCAAAACTAAGCCCTTTTTCATTACGGGCGGTTCGCAGTTTTTCACCCAGAGATTCCACAATATCCTCCGAACCTTAATCAGAATCCCTGAAAAGAAAATTGTTAAACATATTTGCCGATGCCGGAGAATCATAAATAAAACGCTGTTCCGGAATTCCCTGATTGATTCTGATATTTGTAAAATCGAAACGTACCTCGCCGTCTGCAATTGTGCGTCCTTCGATACGGCGTATCAATTTTGTATCCGGATCGATGCTTAAAATTATCTCCCGAAATCCTTCCGAAACAGAACGTCTTGTCAGGCGCAATTTTACCGCCTTCTCCCTGGAATTACTATCCAGCGGGACAGGCTCGGGATCGGTAACAAAAGTCGGAACATAACCGCGCCTGAGCTGGTTAAGCCCTTGAGCGCTTGCGAATGAAGCTCCTGATCTTCGGTTGATGCTCTGACTCAACACTGCCCTGAACTCCGGCAGATAAACAGTGAGCATTTCGCCGTTAAAAACAATCACCTGTTCCGCAGGCCTTGAAAAATCAATCCGCAAAAAAGACGGCGCAAGGTGGCTCACTCTTCCGGTCATATCGGTGTTACTGGAACGCATGACGATGTTGGCTTCGTAATCCTTGATTAGGGCATACCGTTCCGATACCGTTTCCAAATACCGCTCCGCGGTAATTATCTCCTGTGCGAAAATAAAAGAGACGTTAAAAATCAATAAAAAAAACAGGAGAAATCTTTGTCTTGGCATTGCAATCCTCAATAAATTCAATATTTCCAGTCTAGTAAAAAAGCCGGTCAAAAGCAAGAGGCGCCAAAAGTTGACATTGACCGCCCTGAGTGCTAATCTATGCTATCCGGTCCAGTAGCTCAGGGGATAGAGCGGCCGCCTCCTAAGCGGCAGGTCGGCCGTTCGATTCGGCCCTGGATCAATGACTTGTTCGACAACCCGGTTGGTTGTCTCACAAGTCTTGCAGTTTTATCGGACAAAAGTCCGACAAAACTGCTTTTATAATAAGGAAGTTGTTCGTAAACTGATGTTTCCGAACAACTCTGAAACTCTTTAATGAAAATCAACAGCGGCCGACGGGAGTCGAACCCGCGTCACGAGCTTGGGAAGCTAGGGTAATGCCGTTATACGACGGCCGCACAAGGGATTTCAGTCTAGCCGGATGATGGGTCTCTGTCAAGCCGGCGTTGTTATATTGGAGGGACAGCAATGGATAATTGGTACAACATGACCAAAGAAACCGTATTAAAAGAACAAAATACGGACGGGCAGAAAGGATTAACTCAAAAAGAAGCTGTAGAAAGACAAGCTAAATTCGGACTGAATAAATTCGCCGAAAAAAAGAAAGAAAGTCTGGTAATGCAAATGCTGCGTCAATTAAAGGATGTCGCGGTAATCATTCTGTTATTGGCAGCAGGTCTGTCTTTGGCGCTTGCGATAAGCGAAGGGTATGGATTTATCGAACCTGTTGTAATTGTTTCCATTGTTATAATGAACATGATTTTGGCAATCACTCAGGAGCGCGGCGCGGAAAAAGCGCTTGAAGCGTTATCGGTACTGAACAGCCCGACTTGTTTTGTGATCAGAGGCGGCGTTAAGCAGGAAATTGATACAACGCTTGTTGTACCCGGCGATATTGTTGTTCTGAAAAGCGGCGACCTTGTGCCTGCTGACGCGCGTATTCTGGACTGTGAAAGTTTTGCTGTTGACGAAGCGTCTTTAACCGGTGAAAGCGAACCCTCCGAAAAAAATACTGATGCCTTGACCAAAGAAAACGCCCCGCTGGGAGACCGCATAAACATGGTTTTCTCCGGCTGCCTTGTGGTGAACGGACATGCGAATGCGGTTGTTATTGCAACAGGAATGCATACGCAAATCGGAAAAATTGCGGGTTATCTCAATTACACTAAAAAGAATAAAACACCGCTTCAGGTCAGGCTGGATAAACTCGGCAAGATGATCAGCGCCATCGCGGTAGTGGCGGCTTTTACCCTGCTCATGATCGGGCTGATACAAAAACAGGAAATCTGGCATTTGATTTTACTGGCGGTAACGCTCGCGGTTGCGGCAGTTCCCGAAACGCTGGCGCTCATCGTTACACTCATGCTTACCCACGGTGTGAAAAAGATGGTCGGTAAAAACGCCCTCATTCGCAAATTGCAGGCGGTTGAAACATTGGGCAGCACATCGGTTATTTGTTCTGATAAAACGGGAACACTCACCCAAAATAAAATGACCATCAAGCGGCTTTGGGTTTACGGAGGAACGCCGGTCAGTGAGACTGAAGCCTCTTCAAGTGAACACCTCGGGTTGTTAAAAAGATTTTTGCTTGCAAGCAATGTTACAGTAGAAAAAACCGGCGAAGAAGAAAAAATTATCGGCGACCCGACTGAGACAGCAATTATGCGCCTTTCAATTGAAAAGGGACTAAAGAGGGAAGAACCCGGCGCGGGATATGAAAAAGCTGCCGAAATCCCGTTCTCATCGGCGAGAAAAATGATGACGACTGTCCTGAAAAAACCGGACGGGCGTTATCTGGTATTAACCAAGGGCGCTTTTGACAAAATTCCGTTTATCAAAAAAGATCATAATTTCATGAAAGAACTGGAAGACGTACACAATTCATTCGCCCATGACGCATTGCGCGTAATAACGCTTGCATCAAAAGAAATAGACACATTGCCTCCGAAAGACGAACTAGTCAAACTGGAAACCAATCTTGCATTTGAAGGTTTTATCGGCTTGATCGATCCGCCGCGGCCCGAAGCTGCAGCCGCGATAGCCCGCGCGAAAAAAGCAGGCGTCCGCACAATAATGATCACAGGCGATCATGCGGAAACTGCGGCTGCAATTGCGCGTGATTTGCGCATAATCGCCGCAAAGGAAGGCATCATCACCGGCGAAGAGCTTGCGAAACTTTCAGATGATGAATTTTTCGACAGCATCGAATATTATTCCGTGTACGCGAGAGTTTCGCCGTCAGATAAAATCCGCATAGTGCAGGCATGGCAAAGCCGCGGCGCGGTTGTGTCGATGACCGGAGACGGCGTAAACGACGCACCAGCGCTCAAAGCCGCCGATGTCGGCGTATCAATGGGCATCAACGGAACCGAAGTGGCGAAGAGCGCCTCCGACATGATCCTGACCGATGATAATTTTTCGACAATTGTGGAGGCGGTAAGCGAGGGACGGAAAGTGTTTGCCAACATCAAAAAACTCGTTTACTTTTTGATTGTGTGCAACATTTCCGAAATTGTCGTGATGATCTTCGGGCAGGTTTCAGGATGGGGGGTCCCCGTAACTCCCATGATGCTGCTCATCGTCAACGTGCTGGGGGACGGTATCCCCGGCCTTGCTCTGGCAAAAGAACAATCCGATACGCGCATCATGAACAGAAAACCGATTGACCGCGAAGAAAGTTTTTTTGCCGGCGGGCTTATGGAAGTTATCATCCAGCAGACAATCATGTGCAGTATTGCGGTGCTGGCGGCTTTTTACATCGGCAAATTTGTTCAAGTTCCCCATGCCGCATTCCCGTCACACGACATGGGGCAGTCAATGGCTTTCCTTGTTTTGGGCTGGACTTCGCTGATACATATTTTTACCGTCAGAAGCAGAATGTCCGTTTTCAGGCGCACGGTAAGGGACAATCCTCAACTGCCGGTAAGCGCGGCTGCGATGTTCCTCATGATGGCGGCTCTGGTCGGCATACCGGCGATTGCATCTTCCATGGGATTTGCGCTTCTGGACGGGTATCATTGGCTGATTGCGCTGGGGTTATCAGTTATTCCTTTAATAGTCGCGGAATACGGAAAGTTTTGGGATAACTATAAATTCCATACTGCCGAAAAAAACCGCGTAGCGCAGCAGAAAATCGGCTAGTATGAAACTTGTTATGCCGGCGGAGATTCAAAAGAAGATCGCGGATGGAGGCATCATCGCGGTTCTGGAAATTGAATCCGAACAAAATGCGGTACCAACAGCAAGGGCTCTTCTGGAAGGAGGGATTACCGTAATTGAACTTGCGCTGCGCACACCAGCGGCGCTTCCTTCAATCGCGCTCATTGCAAAAGAAGTTCCGCAAATGTTCATCGGAGCCGGAACGGTAATTGAGAGCGGACAGGCGGCGATGGCGAAACAGAGCGGTGGATGTTTCGGCGTTTCTCCGGGTGTCAATCCTGAAATTGTCAGGGAAGCGATTGCAGCTGATCTGCCGTTCGCCCCCGGAATAGCGACACCGAGCGAACTGGATCAGGCAGTCTGCCTTGGATGCCGCACGGTGAAATTTTTCCCCGCCGAAAGCATGGGAGGAATAAATTATCTGAAAAACATAAACGGCCCCTACAATCATCTGGGCATAAAATATATTCCTCTGGGAGGCATTACCCCAAGCAATCTCATCGGTTATGCGCAATTCAACCCCGTGCTTGCGGTCGGCGGTACATGGATTGCAAACAAAGAACTGATCAAGACTCAGGACTGGAAAGAGATCACTAAAAGAGCGCGAGAAGCCAAAGAAATCTGGAACGGAATACGTTAATAAACAAAAGGTCAAATCAAAAACGCAGTTGCTTTTTGGCTGCCTGCCGCGAGGGCTTCCAGACTGCGGGGTCTGCCTCCGTGCGCCAGAATCGTGGGGATACTGTAACCAAAAGCCAACTGGGCGGCGTCCAGCTTCGTGGCAATGCCTCCTGTGCCGAAATTGTTGGCGGCGCCGATGGTGATGTTATTGCGTACCGCCTCAATGTCCCGCACTTCTTCAACCAATTGGGCGTTGGAGAATTCTTTCGGGTTTTTATCAAACAGTCCGTCAATGTCGCTGAAGAGGATCAGTAAATCCGCGCTCCAGAGAATAGCCGACTGCGCCGCCAGCGTGTCGTTATCGCCGATTTTTATTTCTTCCACAGAGACAGTGTCGTTTTCGTTGATGATGGGGATTATGCCTTCGTCTACCAGCGTGAAGAGTGTGTTCCGCATATTCAGGGTTCTGTTTGAATCGGTAAAATCTTCCCGCGTCAAAAGAATTTGCGCGATGTGCAGACCGTGTTTGTCAAATGCGCGGCGCCATGCGCCCATAAGTTCTACCTGCCCCACGGCGCACAATGCCTGCCTGTAGTGAATGTCCCGTTTACGCGCCCACTTGTCCATGGTGGAAAGCCCTGCCACCTGCGCCCCGGAAGAAACAATGACAATCTGTTTGCCGTTTTTCATGAGCGCCGCCGCTTGATCGGCAAATTCTGCAAGCAAGTCTGAATTGATTTTGCCTTCCTTGTTGGCGAGGGTATTGGAACCGAACTTGATTATAATTTTGCGCGCATCCGCAATAAGCTGTGCTGTCATGTTTTCACCGTATCTGCCCGCTGCCGTTTACAAGGTACTTTATTGTGGTGAGAGCCTCAAGCCCCATGGGACCGCGCGCGTGGAATTTCTGCGTACTGATCCCAAGCTCCGCACCGAAGCCGAACTCTCCGCCGTCTGTAAAACGTGTCGATGCGTTGACATATACGCAGGCGGCATCCACTAACGCACGGAACTTTTCCGCTGATTTCAGATCGTTGGTAAGAATTGCCTCCGAATGTTTTGTCCCATGGCGGTTGATGTGCGCAATCGCTTCATCGCAGGAACTCACCGTCTTTACCGCGAGAATGTAATCGAGGAACTCAGTCTCCCAGTCTTCTTCGACAGCATCAGTCAGCGCAAGTCCGGCGGGAGTTGCTCCGATGGCAGCCTTCGATTGCGCATCACAGCGAAGTTCCGCTTTGCCGGCAAGAGCGGCTGCCACATTCGGCATAAGCGCGACAAGCGCGTCTTTATGCACCAGCAAGGTTTCCACTGCATTGCATACGCCGGGCTTTTGCAGTTTGGCATTGGCGATTATCAACACCGCCTGATCAATGTCCGCGCTGGGTTCAACATAGATGTGGCAGTTGCCTTCGCCTGTTTCGATTACCGGAACGCGGGCGTTATCTACAACGCGGCGGATCAGCTCACGCCCTCCTCGGGGAAGAACCGCGTCTATCCAGCCGCGAGCTTTTAGGATCACATCAACTTCGTCCCTGCTGCCAGATTCCGCAAGGGCGACAGCGTCCGCAATGCCGCCGCCTTCAGCAAGTCCCGCTTTGATAGAACGCACTAGCGCCCTGTTAGACTCAAGCGCCGAGGAAGAACCCCTCAGTAAAATGGAGCAGCCCGCCTTGTACGCAAGAGCCGCGCAGTCGGCGGTAACATTAGGACGCGATTCATAGATAATTGCCGCAACGCCAAGAGGTACGGTTACTCTTTCAATTTGAAGGCCGTTGGGCAGTGTCCAGCCCGCCTGCACCTTGCCGATGGGGTCTTCCTGCCTGATTACGGTTTCAATCCCTTCGATAATGCCGTCTATGCGCTTGTCATTCAAAAGCAGGCGGTCAACAAGGCTCTCCTTCATGCCGCCCTTACGCGCCTGTTCCACATCGCGGGCATTTGCTTCCAAAATGGCGGCGCGGTCGCGGTTAATGGCGGCGGCGGCGGCGGAAAGCGCCCTGTCTTTTGCGGCACGGTTTTCCTGCGCCAGCTTTTCCTGCGCCAGTTTGAGTGAAGAAAATATTGCATCCATTATCTTATAATCTCCCAAATCTCTTTAGGGCTGTCAATAACATACGCGGCGCCTGCGGCTTCCAGTTCTTCCCGCGTACGGAAACCCCAGCTTATTCCGAGGGGACAACAACCGGCGCTGCGGGCAGTTTCCATGTCGGTTTCAGAATCGCCCGCGAAAATTGTATCTCTGGGGCTGCGGTCAATATCAACTAACAGTTCCCAAACAAATGAAGGATCGGGTTTTTGCCCATGTTCAGACAATCCGCCCCGGACAACGTCAAAACTCCCCGGAGCAAAAAGGCTGCCGGTTACCCGGTGCAGTACTTCTTCGGGCTTGTTGCTGAGAACCGCTGTCTTTATCTTTTTGGTTTTCATTTGCGCAATCATTTCCGCAATGCCGGGATACGGTTTTGACTTAACAAGAGGATTTTCAAAGTAAATCCTCTGCGCATCAGTGGCGACAGTCTGAACATTCTGCTCTGTCCGCGCTTCTTCAGGCAGGGCAAGGTGGGCAAATTTTTTAATACCCCTGCCCATCATTGCCTCCATGTTCTCAAGCGGAACGGACGGAAAGCCGTGAAGAGTAAGCGCCTGGCTCATCGCGGCGGCAATGTCTTCCCGCTTGTCTACCAGTGTGCCATCGCAGTCAAAAATAACGCATGAGTAGCGCATATTGCAACGAAGTTCCCCGCGCATAACGTCAGCCCGCCGCTTGTCCTGCAACACCAGTCAGACGGAGTTTTCTTATTTCAAAGAAAATAAAGGCGCCGGTAACGAGAAAAGAAAAACCGTCAGCCACAGGCCCGGAGGCAATCACGCCCCACAGCCCCCAGAATTTTCCGAAGATGAGTATGCAGGGAATAACAACGAGGCACTGCCTCAGCATGGAAAGAAAAATTGATACTTTCGGGCGGCCTGTAACCACAAAGAAGTTAGTTGAAACTATCTGAAAACCGGCAAGCGGCAGCAGAAGCATTATGGTGCGCATGGCTCTGGGGGCAAATTCCATCAGCGCTGAACTTCCCTGCGGCGCAAAGATCCTGACAAGCTGCACCGTGAAAAGCTGAACTGCCGCAAACCCAAACACACAGATCGAAGTGGCGGCGGCTATCGCGCCCAGATATGCGCGTAACACACGGCTGAATTGTTTTGCGCCGTAATTATATCCGAGTATCGGCTGCGCCCCCTGATTAATGCCGAACACAGGCATGAGTATCAGCATCAGAATGGAACCATTAATGTTCATTCCCGAAAGCGCGACATCGCCGCCGTTGGCGACTCCAAGCGCCGCCGCGCCGTACCAGCCCATGCTCATGTTATACAAAAGCTGTACCGCGGACATCAAAAATTGCAACAGGAATTGCGCGGAACCAAATGCCATAATCTGCATGATGATTTCAATATTTGGCATGAAAATGCGCGGTTTAAGTTTTACCACCGTCTTCTTGCTCATGATAAAGCTGATTATGAAAATAAACGAAGCAAACTGTGAAATGATAGTCGCCCAAGCCGCGCCCTTAACTCCCCAATGAAACACAAAGATAAAAATCGGATCAAGAATCATATTGAGAACCGCGCCCATGATCATGCCGATCATGGTAACAGTGGGGAAACCCTGCGCCCTTGTACAATGGGAGAGGCCGAACCCCACCATGAAAAAAACCGACCCGTAAAGGATAATCTGCAGGTAATCCCTGGCATAACCCAGCGCCTCGCTGCCCTTCTGCGCGCCCATCAATGAAAGAATTGGGTCGAGAAAAATAAGCCCGACAGCCATCATCAAAAAACCAATGCCAACCAGCAGGAAAAAACAGTGATTTAAGGCGTTTTCCGCCTCCTGCCGCTTCCCCTGCCCCAAACGCATGGAGATCATGTTCGCCGCGCCGATGCCGAAAAGCATGGCAAAAGCCATACTGATGGTCATCAGGGGAAGCACCAGCGAAAGCCCCCCCAGCGCGATTTCATTCACGCCCTGACCGACAAAAATACGGTCAACCACATTGTACAGGGCGTTGACCAACATTCCGGTTATGGCGGGAATGGAAAACCGAAGCAGGAGTTTGCTGATTGGCTCTGTTCCTAAACGGGCAGCAGCATCGGGTTTATTAATCATGCTCTAAGTTTTACATTTGTGTATTTTTTTGTAAATGGTGCCAGGCACTCACGCTATATATGGAGACACCATTGCTACATATAGTGTAGTTGTCATCGAACCTCCGGTTCGACACCCGCCGGAAAAAATTGACAAATCATACTTATATTGATATATTAAGGATATATTGCAGGCTATAGTAATATGATACTTAACCTAGGAGGTTTCATGAAAAAGTTGGTTCTTATTGGCTTTTTATTGGTCATTGTTACCGGAATATGTTTTTCCCAAGCTGCCGGAAGTACAATGTATGTGGCGGTTAAAACTATTGATTTGAAGAATGGTACGGGGTTTTTTGCCGGAAAAGTGGAAACATTGAAGCAGGGAGACGCTGTAACCGTGGTCAGCGTAAACGGAAAATGGCTTCAGGTACGTTCCCCAGCGAGGCTGACCGGCTGGGCGCAGAGCGATAATTTCAGCTCCAGAGTGGTAGTTGCCTCAGGCTCCGCCACAGCGAAAGAAGTGGCTTTGGCGGGAAAAGGTTTTTCCGCTGAAACAGAGATAGAATACCGCAAAGAAGGGCTGGATTATTCTCAGGTAGACGCAATGGAACGGACGGTCGTTCCTCTGGCGGATCTTGAAAAATTCGTAAAAGACGGCCGGTTAAAGGAGGGGAAATAATGCGTAAACTTACATTTGCAATTTTACTGAGTTATATTTTTATATCGGCAGCCGCTGTTTGGGGACAGTGGGGCGCTGTTGGGGGGAACGATCCTTTTAGCGCCATGAGTAATGCGTTCAACAAAGCGAACCCGGAAATTAATCTTGAAGATGATTACTATCTTGGCCGCACGGTAGCCGCCAATATTCTGGCTCAATACCGCCCATATACCGCAAACGCCAAATTGACCGATTATGTAAACCGGATTTGCCAAGCCATTGTGATCAATTCAACAAACCCGGCAAGTTATAACGGCTATCATGTAATGATTCTCAATACACAGGAATACAACGCCTTTGCCACTCCCGGCGGACACATCTTCATAACCAAAGGCTTGGTGGAAGCCGCCAATTCAGAAGACGAACTTGCCGCGCTGATTGCCCATGAACTGGCTCACATTGTCCTGCGTCATGCCGCCGAAATAATTGATGGGATGTCTCTTGCCAATCAGCTTGACTCCATTGCGAGCCAAGCCGCCGCACTCGCCGGAAATTCCCAGTCAGCGCAAAAAGTGTTGGCATTGCGCAAGGCAACTTCTTCGATTGTAGACACAATGATGAAAAACGGTTTCAGCCGCGATCAGGAATATGCGGCAGATGCCAGAGCGCTGGAATTATTGAACGCCGCAGGCTATGACCCGCGGGCGCTCATAAGTATGCTGCAGGTACTGCAGCGGGTACAATCGGGACAAAGGGGAGGGTTTAACAGCACGCATCCCACTCCGGCTGATCGTATTTCCCGTGCGAACAGCAGCGTCAGCAAGTATCAGGTCAACACTACGCAGCCTAACAGAAGAACAAGATTTTTTAACAAGTAGTCGAGACACACTAAAAGTCAAAAACCCTGCGCGGGAAACTTCGTTGCAAAACGTGGTCTGCCGCAGGGTTTTTTGATTCATGATATAATTAAAAAATGAGTACCAATCCTTTTCAGCACCGCAAGTCCGGTGTCAAGTTACAGATAATGGCGGAGGGCAAACCTCTTGCAAACCAGCCCGTTAAAATAACGCAGACAAAGCATGAGTTTCTGTTCGGCGTTGGCGGTTTTGATGCGGTTGAGATGTGCGGCGGAAAACCCAATGGCAGCCCCATTGATACCAAACGAAAAAATTTTCTTGAAGAACGGCTGGATAAAGTTTTTTCCGTGATGAACTATGCCACCCTGCCGTTCTATCTTGGGAATTATGAGCCGGTTGAAGGCCGTCCCGATGATAAGCGCACCATTGCGGCTGCTGAGTATTTCCGCGCAAAGGGCGTAAAGACCAAGGGCCATCCCCTTGTGTGGCATACGGTCTGCGCTGATTGGCTGATGACGTATTCCAACACGCAGATACTTGAAAAACTGCGCAGGCGGATTGAGCGGGACGTAACTTGTTTCAAAGGGCTTATTGACAGTTGGGATGTGATCAACGAAGTGGTAATCATGCCGGTTTTTGACAAATACGACAACGCAGTTACCCGCGTCTGCAAGGAATTGGGCAGGGTGTCCATGGTGAGGGAGGTTTTTTCCGCCGCCCGCGCCACAAACCCCGGCGCAACACTCTTACTGAACGATTTTGATCTTTCAGATAAATATGTCATTCTCATTGACGGATGCCTCCAGTCCGGCATACCCATTGACGTTATCGGGATACAGTCTCACCAGCATCAGGGCTACTGGGGCGCGGAAATAACTCATTCAATCCTTGAGCGTTATTCGCAATTCGGTCTGCCTCTGCATTTTACCGAAAACACAATCATCTCCGGCGAGATAATGCCGCCGCACATCGTTGACCTTAATGACTGGCAGGTTGATTCATGGCCTACCACGCCGGAAGGCGAAGAACGCCAGGCGCGGGAAATTGTCGAATTGTACACGAATCTGTTCGCCCACCCCCTTGTCGAAGCGGTTACAACATGGGACATAACGGACGGCAGGTGGCTAAAAGCCCCGTCAGGCCTCCTCCGCGAAGACAACAGCATAAAGCCGGTTTTTTCCGAGCTGGAAAAAAAGATAAACGGCGAATGGAGGACGGAGGCGGCTCCGGTTACTGACGCATCGGGGGGAATATTTTTTGAAGGTTTCCGGGGCGATTATGAGATAGAGTATAACGGCAAAAAAGCCGCCTTCACCCTTTCAAAAAACAGCGGGGCGCTTGAGGTGGAATTAACATAGACTTTCAATAACCCTTTTACCGCTCTTTTTACCGGCTCAGAATCTTTGTCATTTCTTCCCTGATTTCTTGTTCAGATTCCCTAAGAAATTTATGACCGTCTTCTCCGGTATACAGGCACCCCTCGAGTTGGTCATTGCTGTCCTCACACATGTCCAGAAGTTTGAATTCCGGCAAAGGGTCAGCAATAGCCGCAATATAAAGCTCAAGTGTGTTTATTTTTTCCTTACTGATAACAAGGTATGAGTTGTTATCGAATGTTACCATTTGCCCGATTAAGTTTGTCATTGCCCGTATTATAAACCCGCCTGTAATCCCTTGCTATACTTTTCGCACCGCAAGATAAATCAATCGGTGACTATCACCTTTGCGTTTACTCGCAAACACGCCAAGCTCACGAAGGAAAAAAAGTGATTGACACCACCGCGCCTTCTATTGCATAACCGCTACATATAGCGCAGGGGGCAGACACCGGCACTACAGCTTTTAAGTGCCTGTCACCACAGCGCATACCGGCGGAAACCCTTCTCAAAAAAGTGTCAGTCACCCTTGCGTTAACTTCCAATGTTACCATTATTCCCTGTTCATTGTTTACTTTTCTCATTTTTCTCTGTTTTCTGCCCATTTCTCCCCTTCTCGAATCTTTCTGCGCCATTTCAAGGTCATTCTGTACCATTTCGCCCAAATTCGCTTTTTCTTGCCTTAACATTGTAGGAAGACAAACTAATTTGACAGCGGGAAAGACTGCGCGGGTGGTGTTGCGTTCACGCAACAAGCCCGAAGGAGCAATTATGAGAATGAAGAAAGCAATTTTCGGGATACTCAGCGTATTGCTGGTATGGTCGCTCACGGTCTGCGATGACAATCCTCCATCAGACCCCCCCCCCCCGGGCAAGAAGGCCTTTATCGGCGGCAAAATCGGCAATAACATCAAGTTCAACGCCGTCAAGGTCGCGAACGCCCAGAGAAGCGCGCGGAATGCAGATGTTGAATGGACATCCCGCCTTGACCCGCTGGAAGGAAAGATACAGGACGGCAGCACTGTTTTTGAAGTATCCGGCTTTAGCGACCCCGATACCGGGAATTTTTTCCTTTCAGGCGGTAACAACGAGCGGAAGGTTGAAATCAATGGGCATATCGAGAACGGCGTAATGCAATTCGGGGAGATTGACTTTAAATTCCGCGTACCATCCGGCGTATCGAGTTTAGCAGGCATACAGGGTTTACCGCATTTGCCGGAATTACAAGGGCCTTCCGCGCCTGCGAGCATTGCGGATATACCGGGCATACCCGATGTAACAGGCGAAAAATGGGGAGCCATACTGGCGCCTTTTACGCGGGATGATGCTGCTTCGATAAGCGGGGCGGCAAGCCCGATTGCCGGAAGCATTCCCGACAAATTTCATGGAAAGTGGGAATGGAAGCCGCCCGTCATAGGGAGCGCGCCAGCCGGCCCCAGTACCGCATACGTCATAACGCCGCTCAGCATTTCCAAAGTAGCGGACTGGAAGGGTAGCATATTCTTTGAACAAGTCCAGGATAGGATTGACAATGAGCTTGACATGGCTTGGGGATCCCTTGGGCCGGAGACTTCTCAAGCCAATGTGGCAAAAGCTTATGGGTACGCGTCAGCAGCCGCGTTTGAAGCCGCTTTTAAGGCAAATGTGACGAAGACGGAAAAAATGTCGATGAGCGGGGGCGAGTTCAATTTCCTGGAGGGGAAGACGGTTGGCGATGCGTATGAATTTATCGGTTACAACAGACTATACGACTTCACCAGTTCGGATCTCGTAATGAACGCAGTACAGAGTCTTATTGCCATCCAGGAAACAGACGGCGGCGAATACACGATACCATGGAACGGCATAAAGATCAAAAGGAAGTACAAGGGTATGCCGACGGAAAATAACTGGATTATCAACGATGTAGAATTACCCTATACTCAAGTGGCGAGCGTCGGAGCGCTCGGTGCATTCCTAATGCGTGATCCCCGCCTCCCGCCGCGGGAAGTCGGCATAGCCTACACCAAGGGGCACTTTGAATTTAAAACCGTAGGAGCCGTAGATGAAGAAAGAACCGTATTAGTGTATACCGACCAAATAGCTTACGATTTTGTCGAAGGCGACTGCACTGATAAAGATCCCACTAAATGGACATTTCCCTCAATTATCTACCAGACGCTGGATCAGGCAAGAAACCTTGATTTGACGGGTGCTGGCAAAACACAGTTGGAACGGTTCTAAAAGGAAAGATCACGGACAATGAGCAGTGAATAGTGAGCAGGGAACAGTGGAAGAGGGCTTGAACTTTAGTCCGCTTTCACTGTTCACTGATAACTGCTCATTGCTAAAATTACGGCAGGACATGAAAGCGGACATTAACGCCGATGTGGATATGCACTTTGAACGGCTCTTTGGTTTGAATTCTCAAGGGTGATGCCGCCGGACATAGTATGTCCGTTTAAGGACATCTGCCCTCGCTTCAACAAAAAGGTCTTGTTTACCCCTGTATCATGCACTGCGGAGAGCAAATCCATGATTTCACTGCAAACAAGGGATCGAGGCAGCATGGAATAGTCAAATTCTCGTCTCATAAGGTGTTCGATAGAACACCAATTCTGCCCAATTTTTCTCCGTTCTGCCTAATTCTACTACAAATTTATGCAGAACGCAAGTGTTTTGGGCAGAACCGATTTAATGCCCAAAAAGCCCTATTTGACAAGACTATTGCGCTGTGATACCACAAAATATGCGTCAATTTGAAGTAGTATCGCCGTTCAAACCCGCTGGCGACCAGGGCGAGGCTATTGCCGCGCTTGCGGACGGCATCAAAGCCGGAGACAGGTATCAGGTATTGCAAGGTGTTACCGGTTCGGGAAAAACATTTACCATGGCGAAGATCATCGAGGCGGTGCAGATGCCCACTCTGGTCGTCAGCCACAACAAGACGCTGGCGGCGCAGTTGTACCGCGAATTCAAAGGATTTTTCCCGCACAACGCGGTTGAATATTTTGTCTCGTACTACGACTACTACCAGCCGGAAGCGTATGTCGCAAGCCGCGATCTATACATCGAAAAAGACGCTTCAATAAACGCAGAGATTGAACGGATGCGGCTCTCCGCAGCGCGGAGTTTGATGGAACGCGAGGATGTGATTATCGTGGCGACCGTGTCGTGCATCTACGGCATGGTAACGCCCGAGGTATACCGCAAGATGACCGCCACCTGTTCAAGGGGCGAAACTATTGACGTTGACGCGCTGATGCGCCGCTTTGTGGAATTGCAGTACGAACGCAACGATGCGGTGCTGGATCGAGGGCGTTTCCGCCGCCGGGGAGATACGCTGGAGATTTATCCCGCCTACATGGAAGAAGCCTACCGCATCGACCTTGACTGGGACTGCGTTGAACGGATACGGCGCTTCAATCCCGTGTCAGGTGAAATGCTGGAAGAAATTGACCGTGCGCTGATTTATCCCGCCAAGCAATTTGTCATGCCCGCCGACATGGTGCATAACGCGATGCAGCCGATCAGAGACGAACTTGCCGCGCGGCTTGAGTATTTCCAAAACGCGGGCAAATTAGTTGAAGCCGAGCGGCTTAAAACCCGCGTCGAATACGATATTGAAATGCTCACCGAGATGGGCTACTGCCCGGGAATTGAAAATTATTCCGCGCTTTTAGCAAACCGTAAACCGGGAGAATCTCCTGACACCCTTGTCGATTACCTTCCCAAAGCGCACCTAACGTTCATTGACGAAAGCCATGTTACCCTTCCCCAGCTTGGCGCCATGTACGCGGGCGACCGCAGCCGCAAACAGAGTCTTGTTGACTACGGTTTCCGCCTGCCCTGCGCCCTGGACAACCGTCCCCTGCGCTACGATGAATTTGTCGAGCGGCTTGATAAAACTGTTTTTGTCTCCGCTACTCCCGGCAAGACCGAAATTGAGCAGAGCGCACGGGTAGTGCAGCAGCTAATACGACCCACCGGCCTTTTGGACCCGGAGATCGAGGTGCGTCCCAGCGAAGGTCAAATGGAAGACATCTACGGCGAAGTGCAGAAACGGATCAAGGCAGGAGAACGCTCCCTCATCCTTACTCTGACAAAAAAAATGGCGGAAGATTTAACCGATTACCTTTCCGGTCTGGGCTTGAGAGTCCGCTACATTCACAGCGAAGTTGAAACCATTGAGCGGGTGGAAATACTCACCCAGCTGCGGCAGGGGGATTTTGACATTCTTGTCGGGATAAATCTGTTACGCGAAGGTATCGATCTGCCGGAGGTGTCGTTTATAGCGATTCTTGACGCGGACAAAATTGGCTTTTTGCGCTCGCTTACGAGCCTTGTGCAGATCATCGGACGGGCTGCGCGTAACGCGGCAGGCAAGGTGATCATGTACGCTGATCGCATGAGCAGCGCAATGGAGCAGGCAATCGCCGAAACCAACCGCCGCCGCGAGATTCAAGTCGCGTACAACAAAAAGCACGGCATCACTCCCGCAACAGTGAAAAAAGCGATTGCCGACATACTCACCCGCCACATCGAAGAAGCGGACAACGCGGCGGCGGCTTCCATTGACGTGCTGAAAAAATCCTACAATGTGTTGATCCCCGCCCAGCGCAAACAGCTCATCAAGGCGCTGGAAAACGAAATGCTCGAACACGCCAAAAACCTTGAGTTTGAGCAGGCGGCGGCAATCCGCGATGAAATTGCGAAAATTAAAGACGCTCTATGAATGCACGCGATACATTGAGCGTGTCGTTTGGATAAAGCAGCACAGCGAGAGGCCCAAAAAATGTAATTGTCAGAGTAAAATCAAATGGCCGATGGGGAAAATTTGAGCCGTTTAATTTGGAGTCAGATTCCAAATTGAACGAAGGTATTTTCGCAGGCGCTTGACAGCTTTGGACTTTTCGTTTAATCTGGAATCAGATTCCAAATTAAACGGAGTGTAAAAATGATTGAACGGACAATGATCAAAGTTATTGAAGAATACTCCAAAACCTTCAGGGTTATTTTATTGACCGGCCAGCGGCAAGTGGGCAAAACAACCATGCTTGAAAAACTGGCAAATGGGAAACGGAAGTATATCACTTTGGACAATACCAAACTCCGCAATTTGGCGCAAAACGATCCGGAACTTTTTTTACAGGAAAACCCTCCCCCAATCCTGATCGATGAAGTTCAATACGCACCGGAGCTTTTTCCGTATATCAAGATTTATGTCGATACCCACAAAAACCAAAAAGGCGCTTTTTGGCTTACCGGCTCACAGAAGTTCAGCTTGATGAAAGGAATACAGGAATCCCTTGCAGGGCGCATTGTCGTCCTTGACCTGCTGGGTCTTTCCTATCGTGAAAGAATAAAACTTCCGCACAGCGGCAAACCTTTCGTGCCGGAACTGCTATCCGCACATAATGCAGCGAAGCTTCCCGCGCAGAAAAAGCAAAATGTCAGCAAACCTCTCACACCAAAAGCGGTGTACCGGCACATTTGGGAAGGTTCTCTGCCGGAACCTGTTGTGAGTAAAAAGTTAAACCGCGAAGCTTTTTATTCTTCATACATTCAATCATATATTGAGCGGGACGTGCGGGATTTTTACAATATTGAAAAGCCTCTGCAGTTTTACAAATTTTTGTCATCGGTGGCAGCACGAACCGGCAACCTTGTCAATTACAGCAGCCTTGCCAGTGACATAGGCATCGACGTTAAAACCGCACAGACCTGGATGGGCATTCTGGAACGTTCGGGTCTTGTGTACCTCTTGCAGCCTTACTCCCCGAATGTTACCAAACGGATCATCAAAACGCCTAAAGTATACTTTCTGGACACAGGATTGTGCGCCTACCTATGCCGATGGGAAACGCCGGAAACCCTTTACGCGGGGGCAATGGACGGCGCAATACTGGAAACATGGTGTTTCGGCGAAATAATGAAAAGCTACTGGCACAACGGTATTAACCCGCTGATTTATTTTTACCGGGATACAGACCAAAAGGAAATAGATTTTGTAATAGAAAAAAATATGACCCTGTATCCGGTGGAAGTAAAAAAGAGCGCCATGCCCGGTGAGGCTGATATAAAACATTTCAGCGCACTCAAAAAACTGGGCAAGAAAACCGGCATGGGAGCGGTTCTATGTTTAAGTCAAAGCCGTATCCCCATCAACCGTGAAGCAGTCTGCGTCCCTGTTTGGGAGATTTGAAAACCACTGGATGCAGGCTCACGCTTCCAAAATCAACAGTGTCTTCGGATCAAGGCGCATTGTAACGGATTTGGAAATGCAGGAATCCCGGTCTTTGGAAACCGAAAGTTCTACATGATCCTGTTTGGGTTGCATCACAATTACAACATCAATAAGATCGGCAAAATCCTTAAACAGGATGGGAACATTCTCTTTATCGTACTGCTGACCCTCATCTTTTACCGAACAACTGTACCACACTGAAACTCCCAGCTCTGTTGCAAAATCTCTGACAGTGGCAATGCGTTCCCTGTCTGCACGGGAAAAATCAAAACCGTCAACGATTATCGACTCTGCTTTAAATCCTCCTCCGATGATCATTGCCCGCAGGCCTTTTATGATCTGATCCTTTGACATTCCGTCCTGATTAAAATTCATCAACACGCGGTTTTTCACCGTTTCGTTTTTTACATCGGCGGCATTTTCAAGATTTTTCCTGCTGATAAATTCGTTAAAAATATCTTCATACCAGGCAAGCACATAATCGGTGTGCTGTGTGAAAGAAACATGGATTACTTTTTTCGACTGAAGCAATTTATCCAGCGCAAGCTGAACCAGCACGGATGTTTTTCCCACTCCGTTAGCCGAAGCGATAATTCCGATTTCCCCGGGTTTAAGCCCGCCGTGAATGGATTGTTCGAATATCCGAATGGGACTGCGTTTGATAAGTTCATTCAATATCATTTCATCCTCCTCATCTTTCTTTCTTCCGTTTTTCATCGGCTGTTTTGATCAGCGCTTCGGATATGCTCTGGGGAACTTTGCTGTACTTTTCAAATTCCATCGAAAACTCCGCCTTGCCCTGAGTAAGCGAACGCAGTGTTGTGGAGTAGCCGAACATTTCGCTTAATGGGACTTCGGCTTCAACACGGGAGAAACTTCCGTCCTCGGTGGACGATAAGATTATACCGCGTCTTTGGTTAATTGAGCCGAAAATGTTTCCCTGAAATTCAGTCGGGCCTTCCACCGTAACTTTCATAATCGGTTCAAGAATAACGGGCTTTGCCTTGTTGTATGCTTCGCGGAATGCGCCGATTGCCGCTGACTGGAAGGCAATGTCCGATGAGTCCACCGGGTGGCTCTGTCCGTCATTGATCAAACAGCGGATATTGACGATTGGGAATCCGATCAGGCTGCCTCTTTTAGTTGCCTCTTTGAAACCCTTGTCGCAGCTCGGCACATATTCAGTGGGGATTGCGCCGCCCTTGATCATATTTACGAACTCGTAATCGCCGTCCGCGTAAGGCTCCATGTAACCTGCAACCTTGCCGAATTGGCCGGCGCCGCCTGTTTGTTTTCTGTGAGTGTAGTTGAAATCCGACCTCTGCGTAATTGTCTCGCGGAAGGCGACCTGCGGCATACCCGTCTCCACTTCGCACTTGTACTCGCGGCGCATCCGCTCAATGTAAACTTCAAGGTGAAGTTCCCCCATGCCTTTGATGATGCACTGATTTGATTCGGGGTCAACATAAGTTTGAAAGGTGGGGTCTTCCTTGGTAAAACGGTTCAGGGCTTTTGCCATCTGATCCGCGCTCTTTTTGTCTTTGGGCGCAAGCGCCAGCGAAATGACCGGAGCAGGCACATACATCGAAGTCATCGCGTAGTTGAGGCCGCCGCCGCAGAAAGTGTCGCCCGATGCGCAGTCGATCCCGAACAGAGCGACAATGTCGCCGGGGGAACCTTCGTTAATATCTTCCATGCTGTCTGAGTGCATACGCACCAACCGCCCCACTTTGAATTTTCTTCGGGCGCGGGTGTTTTGCAGTTCATCGCCTTTTTTCAACGCTCCCTGATAAATCCGTACGTATGTTAGCTGCCCGTACTGACCGTCTTCCAGCTTGAAGCCAAGAGCGACAGTGGGGCTTTTCTCATCGGCGGAAAGTTCTTTTTGCTCTTCGTTGTTATCAAGGTCGAGGGCGTAATTTTTCACCTCGGTGGGATTGGGCAGGTAATTTGTTACACCGTCCAGCAGGGGCTGAATCCCCTTGAACTTATAGGCGGAACCCATCATCACCGGCACAAATTTTTCGCTAAGTGTTCCCTTGCGGATTGCCGAGTGAATCATCTCTTCGGGGATTGCCTCGCCGCCGAGAAATTTTTCCGCAAGCTCATCAGAAAACATTGAAACCGCATCGAGCATTTCTTCGCGGTGCTTTTCAGCGTCCGCTTTCAGGTGCGCGGGAATCTCCGCGTGGCGGATTGTCTCGCCATGATCGCCGTCAAAGTAGACCGCCTTCATGGTGATAAGATCGACAACGCCCTCAAGTTTATCTTCAAGCCCGATGGGGATTTGAATCAGTACGGCGTTCAATCCCAGCTTTTCACGTAACTGAAGCCGCACCTTGAAAGGATTTGCCCCGGTACGGTCGCACTTGTTCACAAACGCGATGCGCGGCACATGGTAGCGCTTTAGCTGGCGGTCAACTGTGATGGACTGGGACTGCACCCCGCCCACCGCGCACAGGACAAGAATCGCCCCGTCCAGCACCCGCAGGGAACGCTCAACCTCGATGGTGAAGTCAACGTGCCCCGGCGTGTCGATTACGTTGACGGTATGATTTTTCCACTCAATCTGGGTTGCGGCGGACTGAATTGTGATGCCCCGCTCCCTCTCAAGTTCCATGTGATCCATAGTCGCCCCCACTCCGTCCTTGCCCCGGACTTCGTGAATGGCGTGAATTTTTTTGCTGTAAAACAAAATGCGTTCTGAAAGGGTGGTTTTCCCCGAATCAATATGCGCGCTGATTCCGATGTTTCGCATTTTGCTGATGTCGATGCCCATTACTAAATACTCCTTAAAACTAAATCCAGCCAACCGGCCGTAAAAAAGAGGAAGTTAAAATTGCCTCTATACGATAAAATATAGTAAGATTTACAAAGAGTTGCAATATGATTAATCTGTCCGAATTCAGCGTCCATACCTCAAAACAAAGTGAATGGCTAAACATCACCGGCGAGGTGCAGAAAGCGGTCGCCGCTTCAGGTGTGCGCGAAGGGATATGCGTGGTCTTTGTGCCGCATACAACCGCGGCGGTAACGGTCAACGAAAATGCCGATCCCGATGTCCCCCGCGATGTGGGCTTTGCCCTCGACATGATTTCCCCCGATCGGCGTGAATTCCGCCATGGTGAAGGCAATTCCGCAGCGCACACTAAGACAAGCCTTGTCGGACCTTCACTCACCCTGATTGTAACAGGCAGCAGACTGCTCCTGGGAACATGGCAGGGGATATGGTTCAATGAGTACGATGGCCCCAGATCAAGAAAAGTTTATGTGCGGGTGATGGGAGAGTAAGGTCTCGGTGTCCGGCACAACATCAATTCCCTGCTAATTTACTTGCCCAAATCTCCAATTACAGGTATATTCAAAAAAGGGGGTGCATCATGGAATTGTCTTACACGTATGAAAAAGGCGAGAAATATTTAGTAGGCCACCTTGATCATTATCCCGAATATCCGACGCAAGGCGAAGATATAAACGATTTGGAAGACCACTTAAGAGATATTTATGAGATGATACAGGACGGTACACTTGAACCAAAATATCACGGTGTCTTAAAAATTGCCTGATGAAACGCAACGAGTTCATTAAGATTCTTACCGCAAACGATGTGGTCTTTTTTCGCAGCGGTTCGAGACATGACATTTACCGGCAAATCACAACAGGAAAAAAAGTGTCTGTTCCCCGGCATGGTGAAATAGACAACATTCTTGCAAAGGAAATTCTCAAAGAGTTACGAAAAGAGTAATGAGAAAAAACAGTGTATGGCACTGTTACCATAAACAAAGAGGTGATGAAATGAAAAAAATAGTAACATTCGCGCTTTTGGCAATGATATTGTTTCTGGGGGGACAACCGGTCTCTGCCCAGAACAGCGGCGCTCTTGCGTTAATTATCGATCACTATGCAGCCAGGAATTTTCTGGAAGGGGCGATACCTGCCGCCGATCTTGATCGCATCATACAGGCGGGTGTCCGCGCTCCCAGCGCAAGGAATCTCCAACCCTGGCATTTTACAGTGATACAAAATCAAACTCTGGCAAAAAAGCTGGTTTCCAATAATCTAGACGGAAATGTTATCATTGTTGTTTCCGGACCGGGAGACGGTAAAACCAATTATGTCCAAATTCTTGACTGCGCACTCGCGGTACAAAGCATCTATCTGGCGGCGCAGGCTCTGGGCTACGGTTCCCGCATTTACACCAACCCCATTGACAGCTTGAACAACAGCATGAAAACGGAGTTGAGCCTTCCCGCCGGTTACAGCGCGGTGGCTCTGATTCGGGTGGGAAAAATTCAGGGCGGAGTTGACGCCGTAAGTTCCGCCTCAAGCCGGAAAAAAGTTGAAGATGTAGTTACGTACAAACGATAGTAACTGACACTCATAATTCTACATTGTGTGCGCCGCCTTTCCCGCTTGATAGAAATTCACACTTTGGGCTAAAATATTAAATTGGCGAAGGAGAGAAAAATGCCTGTAACATTGGACGACATTAATAAACTCTGTGAAAAAAACGCGGTAAAGATGGCGGACTTCATGATGATCGACATGAACGGACGGTGGCGGCATCTTACCATGCCCATCGCGAGGCTGACCGAAGATACGCTGAAAAACGGAGTCGGCTTTGACGGCTCCAATTACGGTTTTGCGCCCGTTGAAAAAAGCGACATGATTTTTATTCCCGATTTGGCAAGCGCCCGGATGGACCCTTTTGCGGAAATACCCACGCTTTCCATGATTGGCGATGTCTATGTGATAGACCTGCCGGAAAACTGGCGCTTTGATCAGTATCCGCGCAATGTCGCGATTCACGCAGAAGAGTATCTGCGCTCCACGGGCATAGCGGATGAAATACGCATCGGGCCGGAGTTTGAGTTTAATGTTTTCGACCATGTGAGCTATGCGGTTCATGGGCATTATTCCGGCTTTAAGATTGACTCATCGCAGGCGGAGTGGAACACCGGGTCCAGCGGTGAAAATCTGGGCTACAAAGTTCCGCACAAGGGCGGCTATCACGCCACGCCGCCATGGGACAGGCTTGGCGGATTCAGAAGCAAGGCAACAATACTGATGGAAGAAGCCGGGATAGCGGTAAAGTACCATCACCATGAAGTCGGCGGCCCAGGACAGGTTGAGATTGAGGTTGAGTTCGGCGGGTTACGCGAAATGGCGGACAAAACCATGCTGACAAAATACATCCTGAAAAATGCGGCAATTGCCGAAGGTAAAACCGTTACCTTCATGCCAAAACCAATTTACGGTGAGGCCGGAAACGGAATGCACGTTCACATGCACCTGTTCAAAAACGGCAAACCTTTGTTCTATGATGCAAACGGTTATTCGCAGCTCAGTGAGACGGCGCTGTTTTTTATCGGAGGCCTCCTCAAGCATGTACGCGCCCTGTGCGGTTTTACAAATCCCAGCACCAACTCCTACAAGCGGCTTGTCCCCGGATACGAAGCCCCTGTTACCATCGGTTTCGCTACTTCAAACCGCAGTTCCGTTATCCGCATACCGGCGTACGCGAAAGACCCCGATAAAAAACGTTTTGAACTGCGAAGCCCGGACGGAACCTGCAATCCGTACTATGCCTATTCCGCGATTTTGATGGCGGGCATTGACGGCATCAAGAACAAAATTGATCCTCGTGAAAAATACGGCCCCTATGACTTTAACCTCTACAACCTTTCCAAAAAGGAACAAGCAAAGATCAAGTTCCTGCCGCAGAGCCTTGATGAAGCGCTTGATGCGTTAGCCGAAGACCACGGTTTTTTGACAGAGGGCGGAGTGTTTCCCAATCGCCTGATCGAGATTTGGATCGAAAATAAGAGAAAGGAATCATCACGTTACAAACAATTGCCTCACCCTGTTGAATTTGAAACGTGTTTTGATCTGTAAATATTTAGGAGTGTATTATGGCTAAGATGCAGGTTTTTTTTGATTACGAATGTCCCTTCTGCAAGAAAGGGTACGAGTATCTGCTGAAACAAATAGGGAGCCGCCCCGACATTGAGATTGAATGGCGACCCATCGAATCTCACCCGCTGCCGGAGGATCATCCTCCCCACACCTACCTTGCGTGCCAGAGTTACTACATTGCCGAAGAGCTGGGAGCGGATATGCCCGCTTTCCACGCCGCAATGTATCAAGCGGTTTCCATTGAGCGGCAGAATGTTGAAAAACCCGAAGTGCTATGCAACATACTCAAGAACATCGTTGACACCGGGAAATTCCGCGCCATTTTGGAATCAGGCAAATACGCCAAACAGATTGACGAAAATAACGACCTTGCCTATGAAAAGAGCGGCGTATGGTTTGTTCCCGCTTTCAGAATGAATGATAAAAAACTTGACGCAAAGGGCGGCATCGGCATCACTGCTGAAGAACTACGGGATTTTTTGAAGTAAAATAAACCTTAATCAAATAAGTTTTTTTTCTCGTCAGGGTGCAGTTTTCATCTTCCCCGGTGTTATATTAGTTGTGTAATCAGGAAAAGGAAACATGGGGAACATTGACATTGAAGCCTCTTACAATAAATACGCGCCCATGATTTTCCGGCGGTGTCAGAGCATGCTCAGCAAGGGCTGCGGCAAGGCTGCATTTTTAGAGATTGGACATGATCAGAAAATGTATCAGGCGGTTTCCATTGAGCGGCAGAATGTTGAAAAAACAGATGGCATATTTGTCATATGTAGAGAGTTATGTGCAATACCTATTGACCATAATTTTCTATAATGATATGGTATTAAATATGGAAGCAATGGTATTTCAATCGCCAAAAAAACACAGAATTATAGCAATTAAAAGATTATTGGCTGATAATAATATACAGGTAACCAGTATAAAATTGTATATCCAAGTAGAATGGACTTTCTATCATAGGAAAACAGGTAGTGGAATAACAGAAAGAAGGAAAAGTCGTGATGAATTAAATATTCCTATAGAAGAATTTAATGGAAAATTAAATGATGCACAAACATTTGAATTATATGTAGATGATAAACATAAATATTTGGCAAAAGAATTAATTGAAAATATTTGTATAGAAACATTATTTGATGACTGTATATTTAAATCAAATAATTATGATGAAGTATTTGATAAATATTTATTATTAAGAAAAAATAATATCCAATGTGATGATGTATTTATAAATGATGAAGAATATTTATTATTTATTGATCCAGAAAATAGAGATGAAGCATTAAGTATATTAGAACCAAAAAAGGAAAATAGGGAATATATTTATGAATATAAAGAGATAAAACAAAGAGACAATTCATTTGTCAAAGAATATAAGGAAAGAAATATCCTCAAATATTTTGTTCCAATAATAATTGTTTTGTTAATATTATTTTTCAAAATAGAAAATGAACATATTTTTGAAATAATTATAAATAAGATAAAATATATATTTGAGATACATTTTAATATTAAGCAATAGGTACTGCGCCTAACAGGATTGTATGTGCTAGTTTTTTGAGAAATGTATAAAAAATCATTCAAGTTATTAATTTCGTTTTTAATTCATTCAAGACTGTTTAATAAGCATTGCTTTAACGCCTATAAAAACTTTTTGAATCTTATGTTTTGAAACAATGTAGACACTTTCTTCATCAAATCCTTTTCTTCCAAAAGTAATTGTCCAAGGTTCAATTATATTACATGGGATTAAACAATATAAAGTAAAGGAGAATACAATGGTATCTGAAAAAATTGATTTTTTGGAAGAGATAAAAATTATATGGATATGAATACGTTGTAAAGTACGGTGGTTCATTAAAATACTTGACATAATAATGATACTCATTGTAATATATCTATATAGACTTTATTTATGGAGGAAAAAATGAAAAAAATTATTGGATTAATAGTGGTTGGAACATTGTTGTTAGGTTGTGCCACTACTAATGTTAATATCAACGCCAATGTAACTGATGCAAAAGTAATAGTTAATGGGAAATTATTGGGACAAACACCAATAAATTCAATTAAAATAAAAAATAATTCAGGGAGATCTTATCAGGTAATCATTGAAAAAGAAGGGTATAAAACATACCAAGGCACTTTACGAACAGAAGAAAAAACGGGTGCTATGGTTGCGGTTGTTATCGGATATTCTTTTTGTTGGCTTGTGTTGCCGGCTCTTTTATTAATAAATGTGAAATATATATCAGGGCCGATGCCAGATCAATATTTTGTTTTGGAAGAAGAGAAGTAAAAAATATAACATTTTAGGGATAAAATGTTCGGTCATCGGTCTATTTTTTAAGAATACTCCGGTTCGCTACACATGCTTAACTATTAACCGCGAAATAGCATACCCTCCAAAAATAACGATAAAGCGGTCAACCATGTTTGTAGGAATGCGGGCTAATATGTTTACTGCGAGATCGGGAAGATTGTTCATTATAAGCGCCGGCTTAAACACATCAATCACACTAATCCAGGGTGAATGTGATTCCTGTAAGAAGCGCGTTAGCGTATCAATAACACCCCCCAGTACACTTATTCCCAGCGCGCAGGCGATGTACAAAACCACAAGCTTTGCGGCAATGGCGGCGTATGAAGCGCTTATTTTTTCTTTTGAAGCATATCTGACTATGACCACCGGGACTGGTTTTAGCGCGCATATCAGCGCAACTTCCGCAATGCTGCACAGTACAAAATAATTGATGGTGTGATAATATATCATGGGAGGAAGCATGGTAAGCACCGCAACAATCATGCCGGGTACCAGACCCGCCGCAAAAGCAATGGCGGCGGTAAACACCGTATCCAAAAAAAGCGGCAAGCGCAGAACATCCCTGGCAAGAACCGAGAGGGCAACATTCATACCGGCGGCAAGTACACAGAGAATGGCAAGTTGAACAGTTTTTCTGCTTAGTATTTTTCGGACTTGGCTAGCGGTCACATTCATGGAACCACTATACTCTAAAAGCGCTTTTTTGTATACGCTAAAACAGATGCCAAAGCCGCGCCTGTTCCTGTTTTTAATCTTTCCGTTGCTTTTAACGCCGTCTTGCGGGGGAAACTTCGTTGCAAAAGGCGCAGGTGAAAATACGCGCCTCATGCAACGAAGTTTCCAGCACAGAAATACCCAGAAGATTCAAAACATTGCGGACAAGTGGAGCGGCATTGAGCAGCTTTTTGCCGATGTGGCTGAAACACCGGCAGGCGCGGCGAATACCGCGGCATTAGCCGCAGCAAGCGATGATTTTTACTTTTCCTTCATGCAATATCTGGAGTCGGATTTGTACCGCAGTTACCATGCGATTCCTTTTCCGCCGTATCCACAGCGCCGTATCACGTTGCATCGTCTTGCCGATAATGAGGAAGCGCATCTTGCTCAGGACATGGCGCGGCGGTTTAGGGATGCCGCCGCCGCAGGGGACTATGAAAGCGCACGGCTTGTTCAGACAGAAATTACACGCGCCCTTATTCGCCTCTTGATAGCTGACGGGGAAGCGCAGCGCTATATCGGCGTATCCTATTTTCGTTTGATGGTTACACTCATTGGTTTTATTATCTGCATTGCCATTTTTATATGGTTTTTGCAGCAATCGCTCAACCGTTCATTGCAGCGCGAAGCCGAAGGAGCGGTTTTTTCGCACGCCTATATGCTTGCACAGGACGAGGAGCGCGCGAGGATTAGCCGTGAGCTGCATGACACCGTTATTCAGGATATGCGCGCTGTGCTTTTGGAAACGGAAAAGTTAGGCGCATCTGATGATAAAGATGAGCGTGAAAAGTTAAGCGCTCAAACAGTGCCGCTTATGTCTTTGCTTATTAAAAAGACGCGCGATATATGCACAAACCTTATTCCGCCCGACTTCCGGTTCAGTGAATTGTCCGATGCCCTGCGCCAGCTCTGCTATGACTTTGGCAAAAAAACAGGGATTGACTGCCGCGCGGAAATTAATTTGGAACAGCCTCGCATTAAACTTGATTTGCTTCCCGTGGAAAAACGTTTGCAGATTTTCCGCATTGTCCAGGAAGCACTCGCCAATATCGAAAAACACGCCGGGGCAAAAGAGGCAATACTCACCATGCGTTACACAGAAGAGAAGGAGATGGTTTTTGTCAGCATTGGCGATGACGGCAAAGGTTTCCGACTGCAACCGGACAGAGGGCACATCAAGAGAGCTGTTGATACACACCATATCGGTATTACGAGCATGAAGGAGCGGGCGGTAATTCTTGGCGGGAACCTTACCGTTGTAAGTGAAATTGGAGAGGGCACGCTCATTTGCCTTGAATTCCCCCTGAAAACAAGGATGTGAAAATGGAAGTAATGTTAATAGATGATCACCCAATGGTAAACGCCGGGATCGTTTCTATTTTGGAGGATACGGGCATGTTTACCGTGTGTGCCCAGGCACAGACTCTTGCAGAGGCAGCAGCTTATATAGAAAACTGTCAAACACTTCCGCGCATCATTATTCTTGACCTTATGTTAGGTGAAGACAACGGGCTTGATTTTTTTCCGCTGCTGGAAAAACAGTGCACGGTAAAAAAAACGGCAAAGCCGCCTGTGCTGGTTTGTTCCGCCATTGAGGATATATTCAAAATCCAAACCACCCTAAAACTTGGAGCCGCAGGTTTTTTATCCAAAACAGGCGGCAAGGCGGAACTCTTAAAAGCGCTTGACACTATCCTCTGTGGAAATATCTATATTTCCGGCGAACTCAATGTCAAATTAACCGAAGCCGCCCGCAGCTACTCAAAGTTCAGCAACCAGGAAATCGCTGTAATCAACCTGATAAAGCAAAATAAAACAAACAAGCAAATTGCCGAAGCGCTTGGCATCAACCTGCGAACGGTAGAAAATTATATCAGCAAGATTTATTTTAAGACCGGTTTTTCCACCCGCGAAGAAATAATGCAGCAGCTTTAGCCTGAAGTAGCCCCTTTTTTCACCGTTTTTGTGCGTTTACGCACAAAAATTCGTCTTTTTCTCTCAAAAATTGTGCGTTTTACACGCTTTTTTTTTGTAATGAAAGTGGTGCAAAATTCTCATTATAGCGCTTGTCAAGCGCGGTTCTATTTTTCAGTTACCCAAATAAAGATGGGTAATAAATTGAGGAGGCTATTTTATGAAGAATAGCAAAAGACTTTTGGTAGTAGGGTTGATTGCCCTACTGTTGGCAGGCGGATTGGTACTGGCAAGCTGCGGTTCCGATTGTCCTGCTGATGGGGACTGTTATACTGAAGCCGTTGAGGGTGGTGGGGTTGCCACTTCGAATTGTACGACTAGTTCCTGTGCGGCTGTGAAAGCTTACGAAGCTGAAAAAGCAGGTAAGTGCGACTGTTAGTGCCAAACTTCGTTTGGCTTCGATTGACAACGCCTCCTTGGGAGGCGCCGCCGCCGGAGCGGCTAATAAAGAGGTTAGTTAGCTGACCAAACATGTCAGGCACGGCTAGTGTTCTGTCTTATTCGGTTACCAAGATAACAAAATGAGGTAAATCCTTATGTCATAAGGATTTACCTTAACTAAACATTGTGTCATTTGAATAAGACAGAACACTAGTTAAACAGAGACTTGCTTCAGCAAGTCGTCAAGAGGGGAACCTTCGCCACGTTGTGGCTCGGTTGAGGTCACGCGCCGCGGACATAGCGAAGTATGCAACATTTCAATGAAAATCGCCCCAGCGGCGTCCTGTTTCCACGCTTACGCGAAGGGGGATACGCAAACTTGCCGCCTGTTCCATTTCCGCTTTTACCAATGCTGCCGTTTTGGCGGCGGCGTTTTCGGGACATTCAAGGATAAGCTCATCGTGAACCTGTAGTAAAAGGCAGGCTTTGCTCTGCTCCGCGGCAAGCCGCCTGTCCAGATGAAGCATAGCAGTTTTAACAATGTCCGCCGCAGACCCCTGGATGGGAGTGTTTACGGCAATGCGCTCGGCGGCTGATTTTTCCGTTTTGTTACGCGAATTAATCGTGGGAATGTAGCGGCGGCGGCCTGAGATTGTGGTAACAAAGCCTGACTGTTCTGTTTTTCTGATAGTATTTTCAATAAAACTCCGCACACCGGAATAAGTATTAAAATATGCGCTGATAAAATTCGCTGCATCGCTGCGGCTGATGTTCAATTCGTTGGCAAGGCGAAAGGCGCTCATACCGTAAACCACACCGAAGTTAATTATCTTCGCAATACGCCGCTGTTCGTTATTTATTTTGCCTTCATCGGTGCCGAAAATCAGCGATGCGGTGCGGGCGTGCACATCCTTGCCTTCCCTGAAAGCGGAAATAAGGTTTTCATCTTCGGAAAGATGCGCCAGCACTACCAGTTCGATCTGGCTGTAGTCGGCGGAAATAAGCAGGCTGCCGGTACGGGCGATAAAAGCCTCCCGGATGCGGCGGCCTTCTTCGGCGCGGATGGGGATATTCTGCAGATTCGGCTCCCTGCTGGAAAGGCGGCCTGTGGCAGTTCCCGTCTGTACAAAGTTGGTGTGCAGCCTCCCTTTGTTGTCCGCCATATCAGCTAACGTATCAACATAAGTCGATTTTAGTTTGGACAAAGTACGATGGCGGAGGATCAACGCCGGAACAGGGTCTTCCTTCGCCAGTTCTTCAAGCGCCGCCGCATCGGTGGAATAGCCGGTTTTTGTTTTTTTGCCGGGAGTGAGTTTGCGCTCGACAAAAAGCACATCCTGAAGCTGCTTGGTGGAAGCAAGATTGAATTCATGCCCGACTGTTTTCCAAGTCTCATTCTGGATGTTGTTAAGTTCAACAGCAAGTTCTCTGCCGTAACCGGTGAGCGCCTTTGGCTCAATTTTGATTCCTTCGCCTTCCATTTCGGCAAGAATGGGAAGCAGCGGCATTTCAAGATTTTCAAAAAGATCGAAGGCATCGATCTTTTTCAATGCCGGCTCGAGATAATGTTTCAGCCTAAGGCAAAAATCAGCGTCTTCACCTGAGTAGCGGGTTGCGGTTTCCAAAGGAACTGCGTCAAATGTGCTGCCCTTCGGCACAATGTCGATATACCTGATGGGTGTGCAGTCGAATGTGTACGCGACAAGAGAATCCAATGAATAGCTGTTTCGTTCAGGATCGGCAAGCCATGCCGCCACCATAGTATCCCAGATTTTGCATTGCCAGCGGTCAATGCCCCAGCCCCGGCTTACCTTGTAGTCAAATTTGGCGTTATGCGCCGCTATGATCATTTTGCTATCCGCAAAAAGCGGGGTAAGCATGTCGCGTACTTTTTCAGGATCGTTATAGGCTGAACTCGCATCATGAGGTGTGCCGCCGTCTGCCGCGTTTACACCGTGAGGAGCCAGCGGTACATAATATGCCTCTTTGGGTTTAACCGCCAGCGAAATGCCGACAGGACGGGAATTCCACGCGTCAAGTGAATCGGTTTCAAAATCCAGCGCTAAAAGTTTTTGTTTTACCGCTTGTTCCAGTACGGACTTAAGTTCGCCAAGATCGAGAATTGTTTTATAGACACCATCACCGAGAAGGGCTTGATCCGCGACTGCAAAATGTGAATCATCGGTCTGTTCAGAATTCTCTTGTTCCGCCGCTTCTTCATTTTCAGCGGTTTTGACCGCGGCCTTTGCGTCAGGATCAAGCTGCTTGGCGCTCTGACGAATACTTTCGCGCAGAAGCACCTTTGCGCCGGCGGAGCGGTCAAGATTTTCCACGGTCAGTTCATCAATACTTTTTACCGGCAATGGCACTTCGCTTTTCAGGCGGATCAGCGATTGTGAAAAGTAGGCGCTTTCTTTTCCTTCTGACATTTTTCTTCCGGTAGAACCTTCAATGGCGGCAATGTTTTTGTAAATGCCATCCAGCGAACCGTATCGCGCCATCAGCTTGACCGCTGTTTTTTCACCAATTCCTTTGACTCCGGGAACATTGTCAGAAGCGTCTCCGGTAAGGGACAAGAGGTCCAGCACCTTTTCCGGCTCTACTTCCCATTCAGCTTTTACTTCGTCCGGACCGATAAGTTCCCAGGAAGGCCCTGTGCCGGCAGGACTTTCGTTTTGCGGAGACTTGTTAATTTTTGCCGGACGAAGCTGGAAAATTCCGCCGCCGACAAGCTGCAAAAGGTCTTTGTCAGATGAAAGGATGTAACACTGCCGGTTTTCGCTCCGGCACTTTTCCGCGAGGGTTGCGATAATATCATCAGCTTCAAAACCGTCCGCCCTCAGGCTGTGAATCCCTAAAGCTGTCAAAAATTCTTCAACCAGCGGAATCTGCTCATGAAGATCTTCCGGCGCCTTTTGCCTATTTGCCTTGTACTCAGAATACATCTTGTGCCGGAAAGTGGGTGTCCGCGAATCAAAAACAGCCGCAAGCCGCAGCGTTTTTTCAGGCTTGTCCCGCAGTTTTCCCTTGTTGTCAGCAGACGGAGCGCCGTCTTTCAGCAGCGACACAACTGTCCGGGCAAAACCAAACAGCGCGGAAACATTGCGTCCCGAGCTGTTTCGCAGCGGACGTGTCAGAAAGGCAAAATAAGAACGGTATATCAGACCATATGCATCAATCAAATAGAGGGGAGGCGGGGATTTATTCATATCTTCATATTACCATAACATAGGTGCAAAAATCACCTGACCGGGATAGTCAATTTTTATGATTTACATTATAATATAATTAATGAGCGACAGTTCCGGCGATAAAAAAGACAAAAAAAACAAGGGCGGACCCATGTTCCCATTCGGCGGACCCAATTGGCCGGACATGAAACCTTTTGGCGGATGGAAATTCCTGCTGATATATATCGCCATCCTGTTCGTTGGTATAAGTCTCTTTAATTATGTTTTTCTAAACAGGATGAATCCTACGATTGATTATTCTGAGTTTAAATCCCGTATTTCGTCAGGTGAAATCAAACGGGTAGAAATGACGGAATCATATTTTACCGGATACACAAGCGTTTCCAGACAACAGACCCCGCGTTCAAACTTTATGCGGACTTCCTACATTCCCACGCAGGAAAGAGTTTACCGTACAGTGTCTCTCTATGATCAGGATTTTTTAAAACTGCTGGATGAAAAAAATGTCGCTTACGGCGCGGTCTCGCGGGAAGGGAATGCTATACTCAATTTTATTTTTAGCTGGGTTTTGCCGATTGCTTTCTTTGTTTTTGTCTGGCGTTTCCTTCTGAGGCGTCTGGGCAACATGGGCAGCAATGTGCTTTCTGTGGGGCAGAACCGCGCAGTGATTGTCGCCGAAGGGGATATTATTACGCGCTTTCACGATGTAGCCGGCGTGGATGAAGCAAAAGAAGAATTGGTTGAGGTAGTAGACTTTCTGAAAAGTCCGCAGAAATACAAGGAAATCGGCGGCAAGATACCCAAGGGCGTGCTCTTGGTTGGACCGCCGGGAACGGGCAAGACACTGCTGGCGCGTGCGGTAGCAGGAGAAGCGGGAGTTTCTTTCTTCCGCATGAGCGGCGCGGATTTTGTGGAAATGTTTGTCGGCGTCGGAGCGGCTCGTGTGCGGGATTTGTTCAAGCAGGCAAGAAACAAAGCGCCATGTATTATTTTTATTGATGAGTTAGACGCCATAGGCAAGAGCCGCATCAACAATATCGCGGGCGGCAACGATGAACGTGAACAAACATTGAATCAGCTTCTGGTAGAGATGGACGGTTTTGACGGTACAAGCGGCCTCATCATCCTTGCCGCAACCAACCGTCCCGATGTGCTTGATCCCGCGCTGCTCAGACCAGGCCGCTTTGACAGGCAGGTGCTTGTTGACAGGCCGGATCTGAAAGGCCGTGAAGCTATCTTGAGGATTCACTCAAAGCCGGTAAGACTCGATCCGGCTGTAAACCTTGAGACTGTCGCCCGTGTAACATCCGGTTTTTCAGGCGCAGACCTTGCCAACATTGTAAATGAAGCCGCGCTGCTGGCGGTCAGAGCCGGACGAAAAATGGTAACTCAGCGCGACTTTGACGAAGCAATCGAAAAAACTGTTGCCGGCCTTCAGAAAAAGACCAGGGTTCTGAAACCGGAAGAAAGAAGGCTCACTGCCTACCATGAAGCGGGACACGCCATTATCGCTGCCTTTACACCTAACGCCGATCCTGTTCAAAAAATATCAATCATTCCCCGCGGTTTTGCACTGGGCTATACCCTACAGCTCCCTCTTGAAGATCGTTTTACCGTTACACAGTCGGATCTTCTGGGAAAGATAGACATACTGCTCGGCGGCCGCATCGCCGAAGAAATGATCTCCGGCGAGTACTCCACAGGCGCGGCAAACGATTTAACCAAGGCGACCGACATAGCCCGTAAAATGATTACTGACTACGGCATGAGCGACCGTTTCCGTCATGTGGCATTGACATCGCGGGGTGTGAGCATGACAGGCCAGGAGCGGCAGGAACCTTCTTTCCAGCGCGAATACGCCGAAAGCACCCAGCAGTACATCGATGAGGAAGTTGCCCGGATTATTGACACCGAATACGCAAAAGCAAAAAAATGCCTGGAAGAACAACGCGGCGTTCTGGACAATGTTTCATCAGCGCTTCTGGAAAAAGAAACTCTGGATGAGAGAGAATTCAAGACCCTGCTTGGCAAAGGCTAAACAAGCGCACTGTTCAAAAATGATTAATTTCCGAACAAGTTACTTAAGATTTCTTACTTTGCTTTTTTATCCTTGGCGAGATATTGTTCGGTTAAATCGGCGACAATTTTTTGAAGAGAATCGTTAAAATCCTTTACATAGAGCATCGTTTCGCTGTTGGAATTTTCCGGCAGAAAAAACTGGTGCGGCTCCACATTAAAATAATTTGATAATTTCGCCAGTGTATTTACGGATATCCCCTTTTTACAGTTTTCAATATCATTTATAAAATTGTGAGTAAGGCCTGTAGCGATGGCAAGTTCCATCTGCGAAATATTATGAACCGACCTGAAACGTTTTACTTTCGAGCTTAACAGCCATCGTATATAATTTTCGTTAATTTTGTTTTTCATGCTTATATAAAAATGATTTTTCATGTTGATTATTGCAAATAACCACAGGCAAAATATAATCCGCCGCGGGTTTGTAAACAAATGCTTAATTATCATAAAAATGTTGATAATTTATGCGTTGAGATTTAATAAAATTTTAGTTTTTGAAAAAGTTCTATTCGCATTGAGGGGTTTAATACCCCGCCCTAAAGGGACGGGGTTGTTGATTATCGAACCGTTTCCAGTTCCAGCCCGTTTAAAAGCAATATCTCCGGACGGTACTCAAAGTGCATCGTATCGAATGACTGCCATTTTCCACCCCAGATAAAGCCATAAGACTCAAACGCTTTAACAACAGCGGCAGGCGGATGATAGCGCTCGTTATATGAAACATTCCACCAATCAGGTTTTTTTCGCATTGCCCAAAGCCAGTATGTTTCTTTGTTACCCAATGATTTTGGCAGAATATCAACTGCCGTGCCGTATGAATGAAGAGACAGGGCATCCGTATCTTCGATTTTTCGCCAATTCCATCCATGAACCGTACCGATATTGTTTACCCAGGTTTGAACCTGAGGATTGCTTCTTGCAAGAGTCAGAACTGCATCTTCAGCTAACGAAAGGTCTTCAAGAATCGCATAATGAACATTAATCTCTCTCCCAAAAAGACGGATTGTTTTTACCCTTTGATACGCTTCGTCAGCGTTGTGCGCCCTCCATAAATCGTCCATGAATGCCTGGGAGCGCCGGGATGTAGAAATGCTTCTGTTTTTTGTAAGTTCACTGTAAAGTGCGGCTTCTTCGGGGGTAGGTTTCCTCCATGGAGGCAGTTCTTCCGGGTATCCGTAAAAAGGCTGAGGATTGTATTTTTCGGCATCTTCCAATAAATTTTCAGGAAGCAATTTACCATCCGCGAAATAATACCATGTACCCCGCAGCAGAACAGCCCAGTCGCCGTTGCGGAATTCCGCCCGCTCTATACGCCTTGGATACGCGGCAGCCAGAGCAGTCATTACCAGCTCCGCCCTGTCAGAAACGGGAGGCTGTTCAAGAGGCTCAATTGTCTTTTCAATTTCGACCTGAAAAAATTGAGATACGTGAGTAAGCGGGGGAAGAGGTTCATCTATAACAACCTGTTTGTTCCCGCCTGCGGAAATATTTCCGGCTGCCAGCATGAATAATAAAATGAATAACACTGTCATTTTTTCTTTTTCGCTCACTTATAATCTTAATAACCGCGCTATAATCGGTTTCAATTCTCCGGTTATTATAATACAATTGCTAAATATGGGAAATATACTGCAACAGGGTATAAAGGCGTATAAACAGACAATAAACCAAGATCATGAAAAAAGGAAACCTCAGCCGGAAAACCGCAAAAAAGCACAAAATACCCGAAAACCGGAATTCACGGAAGGATTGGTAAAAACCTCCGAAATTCCCGCTGCTAAAGAAAACAAGCATATTGAGTCAAAATACCGAAAAGCGGCAAAATTTCTCATTCTTATAGGCGGGGAACAGGCGGCTGACATCCTTGCGGAGCTTGATCCTAAACAAATTGAAGAAATTTCAAAGGAAATCGCCATCATCAAGGTTATAAAGCCGGAAGAAGGGGACGAAATTCTGAGCGAATTTAAGAATCTGCTTTCCGGCAGCTACCGTTTTTCAGGTTTATCCCACGGCGGCATAGAAACCGCCCGCCGCATACTGTACGCCGCCAAAGGCCCTGAAAAAGGCGAGGCTCTGCTCAATAAAGCCGTCCCCGATTCAAAAGAAAATCTTTTCAGCTTTTTGGAAGAATTTTCCCCGGAACAGCTTGCCATGCTGCTTAAAACGGAGACTCCCCAAATGGCGGCGCTCGTTCTTTCGCGCCTCTCGCCGAAGCTTTCCGCGGGAACAATAGGCAAACTTCCGCCGGATCGCAAGCCGGAAATTCTGAAGCGTATTGCCCATCAGGAAAAAATTTCGCCGGAAGTGCTTGAACAAGTATCGGCGGCGTTAAAAGAAAAAGTAAGAAATGTCTCCGGCGGTGCGAAAGATTTTGAGGTTGACGGTATGCAGGCGCTTGCCGCAATTCTGAAGCAGGGAGATTATTCATTCGGCGACAGGATTGTAAATGAACTTGAGGAGAAAAATCCTGAAATCGGGAAAAATCTGAAAGAAAAACTCTACACGCTCGATGACATCATCAACACTGTAGACCGCCCCCTGGAGGAAAAACTTAAAACCATGTCAGATAATGACATCGCAATTTTATTGAAAGGCAGGGGAAAAGATTTCCATGAAAAAATTCTTTCGTGTGTCTCAGCAGGCCGCAGAAAACAAATCCGTGATGAATATGATATTATGGGCGCTATTGCAAAACGAGACTGCGATGCCGCCGCCGGAGAATTTCTTACATGGTTCAGGCATGCCCGCGAAAACGGGGAAATAATTCTATACAGCGATGAGGATGTATTTATATGAATGATGCATTAGCGCATAACAAAACCGGAAAGACAAATCTGAAAAAAGGTCAAACATTGGACAGCGGTTTTAACATTCTTGATGTGGTTGATCTGGAAGAACTGCCGGCTGAGGGAATATGGGCAAAGCATGAAAAAACAGGCGTTGAAGTTTTTCATGTACTCAATGACGACAGCGAAAATCTTTTTTGTTTTGCTTTCACGACTTTCCCGCAGGACAGTACAGGCGTGGCGCACATTCTTGAACATTCTGTCCTCTGCGGGTCTGAGCGTTATCCGCTCAAGGATGCATTTCTGGTGCTTGCACAGGGAAGCCTGCAAACATTCCTGAACGCGATGACTTTTCCCGATAAAACAGTTTACCCCGCCAGTTCGATCAACGAACACGACTATTTCAACCTGATGTCAGTATACGGCGATGCAGTCTTCCGGCCATTGCTCACTCAGTGGACTTTCATGCAGGAAGGGCACAGGCACGAGTTTACCAAAGACGGAAAGCTCTCCATCACCGGTGTTGTTTACAACGAAATGAAGGGCGCTTATTCATCCCTGGATACTTACGCCGGCCATTGGTCGATCAATTCGGTTATGCCGGGCACTCCGTATGCTTTTGACTCGGGCGGCGATCCGCAGGAAATTCCGGCTTTGGATTGGGAAGGTTTAAAAGAATTCCACCGCATTCGTTATTCACCGGCAAATTGCCGCATTTTTTTGGCTGGGAATATTCCCACAGAAAAGCAGCTTTCTTTTTTAAGCGAACAATTTTTTTCCGGTCATGAAAGCGGCTCCCGCTGCAAACCGATTGAAAAAGCCGAACGGTGGAAAAACCCAAAAAAAATAAATATTTCCTGTCCTGCGGGAAGTGAGAGCAAGTCAACAATTTTTCTTTCATGGCTTTGCTCCGATGTTCTCGACATAAATGAAAGCGCCGCCCTCGCAGTGCTTACCGAAATTCTTTTGGGGCATGACGGCTCCCCTTTGACGCGCGCTCTCATTGAATCCGGTCTTGGAGAAGATATTACGCCGGTTTCCGGGCTTGAAGGCGAGCTGCGGGAAACCATATTCGTGGCAGGCTTAAAAGGCGTAGAAGGCGAAGCGGATCAAGCAAGCAAGAAAATTGAAGAACTTATAATCGATGTATTGAAGATGCTTTACAACGAAGGCATACCGGCAGAAGAAATAGAAGCCGCGCTTTCAACAATTGAATTTTCACAGAAAGAAATCCGCCGCGCGGGCGGGCCGTTCTCTCTGGTTTGGATGCGCCGTTCCCTGCGCGGGTGGCTTCACGGCTGTAAGCCCTGGGAATGTCTGCTCATCCAACCGGTGATAGCAAATATAAAAGAACGGCTTGCAAAGGACAGCCGGTTTTTTGAATCCCTCATTAAAAAATATCTCCTGGATAATCCGCACCGCGCGCTGGTTGTTCTGGAGCCAAAAGAAGATTTTTTACCGCAGCAGGAAGCGCGGCTGGCTGAAAAGCTTGCCGATACAGAGAAAAAATTAACCGGGAGCGAGCGTCAGGAGATTACCGGGAAATCCGAAACACTGGAAAAAATTCAAAGTGAAGCCGACAGCGCCGAAGCTCTCGCAACAATCCCTCATCTTTCGCGTAACGATCTTTCCGCTGAGCCTGAATTTATCCCCCGCCGCCTTGAAGATTTGAACGGGATACCGGTTCTCCGCCACGAACTTCACACCAACGGAATTACCTATGCTGATTTGGCGTTTCCTATTGATGTCCTGCCGCCTGAAGATTATTTGTGGCTGCCATTCTTTTCACGCGCGGCTGTTTCGGTTGGGCTTCCCGGCATGGACTACGGCGAAGTTTCCAGCTTGCTTGCCAGAACAGTCGGCGGTTTTAACGCGCTTTTGCATACCGGTTCCGCCGCGCCGGGTACTTCACAATTTATTCAAACGCTCACTGGCTCTTTGGATTTGGCAGGCCGTGATTGGATCATCTATCGCCTAAAATGCCTTGATGAAAAAACTTCTCCGTCTCTTGACCTTGCCCTGCGCATGATCAGCGAAGCTGATTTTTCCGATCACCGGCGTATACATGACCTCGTTATGGAAATGAAAAATGAACTTGATTCCAGCCTTGCGCCAATGGGGCACAGTTACGCATCCGGCAGGGCAGGCCGCCGTAATTCCCGTTCCAGGCAGGCGGAAGAAATTTGGGGCGGCTTGTCTCAGATTTATTTTGTACACAGCCTTGCCGAACTGGATACTGCGGAAGTAGTAAAAAAGCTTTTGTATTTACAGGAAAAAATCACAGGAGCGGGACTCATTGCCAACCTGACCGGCACAGCTCTTGATTCGGGCGGCGCTGAACTTGCGAAGAGGTTCAGCCGGTTCGGTGCGCCTAAATCACGTAATCCCGAAGCATCCCGCCGTTTCCCGGAAAATATTTGCGCGCCTTCATCAAAAGCCGGAAAACCGGAAGTTTACGCATCTCCGTCCCTTCAGATTGGTTTTGCGGCTTTAACCGGTGACACTGCGCCTTTTGACACGCATGAACAAATATCGGAAATGATTTTGGCGCATCAGCTTTCTACCGGAGCGCTCTGGGAGGATATTCGTATGAAAGGCGGCGCTTACGGCGCTTTTGTAAACAGCGACTGCCTTGAAGGTTGTTTTTCTTTTGCCTCTTACCGCGATCCAAATCCGCTGCGCTCTCTGGATGTTTTTTCAGCAATTATGAAAAACGGCGGGAATGGGGACTACGCGCAAAGCGGCGATGAGGATTATCTGGTAAAAGCCATTATCGGTTGTTATGCGAAAGAGACAAGACCGAAAACCAGCGCTGAAAAAGGCTATGTTGATTTTTTCAGATTCCTTTACGGCATAGAAGATGACTACCGCAAAAGACGAAAAGAACGCCTTATCTCCGTCTCGACTGCCGATATGGCGGCGGCGGCATCGGCTCTTGTTTCCAGAAAAATCTCAGAGCCGGTTATCATCACAGGCACAAAGAACGCGGAACAGGCAGCAAAATCTCTTGGAACAGAAGTGCAAATGCTGCCTGTGTGATGAAAAAGCCCCGCGCCAGGGGAGCCACGGCGCAGCAGACCTCCGCTTACCGTTGCTTCCTTCCGAACCTGGCGGGGTTAGGCGGCGCCTGCTCGCATGGTACCTGACGCGGGACACTTCATGGTATTATGCCGCAGGGGAACGGGTCAAGGGCAGCAGCAAATACTTCCCTATTGTTTATTATTTGTTTAATTTATTAGAAAATTGTTAAACCTCTTTTCTTTTCCGAAATCATCTGCATATTTAAGGTAGCGAAGGAAATAATGCGGCCGTTGGCTGCGATCCTTCCGTGTATTAAAGAGAGAAAGAATTTTTAGGAGATGAATATGAACAGTAAAAGGATTTTAGGATTGATGGCAGCGATGCTGTTGTTAATGGCTGCGGCCAGCAGCTTGTGGGCGCAGTCTGAACCGATTGGTTTCCGGGAATCACCCCAGAGTATAGCTACACGGGGAAGGTTTCGAAGCGCGGCGGATGATTTTATCAGATCGGATTCGTACGCAGGATTAAAGCTGGAAAACTGGTTTGCCATGACCTCTTTTCAGAATACCGACCTCGCTCTTGGTTTTGCCAAGAAATTGGGTAATGCGTATCTTGGCACTTACTACGCAGGGAGCTTGTTGAGGCATCAGGATTCTACTTATACTGAACGGCATCTTCCTTTCAAGTATGATACCAAGGCCGACAATAAAATGCTTTTCCCGGTATATGGTACTGATCCTTATACCGCTATAAAGGCTACACAACCCAACAATCGTGTTGCGGTTTTGATCGGCATTGCGGATATGGGTTTCCGGCTTTCGTATGCTTCAAATCACCAGAAATTCAGTGAGAGCGACATTGCGCATGGCGCAGGCGATCCCTTTGCAGGTACTTACTACAAAAATTATGTTGCGGAATACGGCTTCATTGCTCCACAACTGCAATGGGCAATGGCAAAAGACCTTACCAAGCAGGGTATCAGACCGCAGTTAACTATGGACCTGATGTTCTTTAGGGATAACAACAAAGTTGAAAAATACACCGAACTTGATGGTAAAACCAATGGCGCACAAATCAACCAATCAGCAAATTATATTGAACCAAGAATTGAATTAAATCTTGGCGGTTTTACCTTATATAACGAAAACGGTTTTAAGGGTTCGGTAGATCTTGATTACAGGCTGAGGCTGCGTTCTTACGATGATAATGAATATTCATGGTTTGATACAAGCGGGAAAAATAAAACCGCCAGCGTAAACGGAACCGTCACTGGCAGTACTGTTAAAGAAATTGATTATGCGTATAACTGGATTCGGCCTTCGGCAAGCGCGGGGTGGAGTTCGGGGAATGTAGGAGTGAAAGCAAAACTGAATCTGCCGCTTGATTTTACAAGCACCGAAACCACAACCAGCTATGTTTCCAATGATCCAAGCAAGAAGGGGAAATTGATAAAAGAAGATTATTCTGACAAGTTCGTCTTTAAGTTTGAACCGGGGCTTGACCTTGCCGTGCAGTACAAGATCGTCCCCGATAAACTTACCTTGAATGCCGGCGGGAGACTCCGGCTTTCAGCCATAACCGTAACTTCCGATGGTTCTGTTGAATATGAAGATGAAGGTAAAAAAGAAGTTCCATATTCACACGAAAACCTTTCAGAGACAAAGTTTGATAATACCAACACCGGTTTATATGTGGGCGCCAACTTTAACTTCACAAAAAATATCTGGCTGGAAGCCGTGACAGGTGTCAGCGATGGTAGAACTGTCGGTGTGTTCAATGATTCTAACGTAAGTGGTGGAAATGGCGGCTTGTTGGTCTTCTCCAGTTTTCTGGCTGGGTTGAAATTCTAGTTAACATTAATCTGTTAAGGCTGCTTTATCCGGCTCCAGACCGGATGAGGCAGCCTTTTTTATGTCTCACCCTTGAACAGACGGTGAATTTCTTTTACATATAATGCGGCGATCCGGTGACGAAGCAGTTCCCCTTTTCCTGAAAGTTCCTTCCCCGCCTCAAACGGCTTTGGCAGAAGGGTAAATTTATACACCCGCTCAAACGGCTTAAAGCCGGTTTTGGGACTGATCTTGTCGGCAATTTCGGAAGCAATAATCGCGTTGATTTCCGGCTGTTTAAGTAAAAGTTCATAGTCAACAATGGGGATGGAGTTCTCCTCGGCAAAGTCCATAATTGCCTGTTGATTGGGAATAACAAGCGCAGCAAGATATTTTTGATCCTGTCCGACTAACATGCACTGCAGGATGTAGGGGCTTTCCCTCAGCTTGCACTCAATGGGAACCGGCTCCACATTTTCGCCGCCCCGCAGAACAATTGTATCCTTCGCCCGCCCCGTTATGCGCAATTCGTTGTTATGGGTGAGCATACCGATGTCGCCTGTGTTAAACCAGCCGTCCGCGCTTAAAACAGCGGCGGTAAGATCAGGCTTTTGATAATAGCCCTGCATCACCTGATCGCCTTTCACAAAAATGACACCGTTGCGTCCCGGCGGCAGTGAACGCCCCTTGTTGTCGATAATTTTCACCTCAGTGTTGAGCAGCACCTGGCCTATGGTTCCTCTCCGCGACCGTTTATGCCGCCGCACAGAAACAAGCGGAGCAGTTTCGGTCAGGCCGTAACCTTCCTGCATACGGATGCCTATCGAATTAAAAAATAAATCTACTTTCGCGGGCAGTGAACCGCCGCCTGAAATACCTGTTTTGAAACGGCCTCCCAATACGCGCTTGATCTGGTTAAAGACCAAAAGCTGGGCAAGGCCCCGGAAAGGAAGAAGAGCAAGCCATGGAAAAAATCCGACCACCGAATCCAGCGGGCGGATGCGTCCGTGAAAATTCGGAAGAAGGGCGAAAGTTAAATCCTTGAAATATGTGTACATCATTGAAAGGGAAACCGCGAGATCAAACATCTTTTTGGCAATGCCGCCCTTGCTTTTAACATTTCGGTGAATACCGTCCATGATCGCTTCCCAAACGCGGGGAACGCTGACCATATAGTTAGGGCGTATCATCTGAAAGTCCGCCATCAGCACCGAGCCGATAGTTTTGGAATAAGCGATACTGTTACTGTTATAAAAAATGATATACTCCAGCAGCCGCTCATACACATGCCAGACCGGCAGCATGGAAATCCAGATGTCGCCAGGTTTTAATTCCAAAACCAAATCAAACGCGGGTAGTTGGCACATAAAGTTTTTTTGAGACAGCATCACGCCTTTCGGCTCGCCTGTAGTGCCGGAGGTAAAAATGATGGTCGCAGTATCATCGCCTCTGCCCTTTTCAATTTCAGCTTCCGCGCCTCCCGGCTGCATATTCTCGCGTTTTTGACCCATCGCAATAACGCTGGCAAAGTACAATGCTTTTACTCCTGCGGCTTCAGCGGCGGCTTCGGTTTCGTTGTCTACCGGATCATAACTGATGATTGTTTTTAAGACCGGAAGTTCCGCTTTGCAGGAGAGTATCTTTTGCACCTGTTTCTGGTTTTCCGCAAAGGCCGTCTCGCAGCCGGTAAAACCCAAAATGTAAGTAAGCTCCTGAGTCGTGATGTCGCAGCCCCGCGGCACATCAATTGCCCCGGCGGAAAGAATGCCAAAATCCGTAACCATCCATTCCTGCCGGTTATCGGCTATCAGCCCTATCTTGTCTCCCCGCTTTACTCCAAGTTCCATTAACCCGGCGGCTGTAAAACATACATCATCGTAAAATTGCCGGTAGGTTACTGAGCGGTAATTTCCTTCTCTATCCTTGTGATATTGAATGACAATATCAGGCGTATCTTTCGCTCTCGCTCTCAACATTAAAGGCAGGGTTTGTTCCATAATTAATCCTCCAATATGACAAAAATAACGATAATGTCATTTTAGAGGGTTTCGGGTCTTTTGGCAAGAGAGTATAAAAAAACCCCCCGGGAAAAGGAGGTGAGGAAACCCGGGGGGCTGCTGACAGAACGACAGCCGTAAAGCGCGAGGAGTCATACCTTGTTGATGATTCACCAGATAGCAGGAGCAGCAGAATTCATCCTTGCCGTACCATCAGTCTACATAGAAGTTACTAAGTTTTACTGCCAAGGTCAAGTACTTTTTTCGAAAAAGATTGCCCTGCCCGGCTATTTATGCCATACTGTAGGCGTGAAAGAAGTGTTTAAGACCTTTAATTCGGGGCGTGCGAACTTTTTCATAATGGCTTTTATCGCTGCCATATTCGCGGGCGGGGTCTTAAAAATCACCGCTCCGGTGATTTTACCCTTCACTATAGCGTTATTATTGGCTTTTGCGATGTATCCGCTGGTTAGATTGTTTAATAAGTTCCATATTCCACAGATTTTATCGATACTTTTGGTAGTTATTCTGATAATTGCCGGTTTGTACGGCTTGGGCATGGTGTTTTTTACGTCCGGCAGGATGATTATTTCACATTATCCCAAATATGAGGACCGTTTAACGGAAATATACGTGTGGGCAGCCCGTTTTCTGGAATTATCCTACGATGAAGGCTTGAGTTTCTTTGAAAATTTAAAGGCGCAGCTGGGAATTCGCACATGGGTACGGAATTCTACTCCCTCTTTCATTAACTTTTTCGTTCAATTCATTAGAAGCGCCTTTATGATGACTATTTTTTTGGTTTTTCTGCTGGTGGAAGCCGGTCAAATAAAGGAGAAGATAAAAAAGGCCTTTGAAGACCGCTCAGATCGCATCAACCAAATGGGGCACGACTTAATGGACCAAATCAGCCGGTATTTAACGGCAAAGTTTTTAATTTCCCTGATAAACGGCATATTATTTGCCGTCTCCTTTTCCCTGGTTGGGCTGGAATTTGCCATTGTATGGGGTGTTCTCCAGTTTATCCTGAACTTTATTCCCACGCTTGGCAGCATTGTCGCAGGCGTTGCCATGTCCCTTTTCGCGCTGATCCAGTTCTGGCCGCAGCCGGGTCCGATAATTTTAGTAATTGCAATTATAATTGTGGTAAATATCGTACTTGGAAATATACTTGATCCAAAAATTATCGGTGAGCGCGTTGGCATTTCTCCTCTTGTTATCCTGTTCTCTCTTGTTGTCTGGGGCTGGATATGGGGATTTACCGGAATGATCGTTGCAGTTCCCATGACGGTAATAATTAAAATCATCTGCGAAAACATTCCCATTTTGGAGCCAATCTCAATCTTCATTGGATCGCGGAAAGCGGTGCGCGCAATAAAAACAGAAGACGAAAAACCCGAAACGTAAAATATGTCCATTCCTTGTTACCCTGATTTTTCCCTGATGGAACTCGATCAAAAGGATACATTGCATCCGCGCCTTTCACTTACAGTTGATGGTGTTTCTGAATTTACCTTCTCAGGTTTATACCTTTTCAGAAACAGGTATAAATATCGCATTTCACGTGACGGGCAGGACGGCGGCTTTATCATTTCCGGGGAACAGCCCGCCGAAACAGCGAAGTTCCCCGCGCACGTTGCTGCGCAACGATGTTACCCGCAGAGCAAATCTTTTTTTATGACTCCCTGCGGCGTTCCGAATCAAGAAACTCTTGTCTCTCTTTTCAAAACTCATGATTACTGGAAAAATATTTCCGAATCAACGCTGTCTTCGTTACGCGAAAACTTTTCCGGGTACGGCATAATTGTCGAAGAAGATCGAAACAATTTTGACTATTTATACTGCCGCAAAGACCTCGCGGAATTGAGCGGGAAAAAATATCACAAGAAGAAAAACCATGTCAATCAGTTTTTGCACATGTACCCCGAACACGAAAAAAAAACGATGAGCGCGGAACTTGTTCCGGCAGCTGTTGAGATTCTGGATCAATGGCGGAAGGACAAAGGCGAAGACGGCGATTATAACGCGGCGCGGGAGGCGCTGGATAAGTTTGATTCACTCACACTGCGCGGCGAGATATACTTCATCGGAGGAAAACCCGCCGGTTATTGTTTGGGTGAAAGCATTGCAAGGGGGAGGATGTTTGCCATTCATTTTGAAAAAGCGATTGACGAATACAAAGGTATCTATCAGTTTATGAATCAGGCGTTTGCCTCAGCGCTGCCGGGGTTTTTCACATGGATAAACCGCGAACAGGACATTGGGGACGAAGGATTGCGCCAGGCGAAAATGACTTACCGGCCGTCCGGTTTTGTGCAAAAATACAAGGGGATACGGAGTAACTCATGACATATTTAACAGGGTTTCACGCAATTGAAGAAAGGATAAAGGCGGATGTCGCCTGCGGCCCGCTGCTTGTGGCAAAAGCCGGTCCGCGCGCAAAGGAACTTGTTTCGCTCGCCGTTAACAACAAAATAAGAGTTGACAGGGTAGGGACATTCGATTTGGACGGGCTTGCCCCCAATCACCGTGGAATAGCTTTACAGGTTGAGGATGATGACGGGCGCGCGGACATCAGCCTTGAAGAATTCATCGCCGGTTTGGGAGAGCGCCGTAACGCGCTTGTCCTCATACTGGATGAAATCACCGATCCGCACAACTACGGCGCAATCCTTCGCTGCTGCGATCAGTTCGGAGCAGACCTTGTGCTTGGGCGTAACCGGCGCAGCGCCAAAAACGCCGATATAATTTCAAAAACTTCGGCAGGCGCCGTTTCGTGGGTGCCTCAGGCTGAGACACCCAATCTTGTCCGCGCAATGGAAGATTTGAAAGAGGCGGGGTTTTGGATATACGGCGCAGATATGCAGGGTGAGGCTGTTCACACCAAGGACTTGACCGGCAGGACGGCACTGGTTCTGGGCAGCGAAGGAGCGGGTCTTTCCCGGCTGTTGCGGGAACGCTGCGATGCCATGGTAGGGATTCCTTCGGTTGGCAGAATTGATTCGCTCAATGTATCGGTTGCCGCCGGTGTGCTTCTGTATGAAGTGTCGCGTCAAAAAGTTGACGCGCGCCAGAGAAGCTAATAAGCTAGCGGATAACTCCCGGCTTTACAAAACCGGCGTTTAACGCGCCGCAGCGAATGCCCTCGGCGATGGCTTCGTTGAAATTGGCGCCGTCCTCAAGAGCAGCGGCAAGCCCCGCGGTGAAAGCGTCCCCGCAGCCTATGGAGTTTACCGCCTTAACAGGATTAATGTCCGCCTCGAAATAATTGTCCCCATCGGCGGCAAGTATCTTACGGCTGCCATTGGTCAGAATGACGCGACAATCGTGCTTTTTTGCCATTTCCAGCATCGCGGATTTTATTTGTTCTTTTGCCACAGAATTAATTGCCAAATCGTTATCCTTGATCAACTCCGGGGCAAAGGTAGAGGCAAATTCAAAAAGGTTCGGTTTTACAACGTCCGGTCTGTATTGCAGGCTTTCGGTTAAATCTTTTCCTCTTATGTCGAGAATAACTTTTAACCCCTTTTCTTTTGCCTTCTGTACCATGAAGGGGATTACCTTGTCAGAAAAACCTGCCGCCTTTGTGCCGGAAACAATCAGCCACTTCAAACCAAGTGAGCCGTCTCCGAGAAGCGAATTAAATCTTTCCAGCAGCCGTTCTTCCGTACCGGCGCTGACAGGCTCAGCTTCTTCAACAAGCTCCGTAACACCGTCATCACATTCTGTCAACATCGTATAACAAAAACGGATTTGGCTCTCGCTTTCGACCCACTCAACGGACAGTTTGTCCTGTTCACACAGCGAAAGAAAGAGGGGGCGCATCACGCCGCCAAGCTGCGTCAGATGTATCGCCTTCTTTCCCAACTGGGTTAAGACGCGGGTAACGTTGATTCCTTTGCCGCTAACGTCAAGGCGGTGAGAGGCAGTACGGTTGACCGTGCCGGGAATTATCGAAGGGAAGCTGAGGGTTTTTTGTAAAGTCGGATTTAGGCAGACTGATAAAAACAATCACTTAATCCGTTTGTACGTCTTTATCTCCTGACGCAGACGGGCGGCAAGTTCAACTCTGGGTACGCGAATCTGTTCCATTGAATCACGGAAACGCAGGGTAACCGTGCCATCTTCTTTGGACTGGTAGTCCACGGTAACGCAGAAGGGAGTTCCCGCTTCATCCTGCCGCCTGTAACGCCGTCCGATTGCCCCCGCCTGATCGTAGTCGGTGGCATAGTCTTCCTTCAGTTCTCCGCGGATGTCCTGCGCAAGTTCGGCAAGACCGTCCTTTTTCATCAGCGGCAGTACGGCAACTGTAACGGGAGCAAGGCTCGGATGGAAGCGCAGGACAGTGCGCCAATCATCATCATTCCCCTTTTCGGCGACTTGTTCTTCATCGTAGGCATCACAGAGAATCATCAGTACATTTCGCGTAAGACCGGCGGATGTTTCGATGATGTAGGGAATGTACCGCTCGTTGTTGTTATCCTGATCGATGTACTGCATATCCTTGCCGGAATATTCGGTATGCCTGCCAAGGTCGTAATCGGTGCGGTTGTGCACACCCTCAAGTTCGCGCCAGCCCATCGGGAACAGGTACTGGATGTCGTAGGCGTCTTTCGCGTAATGCGCGAGTTCATCCGGGCCGTGCTGATGCCAGCGCAGGTGATCCATTTTTACGCCGAGTTTTTCGTAATAAGCCCAGCGCTGTTTTTTCCAATCAGTGAAACATTCTTCGTCAGCGCCCGGCTTCACAAAGTACTGCATCTCCATCTGTTCAAATTCGCAGGTGCGGAAAATAAAATTTTTGGTAACAATTTCATTGCGGAACGCCTTGCCGATTTGCGCAATGCCGAAGGGGATTTTCATCCTATTCGATTGAATAATATTTTTATAGTTGACGTAAATTCCCTGGGCGGTTTCGGGGCGCAGATAAATAAGGTTGGCGGTATCTTCCGCGGGGCCGATGTGCGTCTTGAACATCAGGTTGAATTTGCGGGTATCGGTCAATTCGCCGCCGCAATCAGGGCATATTTTCGCCGCAAGTTTGTCTTCGGGGATCATGTCCGCCCGGAAGCGCGTTTTGCACTTTTTGCAGTCAACCAGCGGGTCGGTGAAATTTTCCACATGGCCGGACGCTTCCCATGTGCGGGGGTGCATCAAAATTGCCGCGTCCAGCCCGACTATATTGTCGTGAAGCTGGGTCATTTCTTTCCACCATGCGGCGGCAATCCGATTCTTTAATTCAATGCCGAGCGGCCCGTAATCCCACGCGCCGTTCTGGCCTCCGTAAATTTCAGATGACTGAAACACAAAACCCCGCCTCTTCGCCAGAGACGTGATTTTCTCCATTGTTGCTTTTCCCTGATACTCGGTTAATTCTGACATGGGGGTATTATATAAAATTATTGAAAGTTAGGGAATACTCGGTGATGTCCGAAAAGTTGTTTGGACAGCCCCGCTAAACCACATCGCTCGGATAATTGAGGTTTTCTCCGGCTGGTTTTTTTAAGAGAGCCGCGTACCTTTTACATTCCCATTTTGCCATTTCAATGTTCTGTTCGCGCCAGTTACCACATTCGGCGGCGGAAGCGCCGGGAATAGCGCCTTCGAAATTTTCTATCCACCCAAGCAGTTCCAGAAGCAGGGGAAGAATCTCCGGGGATTTATGTTCGCCTTCCAAAATCAGATAAAAACCCGTTCGGCAGCCCATCGGGCCGAAGTATACAACCCGCGGCGCCCAATCTTTGTGGGAGCGTAAAAAAGTGGCGCACAGATGTTCGATTGTATGAAGCGCGGGCTGATCCAGCACCGGCTCCCTGTTTGGCTCTTTGAAACGAAGGTCAAAGGTAGTAAGAATCACATCTCCGAACTTGTCCTTTCGGGAAACAAAAACCCCCGGTTTTAACCGGAGATGATCAACCTGAAAACTCGTAATCTTTTCCATGTGCGGCTCCTTCACATCACAATATCAGAAAGCAGCGTCAAAAACAAGGCATACCTTTTCGCTGCATTGTTACAAAAAAAAAAAATCTGATAAAGTATGAGTATTGTTTCATAACAGGAGTATTCATTGAAAATCGTAGTTATCGGCGCTCAATGGGGCGATGAAGGAAAGGGAAAAATTGTTGATTATCTTGCAAACGAAACGCAGATAATTGTGCGGTTCGCTGGCGGAGCAAATGCGGGGCATACCATTGTCATCGGCGGTGAGGAATACGCCCTGCACCTGATCCCTTCGGGGATTTTTTATCCTGACAAAATCACTATCCTGGGCGCCGGCATGGTAATCGATCCCAAGGCGTTGTTCGATGAAATCAAAATGCTGGAAGACCGCGGAATTGATACCAAGGGGCGAATTCTTATCTCTGACCGTGCTCACCTTGTGCTGCCGAGATATATTCAAATTGATAAGGAAAGAGATGCGGCGCGTAAAAAACCAATCGGCACTACAGGCCGCGGCATCGGAATCAGCTATTCCATGAAAAGCGAGCGAGACGGTATCCGCATCGCCGATCTTGCATGGAAAGATAAGCTCAATGAACTGGAAAAAGAAGACCGCGATTTTCTTGCGCCGTACATCGACAGACTCCTTGCCATGTCGGTCGATCTTAGCGCGTATCTGATGCACAGGAAAAATTCTCAGGTGCTTTTTGAAGGCGCGCAGGGGACGCTGCTCGATCTTGATTTGGGAACTTATCCCTATGTGTCAAGCGGAATGTCCTGCGCGGCAGGCGCGGCTGTCGGCGGCTGTGTCGGACCTCGCGCCATCGACAAAGTGCTTGGAGTTTTCAAAGCCTACTCGACCCGTGTCGGAAACGGTCCCCTGCCCAGCGAGTTCGATCCCAACTCGGAAGACGAACTTTGCCGCTTTGTCCGCGATACAGGCCGCGAATACGGCGTTACCACCGGCAGACCCAGAAGATGCGGCTATCTTGATTTGGTCTCCCTTCGCTATGCCTGCCTTACAAATTCCATCGACAGCCTTGTGATGACGCACCTTGATGTATACGATACCTTTGAAGAAATAAAAGCCTGCACCGGCTACCGCATCGGAGACAAAATAGTAGAAACTTTCCCCGCTTCAATTGAAGCGTTGAACAACGCCAAACCAATACTGCGGACTTTTGCCGGCTGGAAAAAATCACTTGCAAGCGCGCTCACCTACGAAGAATTCCCCGTTGCGGCAATGGAATACATCGAATTCATTGAGCGTTACTGCGAAACTCCGGTTGATATTGTGTCGGTTGGTTACGACCGCAAGGCAACAATAATCCGCAAATCACCGTGGGCGCGGTAAAACATATGAATCAGTTTATTGAAGAACAGCGTCAGTCTCTTAAAACCCGTGTTGGTGAAAACCCGGTGCTGCTGCTTATTTCCGGCGGCGTTGACTCAACGGTGGTCGGGGCGCTGCTCCTTAAAATACTCGACAGCGAACAGGTGCATCTAATGTACATGGACACTGGCCTCATGCGCAAAAATGAAACAAATTATGTTAAAACGACACTGGCGCGGCTGGGAACGAAATACCTTCACATTGTCCACTGCGAAGATGAATTTCTTTCCGCGCTTAAGGGCAAAATCGATCCAGAAGAAAAGCGCAAAACCATCGGCGATTTGTTTATCACGATTCAGGAGAGGGAAGTCGCCCGTCTTGGGCTGCCGGAAAATTATTTTCTTGCTCAGGGGACTATCCGCGCCGATGTAATCGAAAGCGGCAGCACAGCAAGCAGCGGCGGAAAAACAAACGTAATCAAGAGCCATCACAATGTGGGCAGCCCGCTCGTGGAAGCGAAGCGCAAAGCGGGCAGGATCATTGAACCGCTGGAAAAACTTTACAAAAACGAAGTCCGCGAACTGGGACGCTGCCTCGGTCTGGATGAAGAAATCATCAGCCGCCATCCCTTTCCGGGGCCGGGGCTTGCGGTGCGCATACTTGGCGAAGTCACCAAAACACAGTGCGACATTCTGCGCGAAGCGGACGCAATTTTTATCGAAGAACTGAAACAGCGCCGCAGTCCTGCGGGCAGCGCCTTATATGACGAAATCTGGCAGGCTTTCGCGGTACTCCTGCCTATCCGCTCCACTGGCGTTTCCGGTGACATGCGCAAGTACAGCTGGGTTATTGCGTTACGCGCCATCACAGGGCTTGACGGCATGACCGCGGAACCATACCTTTTTGAAATGAAAGACCTTTTGGAAATATCAGCCCGCATCACCGGCTCTGTAAAAGAAATCGGGCGGGTAACCTACGATATTTCAGGCAAACCCCCCGCAACGATTGAGTGGGAATAACAAACAGCAACCGAAGGTTGTGGATGAGTAATTCTACACATTCCAGCGCCGGAAAAATCATTCATGACCACTGACAATAGACCAGCTTTAGCTGGTCGTCAAGAGGGGAACCTTCGCCACGTTGTGGCTCGGTTGAGGTTACGCGCTGCGGTCATAGTGAGGTATGCAACATTTTCCTGCTAATGTAAAGAATAGCTAGTAATTTAGTCCTCTACAAAACCGTACCTCGTCAAGGGGGTAGACGGTAAATGCCGCACATTACTACTTGCGCCAATACACTGTGGTAAAAAGAACGAACACCGTCCACATTTCAAGCCGTCCGGCAATCATCACAAATGAAAAAAGCCACTTGATGTGATCCGCGAAAAAACTGAAATTACCCTTTGGACCGATTAAACCGAAACCAGTTCCAATGTTGCCGGTAACTGAAAGAGCGGCGTTAAATGATGAAAAAAGGTCTATGCCTGAGGCTGCGGTGATGAGTGTAACGATGGTGATTACAAAAAAGTACATGAAAAAGAAACCTGCAGTTCCGTAAACTATATCCTTCCGCCCTATCCGCCCGTTAATTTGTATATTAAAAATTCCCTGAGGATAAATAATTCTTCGCAATTCGCCTCTTGCCTGTTTCCAAAGTATCGCATGACGTATAACTTTAACTCCCCCTGCGGTAGAGCCGGAACAACCGCCTAAAAACATCAGTCCAAAAATAATCATTTTTGCAATACCAGGCCATTGTTCATAATCGGCAATTGCAGAACCTGTGGTGGAAAGAACAGAGATGCTATGGAATGACGCATAACGAAATGCATTTGAAACGGAACCATAAACCGGAACAAGCGAAAATGTTATAATTAGCGATGCGATTATGAAAAGACATAAGTACGTGCGTAGCTCGGTGTTGTTTTTCAATTCGTGGTATTTTCCCCGGAGCAGACGATAGTACAGAGTAAAATTGATCGCCGTGAGCAGCATAAAAACCGTAGTAACTGCGTCAATAAAAGCTGAATTATATGATGCAATACCGCCGTTTTTTATGCTTACCCCGCCTGAAGCCATGGTCGTTAATGAATGACAGACAGCGTCAAACCAGTTCATACCCCCAAATATATACAGGCTGAAAAGTATCAATGTGAGTGTTCCGTATACCAGCCAAAGGAGCTTGGCGGTAACCGCTATTTTCGGCGTTATTTTTTCTTTTTCAGGTCCTGGTTCTTCAGCCTTGATAAGCTGGAATCCGCCAAATCCCAAAAGCGGGAACAAGGCCACTGAAATCATTACAATTCCGATACCGCCGAACCAATGTGCCAGACTGCGCCATAAAAGCAGCGAACGGGGCAGCGCTTCAATATCGCCGATTATAGTAGCGCCTGTAGTTGCAAAGGCACAGGCGCTTTCAAAAAAGGAATCGGTAAAACTTAAATTCCAAAGATAAAATGGAACTGAGCCTGAAAAACTTGCCAAAACCCATGTAGCAAAAACCAGAAAAAATCCGTCTCTTGCGTTAAGATTGAGTTTCTTTCTGCGCAGGGAAATGAAACTTGCCAGAGCCAGCGCGACAATCAGGGACATGGGAATGGCAAAGGCGCGAATCATAACTGTTTCACCTAATGCTATTGCCATTATCAGCGGGAAAAACATTATTACAGGAATAAATCCCAACAGCGCCGCCAGTACCCGGATAAGAATATATTGTTTGGCAAAACGCTTCTGTTTCATGCTACTTCCGCCAAAAATCCCCGGTAAACAATATCAGAACAGCCCAGAGTTCCAGCCTGCCTGTTATCATCACAAGGCAAAGTCCCCATTTCACATAATCCGGAAAAAATTTGAAAACTCCCGGATCACCAAGCCCCAGACCGGTATTCCCCTGACAGATGACCGCCGTATTGATGGAAGAAAAAACATCAGCGCCGCTTGTACTGACAAGAAGGGCGGTAAAAAAGAGAATCAAAAAATAAAGAAATACAAAACCTGCCACACCGTGAACAGCCGCCTTTTTCCCGCTCTTTCCATTAAGCTGAATACTAAAAATCCCTTTAGGGTATACAACACGTTTCATTTCATTCCACATTTGTTTGGAAAGTATCACATAACGGATGACCTTAATCCCTCCGGCAGTTGAACCGGAACAGCCTCCGATGAACAAAAGAAAAAACAATATTCCCAGCGCAGCAGACGGCCACCGGCTGTAGTCAGCGCTGTACAGACCGCTGGTACTGATTAGTGAAGTAACCTGGAAAAAAGCCTGCCGTAATGCTCGGTGTACTTCACCGGTTCCGAAAGAGGGGCTTTTAGGGAAAATTGCAATAGTGATGATGATCGCTGCAATCAGAACAATTCCTGTATAGGCTCTTGCTTCACTGTTGCGAATAACAGCATCCGGTTTCCTGCGCATTATGCAACGAAGTTTCCCGCGCAGTAACTGCCAGATAAGGGCGAAGTTAAAACCTGCCAAAAACATGAAAACAATGCAAACCCATTCAATTCCAGGAGAATTGTAATAGGCGATGCTGTTATTACGGACGCTGAATCCCCCTGTAGACATGGTAGAAAAAGCGTGCGTTACAGCATCAAACCAGCTCATTCCAAAAAAAGCAAGCAGGAGTATTTGAAGCGCAGTCAGGCTGACGTAGAGCAGCCAAAGGAGTTTGGCGGCAAGGCTTATGCGGGGAACAAACTTTTCCTTATGCATACCATGTGTATCAGCTTTTACCAAATGAAAACTGCCTGCTTCAAAAAGCGGAAGAAGGGCGGCAACAAGCAGCACAATTCCCATACCGCCAAGCCATTGGGTTATTGCCCGCCAGAACAAAAGCCATTTGGGAAGAGCCTCAATGTCAACTAACACTGTAGCACCGGTAGTTGTAAAACCAGATGTGCTTTCAAAAACCGCATCGGTAAAATTCGGAATGTAACCTGAAAAATAAAAAGGCAGCGCCCCAAAAAGACAGGCGCCAAGCCATGCAAGAAAAACAAGCAAGAACTGCCTTTTCATTCACCTGTCCGTGTTAAAATATTTATCTATTTCCGCCTGACTGCCTGTTCTGGTAATAAGGACAATGCGGTCGCCTTCGTTGAAAACATAATCGCCCTTTGGTATAAACGACACCTTTCCCCGGTTTACCAGCATCAAAAGGCCGCCAGTAGAAATTTTAAACTCTGATATGGGTTTATTAATGATCGGCGCATTCTTCCCTATTTCAACTTCGATAAGATCAATATTACCGTCGCCTATTGAATGAATCTCTTTAACGCCGCTTCCCATAAGATGGGAAAGAATAGAGTCCGTTACTACCGACTGCATTGGGATAACAACATCTACACCCAAATGCCTTGCCATAACTGCATAGCCGGAACCGGTAACCATGGCAATGGTACGCGCAATGCCTCTGGATTTAAGATATACTGCAGTGATTATATTCAGTTCCTGGTTCGAGGTTGTTGCTATCAGACAATCAAGATTGTCCAACTGTTCCTCATTGACAAAGCCCTCATCTGAAATATCTTCGTTCAAAATCAACGCAGCAGGAAAGCGGGCGGCCAGCTCTTTGCAGAGTCTGTAATCTTTTTCGATGATGGTGACATGACGGCCGCTTTTCGGTTTTAAGGAGCTGAGCAGCGAAAGAAGGAAATCATGTTTTTTTGGAGACTTCCTGTTTTTAAAATGTTCGTTCATAAAGCTGACTTCGTTCAGCAGCCCTTCCGCTATCAGAGAACCCAGCTTGCCGCCGCCGACAATGCCGATCTTACGGATGGACCTGTGGGTATCTCCGGCCAGATGAAAAATTCCCGGCAAGTTTTTACCGTTCGCAAGAATGTGAATGCGATCACCGCCGGAAAGTACCGTAGAGCCCGATGGAAGCATTACCTCATCCTCACGTTCCACCAAAGTAACAAGGCTTTCATGAGGAACCAGTTTGCGGTAATCGCTTAGGGCAAGACCGTCCATGGCGCTGCCCCCGGCTATATCAATTGAACCCAGTTCATAAGGAGTATTTGAAAACGATATAATGTCTCCCATAACTCCGTGTTCAATGGCTTTGATTATGGAACGCGCCACTTCCATGCCGGGGTGAATAAAGTGATCGATACCCAAAATTTGCCTGCCACCCGAATGAATCAGGCGCACATAGTCTTCATTGCGTACTCTGGCGATTTTCAACAGCTTTGGAAAAGCCAGCTTCCCCGAAGCTGCGTCTTCCGGCGTGTCAAAATGCGCGGGTAACTTCGTTGCAAAATGCGAAGCTGCAAGACCGCAGACGATCATATTTACTTCATCGGAATCAGTAACACATACCAGCGCATCGGCCTTTGCAATTCCGGCTTCTTCCAATGTGTACAGATTGTTTCCTTCATTATGAATAACCATGCAATCAAGGCGGTTTGACGCATGTCTGGCGCGATCTTCATTGGCTTCGATAATTGAGACATCATGTTTTTCCTGAATGAGGAATTTAGCTAACTGAGTGCCAACATTACCTGCGCCGACGATAATGATATGCATTTTATCCTACACCGCGAATTGCTTTACCGCAAAGACCACCATTTCTTCCATATTGCCCAGACTTTTATGTTTTAACACAACCAAATGAAAAATCGCAGCTTCAATAATACTGTAAAGATAGTCATCTGCAACTTTAATGTTTACCTTTATCAAGTCGCCCGCTTTGATACCCTCAATCACCATTGAAGACAGAATGTGCCGCAGTCTGACAGTGCGGCGGCGGACACGCTCTTCCACATTGCCGTCGCTTTTTGAAAGATGCAAAAGATAATCAAGTATGACGGAAAGAAGCCGCCGGTTTTGCTCAAGCAGCCTGAAAATATCCAGAATGACTCTGGTTATTTTTTCAATGTAATCAATTGATTTATCAATACGAATTTCATTAATACTGTCTTCAGCTTTTATAAGTAATTGTTTTATACTGTAATTAAAAATTTCCCTTTTATTCTTAAAGTAGAGATACAATGTCGTCCTGGTGATGCCGCAGCGATCCGCTATTCTTTGAAAAGTTGCGTCTTCAAAACCATCGTCCATAAAGACAAGCAGCGCCTTCTCCAGGATTTGCTTCCGCCGTTTATCATGCTCAACTACAATTGACATTTAGTCTCTCCAAATTATATCAGCTTCCTTTATAATACATCGAATTGATAAAAATAGGAAGGAATTGCGCCATTACTTATTTCACGGCATGAATCCGCTTTCTTGCCGAAAAAGGTTTCAAACCCGCTGTGATCTGTTATCAGCGCAAGTTTCCAGCCGGGAAAACGCTGTCCAATATTACCCATTTCCCGGTATGTTTCCTCAGCCTGCGCCTGATCGCCCAGTCTTTTTCCGTATGGCGGATTGGTAACCAGAAAACCGGCATCGGAAAACGGAGCGCTGGTTTCTCTCATGGGCGCGGTTTTCAAAGTCATTATTTCCTTTTTTTTATCCTGCGAAAGGGAACGAATTCCCTTCTGCGGCGTTTTTCCCTCGGCTATGTCTCGCAGACGCGCAATGTTGGAGGAAGCTATGGAAACCGAACGGGCATCCTCATCGCTGCCGGCGATTCTGACAAGCCGTTCAAAATCAATTTTGCCGCGTAACTCTTCGCGTACCGCCTGCTCAATTTTATGATCAGCGATGAGCAAATCCTCCATGGCAAAATTTCTGCCAAGACCGGGAGCCATGTCCCATGCGTACATGGCGGCTTCGATCAGGATTGTGCCGGAACCGCAAAAGGGATCGTAAAGCGGAAATTTCCGCTTCCATCCCGATAAAAGGAGCATGGCTGCCGCCGTTGTTTCGCGTAACGGCGCAATTCCGCCTTCGCTGCGATAACCCCTCTTGAAAAGCGGCTCGCCGCTCAAATCCACAAGGAGCGAAACAGTATCTTTCTCGATATACACCCGCATTTCCGCAGTTTTGCCGTCTTCAGGGAGTCGGCTGGTTTTGTACTTGCCGCAAAGCCGCTGCGCCGCCGCCTTGTGAACCATCGACTGGATGGTGGTTTCCGCTTTCAGCCGCGAACGGTTAGTGCGCACCTTAACCACTTTCAGCCCCATCCCCTTTGGCACAATCCGTTCCCATGCCGCAGCGCCTGCGCCTTCAAACAGCGCGTCAAAATCTTCGGCTTTGAAAAAAGCAGCTTCCAAAAGCACACGATCTGCGGCGCGAAGCCCCATCAACGCGCGGTACAGCCCCGCCGTGTCAGTCCTGAAGCGCACTCTGCCGTAAAGGGAGTCTTCGACCTTGATGTCCAGTTTTCTCAATTCGTTGGAGGTTACTTTTTCAGCGCCCACCGCGCACAAAGCAACGGCTGTTTCGATGTTTCCCATTTGGTGATTATATCATATAATAAAGCCAGAGGAGTATATGACAAAAAACATTGCTTTCAGTTTTGTATTGATTGCCATCATTCTTGTTGCCGGAATGGTTTCCTGTGCAACAACTCAAGCAGTTGACGCGGTTCACAACTCAAAAAATAGTTTAGATTGGGAAGGTACATACTCCGGCAGAATCCCGGCGGCTGACGGACCGGGCATTGATGTTGAAATTACTTTAAACCCGGATCAGAACATTACAATCGTTTACAAATATGTTGACAGAGACTTCAGCGCAGCCGGAATTGGCAAGTTTCATTGGGATGATACGGGAAATGTCGTCATTTATGAGAACAATGATTTCCCGCGATATTATAAAGTATGCGAAGGTTACCTGCTCCATTTGGACATGGAGGGGCAGATAATTACCGGCGACCTTGCGGATCATTATGTGCTGAGAAAACATCATTAATAGCGCCAACTATTTTTCTCACATCTTCAAAATCAGATGGAAACATTTTGAAATGCATATTACCGTTGCATGATGTTTTTTTTCTGCCGTTATATTCGTACTGCCCATTATGTATGCAGTTCTTTGCTCCTTCTCCGCCGCAAGCGACACATTCTTTCATACGGAAAAACATTTCATCTGCAAATTTCGGCGAATCTTCAGCTAACTTTTTCAATGTTTCCAGGGTATGATCAGCTTTTTTATATCCGCCGTATTTTTCCTGTTCACGCTTTGTGTTATAAGTAATCCAGCCAATGTCATGCCACACACAGGCATCGGAAATCTGTATCCTGTAATTAAAGCCCCAGTCTGATGTATATTGAATCCTGCTGCAAGGATACCCGCCTTCGATTTTTCGTTTGAGTTTTAAACTTTTTTTAACATCGTTTTGCAAATATTCATCGGTTCTCAGTATTTCTTTTTGTAAATTCGGCGTTAGTCCTTTCACACATTCATCAATCGTTGGCTTTTCCGATTTGGATAAACATACAGGGGAAGCTTTAATTTCAGGCACTACTGCCGGAGCAACAGGTTCTTCATTCTCGTATTCTGTAATTGTAAGTGATTTTAATGTTAATTGAGTACGTTTATCGCAAGCAATTGCTAAACCGAAACCTTCGCTGAATTCTTCCGGGATCGCGCCATTTTTTAATACCTTGATATATGAGGCTTTGTTTGAAAAGCAACGAATATCATCATTGACAATAACCCACATAGCTTTTTTGCCGTACACAACCGATATGTCAGTATATTTATTTATGGGAATATTGTTGTCAAAAACATAAGTATTAGGTTTGTTATCATTCCCCAGAATACCGGTTATTCTGCGGTTATCCATATTTGTGGCAAAACCAATGTGCCCATTGCCTATCATTAAGTACATGGCAGGAGAATCTATTTTTACTGTCATGTCAATACGGAAAGGGAGTTTATATTTATCCTTTAGATAAGCATAAGACTTTATTGGGTTGTCAGTAAAATGATACAGTGTGTTTATGGTCGTGTTGGTTATAATGTGAAGTTCATCATTATCAGTCTTAAGCGAAACCTTACCATGCGGCAAAAAAGATACAAGCGGAATGTTATGTGTAATCATGAATTATTGTCTCCTTTTTCAAATTTCAAAACGCCTCAAAAGCGTTTCTACCATTTCAAGACCCTTGGCATCGGCTTTTTTGAACCTGCGGATGCAGTCAGCCATTCGGCTGCGAACTTCAGGATTTTTGAAAATTTCGATGTTAACCGGATCACCCAATATTCTACCGTATTCTTCTCCCATAATTTTGTTGGCATATAAAAAGTGGGTATCCAATGCCTGTAAATCATCTTTTGCCTCGGGGAAATACTCTCTTGCCTGCCTGAAGAAATTCATAATATAAAAACGGCGTTCCGCCATGTTTGCCCATGTACTGTCATGTGCGCCGCCAATAAATTTCCACACGTCTTCATCACCGGATTCCGCATCAAAAGAACCATGTTCGCCGCCCGGAACATTATGAGTACGTTTTACATGGGCGATCATTTCCTCCATACTCAAAAGCAAAAAAGCTTCCCATTCGTCATAATAATGTTCTTTTTCACCCCGAATATTTTTTTCAAGGCAGGTTTGTATCCGCTTAATTCCCATGCGGTACATATCCGAAAGAGGCGGCATCTTTTCCCGCTGACCTGCAATGAACAGGCTTGTTTTTGTATTATACCAATCAGTTACTTCCAGTGTTTTTGGCTGTGCATTATTATTCATTTCCATAAAGTGGGGCAGAAAATAGTAAACAACCAGAACACTCCCGCCATTCTTGTATCCGATTACAATGCTCCCCCACCATTGGTTTTCCTGCGGTATGATGACCGGTTGTTTAAGAGTGTAAAGCGCATGTCTCAGCGTTTCCCTCATGTCAGGTTCGCTCATATAATTATCCTTTGAAGGATCAGCGAAATATGTTTTGCATGACTGAAAACCAGATACATTCCATAGATAATCCACATTTTCCTGAAAAAGCAAAGGCGCGGGTTCCATGGCATGACCAGACAAAACATCAGCAATCGTATAGCTTCTGTCTTTGCACCAGTCGCCGTCATAAATAAAACCATATCCCTGCCCCGTATAGTCCAAAAAATGAGCAAATTCATTGGCAAAACCCACATATGCAGGACCGTAATGTTTGATTTCACCGGGGATTTTTGTACTTTTATCAGTCAAGATAAATGTTTCCGGATAATTGGTATTTTTCATTTGTTTCTCCTTAAGTCTTTCATACGGGACTTATCATTAATTTATTTTCATGTACCAAAGAAAAATGAACTTTTTTGATCATTTTGATTTTTTTAGTTTTCACTATATTCGTCTGAAAAACATTTTTTCCCGAAACTGTAAGCCAATGAACTGAATATTAGGGCCGAATAAAACACCCGCTTCTGCGAAAAAAACCGGGAGTAATTCCAAATTCTTTCTTAAATGCCCTTATGTATGATTGTTCATGTTCAAAGCCATGTTCAAGGGCAACATCAAGAACGCTAAATTCTTTTACAAGCAATTTTTTCAGACTTGCCGACAGCCTGCGTGAACGTATATAGCCCGTGATAGTCTGTTTGAAAGCACAGCGAAACAGTCTTCTTAAATGTACTGATGAAACAGAAAATTTGCAGGTTAGATCATCTAAATTGATACTCTCTCTTATACCACATTCAATTTCCCACAATACATTTTTCAGCAATTCATAAGATTTTACCATATTCTTTTAATATTTTACAACTTTTATAAATAAAAATCAAGAATGTTACACTGTTCTCATCCAAACAGCTCCGCAGCTTCAGCAAGATCACCGTAGCGGCGCCAGACTGTCGCAAGAATTTCCTGCGGAGGTTCAATCAGGTCTTTCACAAAGACCGGGCGTATCCCTGCCGCGTGAAGTCCCTGAAGGCCCGCCGGGGAATCTTCAAAACCGACGCAGACGGAAGGGAGGTAACCCAATCTTTCCGCGGCAAGCAGGAAAATGTCAGGAGCGGGCTTTCCGTTGGCGATTTCATCGCCGCAGGCAAGAGCGGTAAAATATTTCAGTATGCCCGCTTTTTCAAGTTTCCATACAGCGCTTTCACGGCGGGTGGAAGTAGCCACTACCATAGGTATTTTCAAGGCGGAGAGATGATCGAGTAACACAGTTAGTCCCGGTCTGTGGGCAATGCCTTTTTCAAATTCTTCACGGGTGAGGCGGCTCATTTCCCCGCGAATTTGATCGTACGGAAAATCGGGGCCGAATTCCCGCAAATAAAGTCCACGGGTAGTTTTATCATCTACCCCAATGGTACGGAATATCATCGCTTCGGTTATGTTAAAGCCAAAAGAGCTTCCCACTTTTTTCCACAGGGGGATCAGCGGCTTTTCTGTTTCCAGCATGAGGCCGTCCATGTCAAAGATTGCAGCGGCAGGGCGGAACTTCGCGGTTTCTTTCATTAATTTTTCTTGTCAGCCGGACAGCTTACAATTTCCACCCATTGTGCGTCACATTCGCCCTTTCTGATGGCTTCCATAACTTTGCGGGCATCTGCAAAACCATGAATGGTCGCTTTTTTCACGGAGCTGTTTTGGTTTGACGGAGCAGCGACGCTTGCGCTGAAGGGGCTTTCAGGCAGGGCGCTGATCTGTATTCCCGCAAGTTTGATCATCCGCGCAAGTTCCCCGGCAGTAAGAGCCATATCTGTCTTGTCGGATGTGCCTTGTTGATATTTTGCAGCAAGACAAGGCGTTAATGAGACCGAGGTAACTTTCGCTGGATCAATTCCCACAGTTTTAGAGTATTCAGTTTTGATCGAATCCGCGAAAATTTGCCGGGGTCTTTTTCCGGTGTAAAGATGAGCTGTCAAATCGGGATAAAAATATTTTACAAAATTGACGACACCAGCTGAACATCCAGTTATCATTGGCAACTTGCCATTGTTTTTAATTCGCGCCTGAACTTCATCATTTTGCGCTTGCTCGGCTTGAGCAACGGCAATTTTCGCGTCAAAAACCTGATCAAAACCAAGCTGTTTGAGAACGGTAACAATTTTTCCGGTGGTGATTGTCCCTTCGGCAAAACCGAACTCCTCATTCAGGGCATCAGCCAAACGCGGAGAAACTTGTCCGACCACTCGTGAGTGGTCAGACCGCCCACTATCGTTGAGACTTGCCCACACATCGGCGGTTTGGTCATGTTCATAAATCGCGCCAACAGGACATACCGCCGCGCATTGTCCGCAGAAAACACAGGGGCCTTCGCTTAAGGACTGTTTGTACGGGGTGCAGATTTCGTATTTGTGACTACGGCAGGATGAATTGATCGCCCGGATGGTCTGAACTTCCTGACAGGCTTCAACACAGCGTCCGCATTTGACGCATTTTTCCATGTCGCGGACAAGGACTTCGCTTTCAATTACCGGCGGCTTGTTGTCTGTGCTGCGGCTGAAAACAGAGGCGCGGATGCCGAAACTTTCAGCTAACGATTGCAGTTCGCATTTTGTGTTCCGTATGCACGTGAGGCACTCCTGCGGATGGTTCGCGAGGATGAGTTCCACGATTGTTTTGCGGATGGCAAGGAGGCGCTGATTATTGGTAACAATGTTAACTCCCTCCCACACATCGTTTGCGCAGGCTGCCGCGAGTTTGCCCCTGCCATCACACTCCACTACGCAGACGCGGCACACCGCACGCTTGCAAAGATCAGGATGGTCGCAGAGGGTAGGAATGTGAATATTCGCTTTTTTTGCGGCTTCAAGAATTCGCGTCCCTTCGGGAACGGTTACCGGCTGCCCGTCAATCGTCAAATTAACATTTATATTCGGATCCGGCTTATGATGGCTCATTTTCTCCCCACATTTGCTTCAAATTCCGCCTTAAATTGTTTCCAGGCGCTGTTCAAAGCGGCAGCGGCTGTTTGACCCAATCCGCAGAATGAAGCGTCCGTCATTGTGCGAATCAGCCGACGCAGGGTATCAAGATCGCCGGATGTTGCCGCGCCCAGCACGGAAAGTTTCTGCAAAATCACAAGTATCTGGCGGTTTCCTTCGCGGCATGGTACGCATTTGCCGCAGGACTCGTGAATGAAAAACTCGGTTACGCCTTTCAGGTATTCAAGGATTGAGACACTTTCGTCCATGACCACTATTGCCCCGGAGCCGACAGACAATCCGGCTTTTCTTAAATCCGTGTAACTGTAAACCGTGTCCAGTTGATCGACACTGCCGATGGAGCCGCTCTGTCCACCCAAGTGAAAAAACTTAAGTTTCTTGTTATCTGCTATGCCGCCGCCAATTTCGGGATTGTAAATCGCGTCACGCAATGTCAGTTTGCCCAGCGGAATTTCAAAAACACCGCGATTTTCGCAATGCCCCGAAAGACAAATTAGTTTGCTCCCGCCGGAATCGGGATGACCCTGTTGCAGGTAGGCGTCCCCGCCCATGTTAACGATGAGCGGAATGTTGGCAAAGGACTCGACATTGTTGACCAGTGTCGGTTGAAGGAACAACCCCACTTCCGCCAAATGCGGCGGCTTGATGCGCGGCCTGCCCACCTTGCCCTCGGTGGAATTGAGAAGCGCGGAATTTTCGCCGCAGACATACGCACCCGCCCCTGTTATCACATGAATGTCATAATCAAAACCGGTGCCGAGTATGTTTTTACCAAGAAAACCTGCGGCGCGGACATTTTCAATTGCCGTAAGGAGCCGCTTCTGGAGCTTGCGGTATTCGCCGCGCACATAAATATAACCCGCTTTCGCGCGAAACACAAAACCCGCAATGATAATCCCTTCCAGCAATTTCAACGGCAGCTTGTCCATAATCAGCCGGTCTTTGAAAGTGCCGGGTTCGCCTTCATCGGCATTGCACACAATATATTTGGGGGTTTCTTCGATATGCAGCAAATGTTCCCACTTGCTGCCTGCGGGATACGCCGCGCCACCCCGCCCCAGCAGCTTTGCCTTTTTCACTTCGGCGATAATTTCTTCGGGGGCACTGGCGGCGGCTTTTTTCAACGCGGCAAAACCTCCCGCTTTTTCATACTCGCTTACCGAAAGGGGATCGCAACAGTCCGCGCCCTGTATCAATAGGTTAATCAATTTTGACATAGATGCTTCCCTTCACGGCAGCACTGTACCAGCGCCTTCACTTTTTCTTCGGTCAGATTGCCGAATACATCGTCCCCGATTTTCACCGCTGGCCCAATGTCACACGCGCCTACGCAGCTTGTGTGAAAAAGCGAAAGCTTACCGTCCGCAGTTGTCTCGCCCATTTTGATCCCTGCCGCCGCTTCAAACCACCGTGCAACTTCTTCGGCGCGGGTAAAATGACATGGCGTACTTTTGCAGATTTCGATAACATACTCGCCGCGCGGCTCGGTGCTGAACATGGCGTAAAAAGTCAGTACATCATAAATTTTGGAGAGGGGAACATTCAGAACATTCGCGGTCAATTCCGCCCACTGTTTTTCTACACAGTTTTTGCCGGAGGCAGCCTGAATATCCAGCAGCACAGCAATAAGCTGCTGCGGATCGTTTCCGTAACGTTCCGTTATTCTTAACACTTGGTCTTTAGAGAGGCTCTGCATGATTGTCAGTGTGAATTACCCGATATTACTGGGCGTTTTCTTTTTTCGCTTCGGCGCGGTCTTTCATGTCGGCAATGCCGATGAAAATCGCGATAATGCCGACCAAAATCGCGATAACCGGAAGGCCGCCCTTAAGAAACGCCAAAACATAAATTCCCCAGCCAAGCCCAAAACCGATTACGTCTTTCGGCAGAATCGCAAAAACAGCGGCGGCAATAATCACAAATCCAATAATTGTAGCTTTCATTTATTCTTCTCCATGTTTTTAGTATTCTTTTTTTCGCAGGAAATTTCAAGATACCAAATTGACATTTGTAGTATAATGTATACGGAATGAAAAATTTATCCGAACGCCGAGCCGCCATAGTTGACGCCTTGAATAAAGCGATAGACATATTTACCTCCCATGATGAAAAAACATTTGACGATGTAATGACAAACGGCATCAGACCGATAGCAGAAGCGGTTGGTCTGGATCGCGTCGTTTTTTACCGCAGGCTGGATATTGACGGGCAAAAACGGTTTGGGCAGATATACCGCTGGGACAAAGCGGAAGGCGGGCTGATTTTTTTAGATGAAGACTTAAAGGTTTTGCCGGACATACCGGTACTGGCGCGCTGGATATCAATATTGTCGAATGGCGAAAACGTAAAAATCAGGAAAAGCGGCATGACGGAAGATGAGAGCGCCTTTCTGGATATGTTCGGCATTAAGTCGATATTGATCGTGCCCGTTTTCACGCACGGAGAATTTTGGGGCGGTGTTGCCCTGCAGGACCATACCCGTGATGAATATTTTGACGAAGGCTGTATCGATTTACTGTATTCAGCCGCTCGTTTATGCGCCAACGCTATCATCAGGGCTGAAACATCAAAAAACGCCAACGATGTTTTGACTACTCTCATCCGCCGGGAAAAAATGACGGAAACACTGAATGAAGCTGCAATCATCTTCCTTTCACAAAGCAGCGCATCCTTCGAGAATACCATGACGGCGGGCGTTACATTGATTGCCGACATGCTCAATTTGGACAGAATGTCCATCTGGCGCAATTTCATGAAAAGCGATGGTTTGCATGTATCGCAGATTTACAGGTGGGACCGTAAATCGGGCGGAACTACCGAACCAACGCCGGGACTCGAAGATGTTACATACGCGAGGCTTGCGCCGCGCTGGGAAGGGCTGTTGTCAAGCGGCGAAGTGATTAACAGTCCGGTACACCTTCTGCCCGAAGCCGCCATGCTGAAAGCGTTCGGAGTTGTATCGGTCTTTATCATGCCGGTGTTTATCAACGGCGTATTTTGGGGCTTCATGCTTTTTGAAGACCGGCATAACGAACGTTACTTTGAGAATGACAATGTTGATATGATGCGCTCGGCGGGCTTGTTGTGCGTGAACATAGTTATACGCTCCGAAATGGAACAAAATGTAGCCAATGCGAATGAACAGACCCGCGCCATAGCGGAAGCAAGCCCCATTCCGTATGTGCTTTTTGATGAGGACATGCACGCAATTGACTGCAATGACGCCACAATGCGGATGTTTGCCTGCACTGACAAACAATACCTGTTGGAGAATTATTGGGAGCGTTTTGTACCCGAATCGCAGTCCGGCGGGATTGAATCCTTTGAAGAAGCAAAGACGAAGATGGATGAAGCGTTCACCAGCGGACAAACTGTTTACGAGTGGGTACACAAGTCGCTTGAAGGTGAGTTGATCCCGGTGGAGAACACGCTGACGCAGGTAACACACAAGGGTAAAAAATTTCTTATTTCGTTCAAATACGATTTGCGCGGCTCCAAAAAGATGATGGAAAACATACGCGAACAAAGCGAACTGCTTAAAATCCGGCTGGAGCAGCAGGAATTAATTTCCGAAATCTCACGAGGTTTTATTGCCTCCGGCGATTCTGAAACGCATGCCAAAGAAGCCATCGCAAAGCTGGGTCATTATCATAATGTATCTTTGGTGTTTATCTTTAGTATTGATTACAAGCAGAACACAACCCGGCCTGCGCATCATTGGTCTGCAGACGGTTTGCCGCCGCGCATGGTAAAATTCGATTTGCTGGGCTTGATTAGATCCAACTTCCCCGAATGGCTGCCCGATTGTTCTACCGTACCGGTAATTTCCTGCGAGGATATTGCCGCAAGCCCTGTTGAGGCATTTCATGAGCTGTTAACTGCTGATGTATGTGCGTTCATCTGCGCGCCGCTTTATGTTGAAGGGCATTTATGGGGGGCTTTGGCTGTAGAGCAATGTCATACGCCCCGCCATTGGACATATAACGAAAAATCTTTTGTCGCTATGACTGCAAGTACCATCGCGGGCGTTATCATGCGCGACATTTACAACACAATGCTGAAAGATGCTCTTCAAAAGGCGACAGTGGCAAGCAGGGCGAAAGGCGAGTTCCTTTCAAACATGAGCCATGAAATGCGTACGCCGCTGAACGCAATAATCGGCATGACGGCGATTGGAAAAAACGCCGCGAACATGGAGCGTAAAAATTACGCGCTAACCAAGATTGAAGACGCATCAACGCACCTGCTCGGCGTAATCAACGATGTGCTGGACATGTCAAAAATCGAGGCGAACAAGCTTGAATTGTCATACATCGAATTTGATTTTGAGAGAATGTTACAAAAGGTAGTGAGCGTCATAAACTTCCGCGTAGAAGAAAAAAAGCAAAAGCTTCTGGTGAATGTTGATCCCGCCATCCCAAAAATTCTGATCGGGGATGATCAGCGGCTGGCGCAGGTCGTTACAAATCTGCTGGCAAACGCGGTCAAGTTCACACCCGAAAATGGCAGCATCACCCTTGACGCGCGCTTTTTGGGAGAAGAAGATTCCAAGGGTACCGAAGGTTCGAAAGGAACCAACGGTTCCTCCTGCATCATACAGGTTTCGGTAACAGATACTGGAATCGGCATAAGCCCCGAACAGCAGGCAAAACTTTTCCAGTCTTTCCAGCAGGCGGAGAGCAGTACTGTTCGCAAATACGGAGGCACGGGGCTGGGGCTTTCGATTTCCAAAAACATTGTAGAAATGATGGGCGGAAAAATATGGGTCGAATCCAAACCTGCAAAGGGTTCTACTTTTGCTTTTACGATTCAGGCAAAGCGCGGCGAGGAGAAAAATCAGGACATTCATGACATGTCCAAAGAACAGCAGGCGGATGAAATCACCGAAGGCGTTTTTGCGGGACATTGTATACTACTCGCCGAAGATGTGGAGATTAACCGCGAAATTGTGCTGACGCTGCTTGAGCCAACGCTTCTGGAGATTGACTGCGCAGAAAACGGAACACAAGCCGTCAATATGTTCATTGAAAAACCTGATAAATACAGGATGATTTTCATGGATGTGCAAATGCCCGAAATGGACGGCTACGATGCAACACGCCGCATACGCTCTTTTGAAGCTGAACGGAAAGGGAAAACCGGGAAACAAGTCCCCATTATTGCAATGACCGCTAATGTATTTAAGGAAGATATTGACAGGTGTCTGGAAGCCGGAATGAATGACCATGTGGGGAAACCTCTGGATTTTGGAATAGTTTTGGAAAAATTGCGCACATATTTGCAAAAAAGTGGTAACATTAACTAGAGAGAATATATGTCAGTAATACATGTCTTGATACGGGAAATAAAGCCCAAACGTTCGTTGTATATACAATTGCTGATCACAGCGCTTGCATTTGCGGCGATGGTAGTTTTGAGCTATTTCTTCATAAGCAGGATCATACAAAAAGAGCTGGTTCGCAACACGGAGACCGTGCTTGCTTTTGAGCAGGCGAAAACCGAGTCCGATGTCCAGGAACATGCAGGAATGTTGGACATAATTGCACATTCAGTGCGTAACATGATTTTACACGGCGATTATGAGGACAAGATACATGGGTACTTTAATGAAATAGCCGAGAGTATGGCTTCCAGTGAAAAGCATATGAATTGTTTCATGGGCATAGCAGGTTATTTTGAAATGCTTCCCGGCGGCCCTTTCTTTATAGAAAGTTTTGTCTGGGACCGGCTGGCCGGCTATCATCCTAAAGAACGTCCCTGGTACATAAACGCTGTCGCGGCCAACGGCGATGTTGCAGAAACGCTGTCTTATGAAGATATTATAACAGGAGAAACCGTCCTAATATATTCACAATGTATTTTTGATGATGAAGGCCGCCTGCTGGGCGTTATTGTTCTTCGAATAAGGATGGCGACCCTCGGAAGGGAAATTGTCGAAACATCATTGGCCCAGGGCGGTTATGGAATGTTGATTAGCAGGGATTTGATAATCCTCGCCCATGAAAACCAGGATTATGTCGGCAGAAGCATGCATGACCCAACGCTCCCAATTTCAAATCTTGCGGATGAATTGCAAAAAGGAGTGGAAATTTCCGAACGTTCGGTGATGAGTTACAAAGGCGAAAAGTCTGTCGCTTTTTTCCGGCGTCTTTCAAATGGCTGGTATTTTGGCCTTGTGGCGCCAAAACGCCCATACTATCACAATGCGACAAACATGATTTCTATCCTCAGTATGCTGGGCGCGGCGTTTACGGTGCTGCTGAGCATCATTCTGATTCGCATTGACGCGGCAAGAGAAAAATCGGACACGGAGAGCAGGCACAAAAGCGCATTCCTGGCAAATATGAGCCATGAGATACGCACGCCGTTAAATGCCATCATTGGCATGACCACTATCGGAAAATCAGCCGCCAACTCTGAACGCAAGGATTATTGCTTTTCTAAAGTTGAGGATGCTTCGAACCACCTGCTCGGCGTAATCAACGATATTCTGGACATGTCAAAAATTGAAGCGAACAAATTTGAACTTGTACCGGATGAGTTTGATTTCGAGAAAATGCTTCAACGGGTGGTGAATGTCGTCAACTTCCGCATGGATGAAAAACAGCACAAGTTCACAGTACACATCGACAGAGACATCCCAAAAACAATGATCGGTGATGACCAGCGGCTGGCGCAGGTAATTACAAATCTGCTTGGAAACGCGATTAAATTCACGCCTGAACAGGGTTCAATCACCCTCAATACGCGCTTTGTGGAAGAAGATGAAAAAGGCTGTACCGTGCAGATTTCAATAACTGACACCGGGATTGGCATCAACCCCGCTCAACAGGAACGTCTGTTCACTTCATTTGAACAGGCCGAGTCCAGCACAACGCGCAAATTCGGCGGTACGGGGCTGGGTCTTTCGATTTCCAAAAACATTGTTGAACTAATGGGCGGCAAAATCTGGGTTCACTCCGAACCTGAAAAGGGTTCTACTTTTGCCTTCACCTTTATGATGAAACGGGGCAGTGTGGAAAGACAGAGGCTTTTGGCGCGCGGCATCAATTGGGGCAATGTCCGCATCATGGCAGTGGATGATGATCCCGATATTTTGAAATATTTCAACGAAATTGCTCAGGGGCTTGGCATATTCTGCGAAACTGCCATCAGTGGAGACGAAGCGCTCCGGCTTGTTGCGCAGAACGGCATCTGCCACATTTATTTTGTTGACTGGAAAATGCCGGGCATGGACGGCATTCAACTAGCAAGAGAATTGAAAGGGCGGGTATCCGCAAATTCCGTGGTGATTATGATATCTGCCGCCGAATGGAGCAAAATAGCGGAAGAAGCCAAAAAAGCGGGTGTTGATAAATTCCTGTCAAAGCCGTTGTTCCCATCGGCAATATCGGATGCTATAAGCGAATCGCTGGGTCTGGGGCAGCGGCACACAGAAGAAGCGCAGCTCAAAATTGATGGAATATTCGCAGGGCGGCGCATACTGTTAGCTGAAGATGTCGAGATTAACCGCGAGATTGTATTAGCCCTGCTTGAGCCGACACAACTTGAGATAGAGTGTGCGGAAAACGGAGCGGAAGCTGTTCGTATATTCAATGAAGCGCCGGAAAAATACGAGCTGATTTTGATGGATGTGCAAATGCCCGAAATGGACGGCTACGATGCAACACGCCGCATACGCGCAATCGAACAGGCAAAAAACAAAAAACCATATAAGCGCGCGCCAATTATTGCCATGACCGCAAATGTGTTTGTGGAGGATGTCAACAGATGTTTGGAAGCGGGAATGGATGATCATATCGGGAAACCTCTGGATTTCAACATAGTCATGGAAAAACTGCGCCACTTTTTGAAGTGAGATTTCCTGAAGTGAACTTTTGAAGTAAACATCAAGACAAGTCAGCCTAATATTTCAGCCTAAAGCTCAGTCCCCAGGAATAATCGCTGTAATAATCGACATACAACATAAGATTTGTTTTTCTGTGATGAACAAGAATAGCGGCTTTGAACACAGTAGTTACACGATTTTCATCCAGTTCATCGTTTTCAAAATGCGGTCTTTCATAAAACGGATTGTTTATCATAATTCCGAAACTGGCGTAAGTCTCCCACTTTTTGCTCAGGTATACACTGGGCAAAAATAAAAGACCATCACTGCCGGGTTTGTAATTGGCAAAATCAAAGTTATTTATCGTATCATTTAAATTGCGGAAAAAATCAGCATGGTTTAACTCCTGACCGGGTAAAACACCTGAAACAAAAATTAATATGCTCAAAAAAACTGCTTTCCTCATAACGAGGTCATCCCTTTTTCAACGAATCCTTGAATATTTTATCTGCATCAACTTTTATGTCCACTCCAAACAAGGGCGTTATTCCTTCATCTCTGATACTGCGGAAAAGCGGCCCCGGACGGCCTCCGTAAGCCCAGCTATTTTCATTATTTACAATGTAGTCCAGCACTGCGATTGTCGAGAGTGAAAAGAAAATAAGAGTTGCGTTTATTCTTTTTTCAGACGGCAGCATCATATTTAAGCGTTTGGATACTGAGTTTGGTATTTCGAAATTATACGCTTCCCAAGGGTTATAGATGCCATCGCAGGGAGCTTTAACAGCTGCGCCTCCGGCCTGTGTACCCTGTTCAATACCCATAGCTATTGAGGTAAGATATTTACGCATTTTCCTGATTTGACTGTAAATGGCGGTAACATCCTGTTTGTGGAACGGGGGAGGCCCCAATGATTCAAATTTGTAGTACGGAAGGAAGTAAAGCCGCTTAATCCAATGGAGTTCATTAATGTTTTTTCTCGCGTAGGCTGATGTTCTTGCTTCTTCCGAATTTTCCAGCATACGGCAGTATTCCGCCAGGCGCGGCAGATAATCCTTTGCAAAGCTGGTCTCTATATATCTTCTCCAGTTATTAACTATTTCGCCCAGTTCCTCGCCTACATTTACAGAGTTGCCGTCAGGACCAATGATAGTCCCGAATTTCACATAACGCATTCCGTAGAAAATATCCTCAAGAATATGCATGAGTATGGAAATTTGCTGGAGCGGATCGGTAGGTGCAATCAATTCATAACCGCGCTTTATGCTGTATAAATCCGAAAAATACGGGTATAAATCCGGGTACTCTTCCAGTTTATCCCAGCCTGCCTTGGGGAAAAGGGCTTCCAGCGCCGATTTACCCTGATCCAGGGCTTTAGTTTCAGCTTTTTCAGCCTCTTCCTTTGCCTTTCGGGCAATCACTTTCGGATCATTCAGGTCTTCTTCAGGGACATCTTCTCCTGAATTCTCACCGCCTTCGGTATTGACCTGTTCTTCCTGATTTTCCTTAAGGGCTTCAACATCCATATTTTCAATTTGCTGGATGCTTAAATCCGCCGCGTTTAATTGTTCCTGTTCCGTAACATTCAAAAAAGCCATAAAGCGCCGACGGCGTTCAATGAAAAATCGTTCATAGGGAATGAAACGGTCGGAAATAAGCTTCATCAGAAGCGGATACATGCCGAATTGCACATCACGCCGGATAGTCACCAGCGCGGTGATTATGTTGCGGATAATATCCTGATACTTTTCCTTCGCATCCAGAGGGCTTTCAATATACAGAACTTTGTAAATTAACTTAAATGCGGATTTGATGCTTTCAGTGTTAAGGTCATCCAGTACATAAAGCGGTTTATATACCGCCTTCAGAATTTCCACAAAATCAGTAACTTTTGTACTGCGGGGATGAGCCTGTAACTCAGCTATGTTACCTGCGAGTGATTCAATGTTCCATGTGCGAAAGGTATCCAGCACTTTATAAACAAACGGAGATGCTCTTTTAAGCTGATTATTACGTTTTGTGTTATGTTGAGGAAAAAGATTTCTGGATGAAGTTACCAGTTGTTCAATTTTTTTGTAATATTCATTCATCCGTTTGGTTACAAAACGGGGATTTACATAATCAATAGGTTCCCTGAAAAAAGACAGCATCGAAGTCAGTACCTGAATGGAACTTTTTATCTCGAACGCAAGCTGGCCTGAAAACTGATCGATTTTTACCCGTTCAAAATAACCGAGCTTTGCCGGAGTCGAAGGATCATCTCCTGGGAACGGCTCATTAAGCTTAAACTTTTTACCGCTTCCTTCATCTTCATCTCCTGGCATATCAATTGCGCGGCCGCGCCTTCGCCGTCCCGATCCTCCGACAACCAGTTCCACAGTTTCACGCCTGACCGGTTTTTTGCTTTTTGCATCCGGTTCCGCGTTCCGCTCCGTCCCTACCTCTCCGCCGAGAAGCTGGGCTACCCGTTTCGCTTCAGTATCATCAAGAGTACCTAACCTATCCCGGACACGCCCCAGCTCACCCGGCGCGTAGACTGCATTTTCGGTTTTTTTAGCCATAATCACACCCTCAAATAGAGTTTCTCTATCATTCCAAAAAGATTGCGAACCTGTATTTGCTCTCCTTCGGCATTTACCAGCATCCCGTTGTAATAACCCAGCGGAGCGTTCAAATCAGTATTTGTAAAAATCAGCCTCGCCTCGCTTTTGTTTTGTTCTTTCGGAGTAAATGTCAAATCCACCATTCCTTCAACATCCTGAATAACCCAATCGGCATCGGGACCGCTGGGCATTGTGATACGCACTGACGGAAGGGGAGTTAATCGTCCGTTTACCCACAACGCATTTTCGTTGTTTTTATTGGTTTCCCTTGTTTGATTTTCGGCAATATGGAAACCAAACCTCCTGTTTTCCGCGTCAAAACCCGCCGCACTGCATATTGTTTCCTGCATACGGTAAGGAAAAAAACCTTTGTAATCGCAAAAAAACCCTGAACAGGAATCCTGTTTCAGGCTGATATGATGCCCGCCGAAAACCATGTCTCCGCGTACCGGGGCAAGCGCTTTGTAAACATACATGATACGCTGGCCGGTAAACCCCAGAGAAACCGCCATCGGAGTAACATCCTGACTATTGATATTATACGCAAGATGAACTGTTAATGAAGGGCGCCGGCGTGTCGCTTCAATGTTAAGATCGAGTTTTACAGTATCGGCGTCAAGCCAGACATGAATACGAAAAAAAAACCGGGAAGAGCGGCTGTCCACCGAAGCATTTGCAAGACTGTTGGGAAGATGCCAGCCCGTGCCGGGCATCAGTTTTCTGAAAATAAATTTTTTTCCATTATCCTTGTCGTAAAGCAAAACCTGAGCCATTCGGTACAATTTAACATTGCACAAAATAGCTTCCAGCATAAAATGGTCATCTTGAACATTGAAACATTCCCATTCTTTTATGCGGCTGTCTCTTGCCCAGCGGGGCATGGGATACCGGAAAGGTTTGCGGATTTCCAGCAAATCAACCTTTTCAAAAGCTTGGTTCCATGTCCCCTGCAAAGGATTCCCATCTTCAATGGGCGAGGCTCTTGGAGGCAGAATTTCTCTGGTATACACAATGAAAGTATAACACTTTTCAGGAAAATTTTCGAATTGTTTATACCTGTCATTGGCAGTATTCACATTATGTAAAACAAGCTAAAATAATTCCTATCGTGAGGAGTTAAAACATGGATAAAGAGAAAGAAATTTATCTGAAAAAGCAGGCAAAGGAAATCAGGAAATTAACCATTGAAGAAATAGGAAACCTGGGTACCGGTCATATCGGAGGCGCCATGTCCATTGTTGACCTTTTGGCGCTGTTATATTTTCACCGGATGAAGGTTGATCCCAGTCAGCCTCGCTGGGAAGAACGCGACCAACTGGTAGTTTCCAAGGGACATTCCGGCCCTGCTGTATACGCGGCTCTGGCGCTCAAAGGCTTTTTCCCCATGGACTGGCTTTCAACCCTGAACAAGGGCGGCACCAGCCTGCCAAGCCACTGCGACCGCAACAAGACCCCCGGCATAGATATGACAACCGGCTCACTGGGACAGGGTTTTTCAGCAGCAATCGGCATTGCCCTTGGCCTGCGAATGGATAAGAAGGCTTCGACAGTTTACACCATCATCGGAGATGGCGAGTCAAATGAAGGTCAGATATGGGAGGGCGCCCTTTTTGCCGGCGTTCAGAAACTTTCCAATCTGATTGCCTTTACCGATTACAACAAACAGCAACTTGACGGTTTCATCAAGGATATTATCGATCTTGGCGACCTTGCCGCGAAGTGGGCTTCATTCGGCTGGTTCACACAGGAAGTGGACGGCCACGATGTCGCAGCCCTTGACGCCGCCGTGGAAAAAGCGCTGGCGCAGAAAGATAAACCCTCAATGATTGTGATGCACACGGTAAAGGGGAAGGGCTGCAATTTCGCCGAAGGCGTTGAGAAAAATCACAGCATGGCTTTTGACATGGCGAAGGCAAAAGAAGCGATTGCCGCACTGGAACAAGGAGTGTAGTATGGCAGAACAAACAAAAGAAATGCGCGCCGCCTATGTGGACACCATAGTGGCGTTAGCTGAAAAAAATAAAAATATTGTCGTGCTGGAAGCTGATTTGATGAGCTGCACAAACACCGGCGTTTTCAAAAAAGCGTATCCTGACCGTTTTTTCAATGTCGGAATTGCCGAAGCGAACATGATCGGCATCGCGGCGGGGCTTTCCACTCTGGGCAAAATTCCTTTTGCGGCAAGTTTCGGTTGTTTCGCGTCACGGCGGATATTCGATCAATTTTTCCTTTCGGCAAATTATGCCCGGCTAAACGTTAAATTGATTGGTACCGATCCCGGCGTAACCGCCGCCTTCAACGGAGGAACTCACATGCCCTTCGAAGATCTCGCCATGATGAGGACTGTTCCCGGACTCGCCATTCTTGAACCATCAGACCCCAACTCATGCGCGGCGCTGATACGCCAAATGACCGATGACTACGGCTGCCATTACCTGCGGATTCCGCGTAAGCCCGTCCCCTATTTGTATCCGGAAAATGAAACATTTAAAATCGGGCAGGCAAAAATTTTGAAAGAAGGAAAAGACCTCTGCTTTGCTGCGCTTGGCAGCCTCATGGTCAACCAGTCACTGAAAGCATGCGAAACCCTTGCCGCTTCCGGCATAAGCGCCGGCGTTCTGGACGTACTCAGCCTGAAACCCATTGACCGTGACGCAATACTGAATCAGGCCGGCAAGGTACGCGCAATAATCAGCGCGGAGAACGCCCAAATTGCGGGCGGCCTTGGCAGCGCCGTAGCAGAAATCCTCGCCGAAAACGGCTGTCGCTGCAAGTTCGCCCGCATCGGCATTAAGGACGAATTCGGCGAAGTGGGCACTCAGGATTACCTGACCGATCGCTTCGGGCTTGATGTCGGAAGTCTGGTGAAGAAGGCGCAGGAGCTGTTGGGGTAACCGGCAGAAGCAGCGTATGATGTAAAACGTCAACGCATTTACGATACAGCAGACTGCCTTCCCTTAATCTTTTTCCCACAGATAATTCACCGGTACTGCCCAAATGTTCCGCCCGACAGGCACAAGCTCAGTCCCCGTATAAATTATGATGCCTTTCGTAAATTTTTTTCCCAGTGTTTCAGATAACACAGTCATATTCGCCCAGTCTTTTGCATTGATTGTTCCGTCAAGTTTTACCTCAATCCCCACGGCATCTCCTTTTTGATTCTCAATAACAAAATCAACCTCTTTCCCCTGATACTGCACCGGATTAAAATGTGATACACTAAACGCGCCCAGTGATTTTGTTGCTTTCATGATTTCTGTCGCTATAAAATTTTCGAATAAATGTCCCATTGTTGTTTTATCATTAGCAGAGACCTCATTCATATCACGCTGCATCAGGTGGCAAAGAAGGCTTGTGTCGGTAAAAAACAGTTTTTTCTGTTTTACGAATCTTTTGTCCAGCTTATTCGGCTTGCTCCATGACGGCAGTTCAAATATGAGGAACGTACTTGAACACAGGGCTTTGTATTTTTCGTAAGTCTTTGCGTCAAATCCTGTATCTTTCATCACATTCGCGTTATTCAACAGACATGCGGCTCTTTGCGAAAGCGCTGCAAGCAGGTGGTAAATGTTCTCAGGATTTTTAATGTCGGCAAGAACTCTCACATCCCGCTGGAGTATGGTAGTGATGTAATCATTGAACCACTGATGCCTGTTTTTTTTCTTGCTTAGAGCAATTTCGGGAAAAGTTGCAGCCGAAATTATTTCGGCTATTTTTGCCCTGGTGTATTTTTGGGGGGTCAAGTCAGTATTCCATAATTTCTCAATAAAATTAACTCCGGTTCCTTTGATTTCTGATATTGAAAAAGGATAGAGAGTCATGGTTGACATTCTCCCAACAAGCGCATCCGCCAGTTCCGGCAGGGCAAAAATGTTCGCCGAACCCGTCAGCAAAAATAACGCCCTGTCTTTGGTGCCAAGGCGTTTCTCGTCTATGGCCATCTTGAAATAACGAAACAACTCCGGAGCAAGCTGGATTTCGTCTATAATGTTGAGTTTATCCTGCGGCAGTTGCTGCATGAACCCGGCGGGATCATTTTGGGCAAATGCCAAAACAGGAGGATTATCGAAAGTTATATAGTTTAATTTCTTGCGGATGGATAAGTTCTGTACAATAGTGGATTTCCCGCACTGCCTCATGCCATTCAAATACACCAAAGCCCTTGTATTAACGGTATCTTCCAAAAGACTTTCCAGAAGCCTGTGGAAATAAGCCATTTCTAACCTCCATATTCTATGGTATTACTATACCATATTCTATGGTATTATGATTTATACGTCAAGATACACAAATGAAGAACCCCGCGGCAAGCCGGTGGGGTATCTTCGTTGGAGAGGAAATTTATTATACTGGCGGGGGTCATACCCCTGCACCATAATATATACCTTCATGCTCAACGTAGTAACCTGAACAGCCGCAAGCAGCGGGGTATGAACCCCCGCCTTCCAATCACGAGTTTTTTTTACCAGGCGTAACAGTACACACAATGTGCGCTGCAAATTCCGTAACCGCCAATATCGACGCTTTTACAGCACAGGCAGTTGGGACGTTGATTTTTGTCCTTGCCCGAAAATTCCAGCCCCCACAGTTTATTGATTAATTCAGCGTCAATACACGCGCCCGGCTTAATTCCGAACGCCGAAAAATCCTCCTTTTCGGCACAACTTTGAATTTCCATTCCGGCGGCTTCGGCGCTTTTTGCAAAACCGGTAAGCAAGTCTGCAAGACTGCCGCCGCTATCAAGTATCCGTAACGCGCCAACCCTTTCCAGCCCTTCCAAACGCTTCTTTGTCTTCGTGTATTCATTGTACAAGCTGACAATAACCCACCGGACAGAACCCGCAAGATTTTGCGCCAAAATGTTGAAATTAGCGCGGTGAAAATCTGCATCTGTAAGGGATGTGAAAATGACGGGATCATAACGCCATATCACTCTGTCCGATCCGATTTTTCGCGCCAGTTCCTTCATTGCCGTCAGGGCTTTTTCTGTACGGAGCATACTCGGCTCAAGTTCAAGGGGATAGCCGGTTACCGTTACCATCACATAAAAGGGAAAGCCCCGGTTTGTCAGTTCCTCAGCATTGGCAAGGATTTTCCGCGGGTCCCTCGTCCAAAAGATAAAAACGTCAACCCCGTCCTCCGGCTTCATTCCCGGCTTACCCGGAAGCAGTGGAACACGCTTTATCTGGCGGGAGTTAAAGGGGTTTACCACCTCGGCAAACCCCGCATCAAGCCTTTTCATGAACCAGTCAAACTGAAACCGGGGAATATCACACCGTCTCGAAACACTGACAATCATGGAGCATTGTACTCAGCTTGACACAAATCCGTCTATTGACTATAGTGAGGAAACTCACGGGGCTGTAGCTCAGTTGGCTAGAGCGCTTGAATGGCATTCAAGAGGTCAGGGGTTCAATTCCCCTTAGCTCCAAAGAAAAGCTTCTTTGAAATAGTGAAAAAATTAACCGCAATGGTGGTGTCACAAAGCATCCAAAATGGAGACTGAATTTGAATAGGATTGGCTCGGTAAATAGTATCGGCATAGCCCCCGCGGATTTAAGTCCAATAGAGAAAGCCTTGCTCAAGTAACGGTTTGCCACTCTTTCCGCCGCACAAAATGGGTATATTGAGATGCAGAAGAAGGTTTTTAGGGATTGAGGAGGTATAAAACAGGATTGAATATTAGTTTGTGAGAACGAGATTAGAATTTTGCTATAAAAAGGGTACAATGTGGAAAAAATCTAACGCACAGGGATATTTTATGGATGGAGATACTTTAGCTAAACAAATACACATAATTTTTAATAGAGAAAAAATTCTACTCAAAACAAAGGGAAAAACATGGTTTATTCTAGCGGAAAATAATAAGAATACAATAATATATGAGCACTCTGATACACTTGTGAATATTTATGCTGGGTTACAAACTGCCGAGTTGAAAGAAATTTTTATAAATAATCTTCTTCATACCTTTCAAAATGAAAAAGAAGAAATAAATATTGCTAATAAAAATCAATTTGAAAGAGAAATAAAATACATTAGCTCTTCTGTCGCATTGATTTTTTTTACTTTGTTGAAATTGGGGTTTCATAACAAATTACCTGAACCCATAAGAACACTTACAGAGAACTGTAGGATGTATGATTGCACAAATGCAACACTTGTTTATTTTTTATATGATTTGTTATCAACTGAAAGAATATATTTAAATGTTGAAATAATTCCATCTTTACTGCATTTTTCACGGAATCAGATTATTAGTGATTGTCCATTCCATAATGATATAATAAACAATTTACAATTAGGTTTAGCCAATATTGGTTATGAAGAAATAAAAGAAAGTATTTTAGGGGTAAACATTGAAATCAATAGGGATAAGGAAAAAATAATAACAATATTTTCAAATAATGGTTTTGATCAAAAATATGAGCAATTACTTAAAGAAATAGACGAATACATCAATACAAATAGTACCATAGTAACAAGTGGAATGATTAGTAACATGCGTTCATTTATGCAAGATTTAGTAACTGACTTAGCCAGGAAGATTGCGGCGAATAATAATGAACAAATACCAAAAAATGAAGGTATGCAAGATATAGGTAATTGTAGATATTACTTAAGAAGTAAATTAGAATTATCTGATAATGATCATCAGTTGATTAACAAATATATTGAGGTTTTACATTCAGAAGGCGGTCATTCCTTTACAGCAAATGTTGAATATTTTAGACTCGCAAAAAATATTGGCATCGAAATAGGTCTATTTTTGTTGTCCAAAGCAAATAATCTAAAGCAATTGAAATATCAACTAGATTCATAAGGATAAATACAAGAAACCTAAATATCAATCAACATATCAAAATAAAAATGTAGTAACCTCAGTATTTGTTCAGTATTTCGTAAGTTTCTTTAATAATTTCACTCGTAAGTTGGTTAATCTGGGTTTTTATTTGAGTATTAATTTGATTTTTCATGGAGTTTGGGAGACGAGGAAAGAGGCTTTCAGTTTCTAAATTCATGCTTTTCTTAGGGCTTTTGAAAAAAAAGTACGGCTCTATTCTAAGTATATTTGCTATTTTTTCTATCATTTCCATAGAGGGGAATCTCCGTCAAATCTCAATATCCCCAATATAACTAGTGCCAGTATTACAATATTCTGCCAGTTTCACTTGAGTTAAACCTTCTTTTTTGCGAAATTCCTTCAAATTATTGATAAAAATCTGTTTTAAAGTCATTTTTATATGCTAATAGCCGTATTATTAGCGTACAATCGGCTATATGACGTATTATTATACTTGTAATTTATCTGCTTATTGACGATAATAAAAAGGAAATATTCCAGAAATGAAGCCTCTTTATGTAAAAGAGAATTGAACCATGTCAACCAACGTATCAAAGCAAAAGCGAACCAACCTCGTTCAAAAAATTCAGAAAATCCACAAATATATCGCTTCTGTCAAACAGGACGAAAACACCCGAAATTTTCTGACATGGCTTACCGAAATAGAAAAGGAAATAAACGCCAAAAAATTCGGGCTTGTCTTTGAAGAACACCGGGAAGCCATAGATGAAACTCTCGAAACCCATACACCCGTACTAACAGAAAATAAAAAACTATTCATTGATAATGGAGGGCAAGTCAATTTTCTGATTGAGGGTGATAATTTGGCAGCGTTACAATTATTACTTAAAACACATAAAGGAAAAATTGATGTCATTTACATAGACCCGCCGTATAATACAGGCGCAACAAACTGGAAATATGATAATGATTTTGTTGATGAAAACGATACCTTTCGTCATAGCAAATGGTTAAGTATGATGTCTATTCGCTTAAAAACTGCTAAAAAATTATTAATAAAAGAGGGCGTAATTTTAATAACCATTGATGATTATGAAATATCACCTTTGACACTTTTAGCAAATGATATATTTGGCGAAGATAACCGTTTAGGTACAGTAGTAATTAAAAATAATCCCTCAGGACGTTCAACATCAAAAGGTTTTGCAATAGCACATGAGTACGCATTATTTTATGGTAGAACTGCTGAAGTAAAAATTGGCAGACTAAAAAGAACGGAAAAACAAATTTCACGATATGGAGAAAAAGACATTATTGGAAATTTTGAATGGGTAAATTTTAGAAAACATGGTGGATACAGACAGGAATCACCAAAAATGTATTTTCCTATATTTTTGAATATCAAAGATAAATTGATAAGAATTCCATCAGTAAAATGGAATGATGATAAAAAAGAATGGTTAATCCTTGAAAAAACAAAAACAAATGAAGTCATGGTATTCCCATTAGATGATGACGGTAGAGAGAGGAGATGGAAATGGAGTATTGAAAGAGCTAAATCAGAAATATCTGAAATGAAATTCGGTTTTGATAGAAATAAAAATCCTGCTGTATATATTAAATCAAGAATGAAAGATGAGGGAATGTTACCTTTAACATGGTGGGATAAAACGGAATATTCAGCAACAGCACACGGAAATAATTTACTAATGTCAATAATGAATAAAAAAGTATTTGACTATCCAAAATCTTTATATGCTGTTGAAGATTGCCTTAGAGTTGCGACAAATAGTAAATATGCTATCGTTCTTGATTTTTTTGCTGGATCAGGCACAACAGGTCATGCAGTTATGGGATTGAATAGTGAAGATAACGGCAAGCGCAAATTCATTCTTTGCACCAACAATGAAAATAATATTTGCCGTGATGTTACTTATGAACGAATAAAACGAGTAATAAAAAAAGAAAATTATTCTACAAGCCTCAAATATTTCAAAATAGATTATATACCTATCAGCGATAAATTATATTATGAATATGCAGACAAACTTCTAAAACATATCAGAGAATTAGTTGAACTTGAAAATGCCATTAACTTTATAGGAAATGATACTATTACCATTATATTAACAGAGGAAGAATTAGACGATTTTGTCCGAAACATCAAACAACACAAAAGCTGCCGCATACTATAGTCAATCAAGTTAAGTTTTTGAAAGAAAAACCGATAAGTAGAATATGTATAGCATAGACTTTATACGGCGGGCAGTAGCCTACAAAAATGAAGGACATACCTTCTTGGAATTGAAAGAAGCGTTTAATATTCCACCTGAAACATATTATCAATGGA